>JBJTQP010000244.1:0-4667 GCA_046075685.1 Planctomycetaceae bacterium | reverse complement strand
CCGGCGTACATGCCCCAGAAGGCGCTCGGCCCCTTGAGGGCGGAGTCGGGCACCCGCTCGCGCTCGTATTCGTCCGCGGCACGCGAGGTGGTCGCGTCGACGTCGTCGTGGATGATCGTGGCGTTCAGGTGCGCCTCCCCGTCACGGTACGTTCGTACGTCCTCACCTCGTCGAGCCACGCGGACCCGACGGGCACCCCCTGCGCCGCACAGTAGAAGTCCCAGACGGCGGACCAGGGAAGGGCCTTCGCCTCCTCCTGCAGCGCGAGCCGGGCCGTGAAGTCGCCGGCCGCCTCGGCCTGCCTGATCCCGGGAGGCTCGAGCAGCGCGATCAGCAGGGCCTTGAGCATGCTGCGGGTGCCGATCGCCCAGGCGGCGATCCGATTGATGCTGGCGTCGAAGTAGTCGAGGCCCACGTGCACCCGCTCCGGCGTTCCCGTCGCCACGATCTCGCGGCCGATCGCCAGGAGATCCTCGGAGAGCGTCACCACGTGGTCGGAATCCCAGCGCACGCCGCGGCTGACGTGCAGGAGAATCTCCGGCAGGTAGAGGAGCACGCTCGAGATCTTGTCGGCGATCGACTCGGTGGGGTGGTAGTGGCCCGCGTCGAGGCAGAGCAGTTTCTTCCGCGTGACGCAGTAGCCCAGGTAGAACTCGCTCGACCCCACCGTGCAGCTCTCGCTGCCGATGCCGAACAGCTTGGGCTCCACGGCGTCGAGATTGTGCTTCGGCGAGAGCGGCTTCTCGAACACGGCGTCGAGCGACTCGGCGAGCCGTTCCCGCGGCGCGAGCCGATCGGCCGGCGTGTCCTTGAAGCCGTCGGGCACCCAGACGTTGGTCACGCAGGGCGTGCCGAGGGCCTTGCCCATGGCGGCCCCGATCTCCCGCGACCGGCGGCAGTGCTCGATCCAGAACTTCCGGATGCCGCGGTCGGCGTGCGAGAGCGTGAAACCGTCGGCGGCCTTGGGGTGCGAGAAGCAGGTGGGATTGAAGTCGAGCCCCACGCCGCGGCTCTTCGCCCAGGCGATCCAGGTGGCAAAGTGCGAGGCATCGATCTGGTCGCGGTCAACCTTCTTGCCTCCGAACTCGCCGTAGAAGGCATGAAGGTTGAGCCGGTGCCTGCCCGGGATGACGGCCAGCGCGGCGTCGAGGTCGCTGCGGAGTTCATCCGGCGTGCGGGCCCGGCCGGGGTAGTTGCCGGTCACGGCGAGACCGCCGCCGACCGCACCCCCCTGATTCTCGAACCCGCCCACGTCGTCCCCCTGCCAGCAGTGGAGCGAGACGGGAATCTTCGCCAGCGCCGCGCACGCCTTTTCGGCGTTCACCCCGAGGGCCTCGTAGCGGTCGCGGGCGAGCCTGTAGGCGGCTTCGATCTGCTTGGTGGTGGGCATGCGGTCTCGCGACGTGAGGCTCTGTGGGATCGCGGGCTCGGGGAGCGAACCGCCGCAGCCGTCCGTATCACCCGCCCCGTGAGCGTGGGCACGATTCTGCCCTGCGTGTGGAAAAAAGCCAACCGTGGAGCCCCACGGCCGGCTCGGCAGCCTTCCCTACGCCGCAGCCTCGACCATGCCGCCGTTGCACCACACCCGCACGCCCGTCATCCGCGCGAAGGTCAGCGACTCCGGCGAGATCGCCTCGCAGGCAATAAGCGGAATCGCGGCACATCCAGCCTTGTGAAGCGTCTTTGCCCGCCGCTCGGCCCGCACGATGTCTTCCACATCACCGGTGCACGACACCTCGACGACCACGTACGTCGGAACGCCGTCCACCAAGCCCTTCACGACCGCGTCGGCCCTTAAAAAATCGTCCGCCTCACGAGCATCCACGTGCGGCTCGATCGTCTCCAGCAGTTCGTCGTTGCCGACAAGCCGGCCGCGGCGGAGAAAGCGGCCAAGGTACGAGGTAACCCGGTCCCGGAACTGCAGCTCGAACGTGCGACCGACGACCGTATCGGTGCGGATCGTGAGCCGCTGGATCGCGAGCGACATCTCCTGCTGCGCCACGGCAAGGTCTGCCACCCGTGCTTCAGTCCGACCCTGCGCTTCGGCGAGTTCCGACACCCGCGCCTCGGTCCGGCCCTGCGCGTCGGCGAGTTCGGAAACCCGTTCCTCGGTCTTGGCCTGAGCGTCTGCGAGCCTGCTGATCGCAGCATCGAGTCGCGACACGTCTCCGTCGATCGATTGCCGGAGGACGTTCAAGTCGTCCTTCGTGACGGTGTTCCGCAACTCGTCGAACATGCCGCCGAGGGTCTGCGCGAGCGCCCTCGCCGCCTCGTCACCGAGCGACACCCTGAGATCCTCGTAGATCCGGAGGGTGTTCATGATCTCGCCCTGGAAGAACCACGTCGCGGAGCCGTTTTCGGCGTTCCGCCGCAGCCAGCAACAAGTGTACGGGCGTTTATGCATGCTGTCAATCCGTTGTGGCGGCGGGCCCGACCGCAAACTGCCCGACACAGGTCATCCCGTGCAGCGATGGGCTTCCTTAGCCAGCAAGCGTCACCGGCCGAGCAGCATGACTGCATACCGCATCTCCAACGCCATCGGGCGGCGTCATAGCTGAGATCATTGCGGCTTTTTGACGCGGATGTCGAACGGCTGGTCCCTTGTATCAACCTCTAGTGGGGATGTCCTTGGATCTCCGTACGCACCACCGGCGACATTCGGCGGGAGTGGCTGCCTTCCGGGAAGATGGAGCGTCACTTTGTGCCGCCCCAAGGCCACTCCACGATGGCCCCCGGTGCTCGCCACATTTGCAAAACGGCCAGATTTCGGGCTCCTCAGCAGAATCTGTGGGTAAAAACGGCAGTCTTCACGGTACTCTGCGCTGAGAGATTGCAAAGGCATGACACAAGCCTAGTGTAGTGTCTCACTCAGATGGAACTTTATCGAGAGCCTTCCTCGCCCGGGCGATTTTTTGAAGGATGTCTTCCGCCTTCTTCGTCCAGACGAAGGACGTTGGGTTCGTATTGTGGTGGTCGACGTAGTGACGGATCGCGTCGATCAACTGAGCGACACTCCTGAACACGCCGTTCCGAATGCGGTTGTGCGTCAGATCCCGGAACCAGCGTTCGATGACATTCAGCCATGAGCTGCTGGTAGGGATGAAGTGCATGTGGAAACGCTTGTGGCGTTTTAGCCAGTTCCGAACCTTGGGGTGCTTGTGCGTGGAGTAGTTGTCCACGATCAGATGGAGGTCGAGTTCTGGCGGCGTCTCGGCGTCGATCTTCTTGAGAAACTTGATCCACTCCTGATGCCGGTGCCGAGGCATGCACTCGGAGATGATGCGACCCTCGGCCAACTCGATAGCCGCGAACAGCGTCGTCGTGCCGTTACGTTTGTAGTCATGCGTCAGCGTCTTCAATCGCCCCGGATAGATTGGCAGGCTTTTTTGCGTGCGATCCAACGCCTGAATCCGACTCTTTTCGTCGCACGACAAGACCAGCGCATGGTCAGGCGGGTTCAAGTACAAGCCCACCACATCAACCAGCTTCTCGACGAAGTGAGGATCGTTGGAGACCTTGAATCTCTTGGTGCGATGCGGCTGGAGGCCATTGTCTTTCCAGATTCGCTGCACGGTGTCCTTGCTCACGTCAACGGCCTTGGCCATGGACCGCACGCTCCACTGCGTGGCGTTCGGTGGCATCTCCTGGGTGGTCTTTCGAATGATCGCCGCCTCTTTCTGGCTCCGAACAGTCACTGGCCGGCCGCTGCGGGGAGCATCACGCTCGATCCCAGGGATGCCGGCGGCCACGAACCGCCTACGCCATATTCCGACGGTTCGACGTGTGCATCCCAACGCCGCGGCGATCTGCTTGTTTTCCTGTCCATCAGCTGCCGCGAGAACGATCTTGGCTCGCTGCACCAACCGCGCCGGGGTGCTCCGGCCTCTCGACCACTTCATCAGCGTCGCTCGTTGTTCGACCGTCAGGGTAACTGGCTTTGCAACACGCATGACCGAATCCTCCGTGGGTAGAGGATTCAACGCCACTCCCGCCCAGAAGTTGCGTTATTTGTGAGACGCTACACTAGATTGGCGGAGGCTTGGGCCGAGTTGCACCAGCCGGAGTTGCTCACCGACTGGGAGCGGCTCCAGGCGGGAAAAGAGCCCCTGCCGATTGAACCACTTGCATAGGCGACACGATGAGTCATGCCCTGCACCGCGTTACGGACGTCCAGATTGTGGGGTCGTATCGTCTGCGCATCGAGTTCCGTGACGGCATGGTTCGCGAAATCGACTTCGCACCCGTGCTTGGCGGGGCGCTCTACGAACCACTGCGTGACGAGGGCTTTTTCAAGAGCGTTCGTCTGGACCCCGAGGTGCACACGATCGTATGGCCGAACGGGGCCGATTTTGACCCCGCCACACTTCATGATTGGCCTGACTTTCTACCCGCCATGACCGAGCGGGCGCGGGCATGGAGATCCGACGGCACCCAGAACCTTACGATTCAGCGGGCTGCCGACGACGTTCGCTGAGTGACATGATCCGAGATGGCGTCCGCGCTTCACGCGTGGCGGCCGCCGCCGTCGGTCAGCCGCCGCAGTAGTCGATCGCGCGGGCGATCTCGCTCTTGAGATCCTTGCGGGGCACGATCCGGTCGACGAACCCGTGCTCCAGCAGAAACTCGCTCGTCTGGAAGCCCTTCGGCAACTCCACGCGGATCGTCGC
>JBJTQP010000243.1:0-5878 GCA_046075685.1 Planctomycetaceae bacterium | reverse complement strand
CGGCGAGCGCCCGGCCGGCGGCGTCGAGCGCCGTCGCCATGTCGGTGTTGCCGTCGCAGGCGTGGGGCAGCATGCCGAGCCGCCGCCGCGCCGGGCCGTCCACGGCGGTGTCCCAGTCGAGCTCCTCGCGAACGTCGTCGGCGAACGACCACACCGCGGCCGCCACGCCGATCCGGCGGCAGACCTCCGTGAGCAGCACCATGCCCTCGAAGGCGCGGTCGATCCGGCCCTGCTCGGTCATCGATGACGACCGATCGACGAGCAGCAGGACGGCCGGCTCGCGGCGCTGGGGCAGGATCGGTCGGCACCAGAGCGAGCGATACTGAGCCGGGTCGGCCTCGAACTGCATCGCCCGCCGAAGATCGAGCCGCGGGCCCCACGGGTGGCCTGCCGACCACCGCAGCCGTTGCCGGGGCACGAGCACACGCAGGAGTTCGTCACCGAGCCGGTCGGCCGCACCGCAGATCCTGCGCCAGGCTGCGAGGTAGGTGTCGGTGCCGTCGGAGGGTGGCGGACAGCCTTCGGCATCCCGGCGATCGTCGTCGTGATGCGAGGCATCGGGCGTGGAGTCGGTCGCAGGTGCATCGGGCGGCTGTCGGGTCGACCGCTGGGCTGATCGCCGGGCGGCCTGTTCCGAAATCTCGCGGAGTTTTCGGGCCGCCGGCGCATTCGGCCGAGCGGGTCGCAGCCGGGCCGCGCCCCGGGTTCGTGACCGCTGGTCGCAGCCCAGCCGCTCGGCGAACTGCTGCAGTTCGGCGGACGCCAGTCGGCCGATGCCCTCCTGGCGATCCATGGCCACGAGCCGTTCCCATGTCGGCAGGATGCGGCCGCGGATGATGTCCCACATCGCCTTCTGGCTGGCCATGATCCCCGCGGGATCGTCGTCGAGCGGGGGCTGGCAGCTGGTGGCTGCCGCGATCGGTTCACGGCAGGCGTCGAGGGCGGCGACCACCTCCGGCAGCACGCCCGGCGTGGTGCATCCGAACCACCAGAGCTCGAGGATCCCGCTGAGAAACTGCACCTGCCGGGATTTCGGGAGCGGCTGATCCCGCATGCTGCCGTAGAAGACGTCGTTGTAGGCCCGGATCCAGCCCGTCGCGCCGGGAAACCGGGCCCTCATCCAGGTCTCGATGCGGATGTCCTCGAGCGTGTTGAGCAGCGGATGGATCCGCGTCAGGTGCGCTTCGGCGAGGATCCGGTGCAGCACCGTGACGGCCGCATGCGCGGCTTCGTGCAGGGCGAGGCCCCGGCAGAGATCGGGCGCCAGGGCCACGAGGTGGGTCGGGTTCACCGTGACGATGTCGCTCACCCAGTCGAAGCTCCACGAGCAGTCCGGCGCGCCCGTGCGAACCACGAGGTTTGGCCGGCGGGCGGCGATCCGCACGAGCCCCTCGAGCTCCGCACGCAGCTGCTCGGCGGCCGTCGCAGCGACCGGATCGGCGGCCGGCGGCGGCGATGATGCGCCGCGCCGCGGCGGACGGCCGGGTTTCGGGGTGGTGGGTTGCATCAGGTGAGCCCCGCGGTGCGGAGGGCGGTGCGCACGGCCTGCCGGTCGGGGCCGGGTTGCACCCGCTGCAGATAGACCATCCCGAGCGCCTCGCGGATCGCCACCTCGACGTCGGCACCGCGATCGACGAGATCTGCCGCCAGCGACATCGCGGCCAGCATGGTCCGCCGCGTGAACACGTACCGCTCGCGGCGGGTCCGGCCCAGTTCCACGCCCCCCTCGGCCCCCGAGGCCGCCGACACGGCACCATGAAACGAGGCGACCGCATCGAGCAGGCCGTCGATCCGGGGGCTGACGGCGAGCTGCGGGTGCACGGGCACGCCGTCGGCGGCCTGCCACTCGACTCCGTGGAGCACGAATGCCGGATGCACGCCGTGCACCAGTCGTCCGAGCAGGGCCCGGTATTCGGCCTCGCCGGGCTGCTCGAGCATGTTCCACAGGCTCCAGCGATCGCGGAACGCCGGCGAAAGCACCGACCGGCCGGCGTACTCCGACGGATTCATCGTGGCGAAGATCCGGAACGTGTCGGCCAGCGGAACGTCGCCGCCGAGCCCGTATCGTTCCCCGCCGTTCTCCGAGAGCACGAGCGAAGGATGCTGCTCGAGCACGGGGTTGAGCCGCTCGAGCACCTGCGGCTCGGCCAGGTTCAGCTCGTCGAGCACCACCCAGCGACCGTGCCGCATCGCGGCGGGGATGAGTCCTTCCCAGAACGTCCACGACGATCCGGTGCCGTCGACGGCGGGCACGAACCGACCCACGAGTTCACCGGTGTCGGACTGGCCGTTGAGGTTGAGCCGCACCGCCTCCTGGCGGCAGAGGTGTGCCACCCACAGCACGGCCGTGGTCTTTGCGACCGCGGTGTCGCCCTCGAGGGCGCAGGGCAGCCGGGATCGGGCGGCGATCGCCACGGCGCGGGCCGCGGTCAGGAACGTGGCGTCGAAGCAGAGGTGGGCGAACCGCTCATCCGGCAGGAGCCCCGGGGAGCCGGCCGACCGGCGGGCGATCGTGACATCGAGGATCCGCACGCTCTCGTCGGCCACCTCGATGGCCGTCCGGCGCAGGTGGGGCTGCACCGCGGCGCGAAACATCCCCGGCACGAGCACCATGCGGCCCGACCGTTCCGACTCGTCGACGACCGCCGCCGGCGGCGGGTCGGGCACCAGCACGGCATCCGCCCCGGCGGTGAACGCCGTGGGCTGATAGCCCGCCCGCTCGATCAGCCGGGCCAGCTCGTCGTGCTCCTCGCGGGCAAACCCCGTGATGCACACGCGGGCGCCCTTCGCCGGGAGTTCGCCGCCGGCGAGGTACTGCTCCCGCGCCGCAGGCGGGACGATCGTCGTTGGCGAGGTAGCGGTTGGCGAGCTGGCGGTTGGCGTCATGATGGAGGCCTCGTGATGGGGGGATGGCGTGATGGCGGGGGAGAGGGCTGGTTGGATGTCGCGAGTCACGGGCTCTGCTTCAGTGGAATGTTGCCGGTGATCGCGGCCTCGCCGGCCGGGGTCGAGGCGGCCGCCAGGATCCGGTCGTGCAGATCGGGGAGTCGTGCCAGCACGGCATCGACCACCCGCTCCTGCACCGTGATCTGGCCGATGCCGTCGAAGCAGGCCAGAAACCTGACGAGGGGCTCCGGCAAGTCGGCGGCGATCCGCTCCCAGGTCGAGGCACCGCACGGCGCACACTCGCTCCAGCGGAGCCAGTTGCCGACCCGGCCGTTGGCATCGGCAGCCTTGAGCGTGCCGTCTCCGTCCACGTAGCTGACGGTGTAGATGCCACCGATCCGGTAGGTGTGGTTGAAGTCGTTGCTGATGATTCGGATCCGGGATCCAACGGGCACGGGGTCCATGGGCGTGTTCCTTTCAGAGGCTGGGAAGGAGGTCGGGGTGGGTCAGAGGCTTTCGGGATCGATGGAGCCGAGCACTTCCATCACCCGCTCCCGCCAGTCGGGCAGCGAGTCGAAGATCTCGTTCTTGATCTGACGGTTGAGGGCCAGGTGCTGCACGCCGTCGCATACGGACAGCAGGCGGAGCACATCCGAGGGCAGGTGGCCGCTGGCGTATTCCCAGCCGAACGCCACCGGTTCGATGTCGCTCCAGGGAATCCAGAAGTCGGCGACATGGTCGAATCCACGGGGGATGCCGCGGATGGTGTTGTCGCTGTCGTCGACGTTGCAGACCGTGAGCAGGTCGCCAACCTTGGCACCGTGGTCGCCGGTGTTTCGGGTGACCCGGACGCATTCGCCGGGGATGGGTTCGCGTTCCATGGTGAGAGATGCCTTTCCGGGGGGATCCAACGGGTGGGAGTTGCGGGTGGGATGCGGTCGTCGCCACCCACTACGCGCCCCCAGGCGCGGCGCTTCCTGCGTTGCCCATCCGGCGACGCGAAGCGCCGTGCATCCGCCGCCGTAGAGGATGGCGACGGCAGGCTTCGCGACGCCTGCCCCCAATGCTCTCGAACCCCGAACCCTGAACCCTGAACCCCGAAGAAGCCTAAACCCTGAAAGGAAACGCATGACGATGTCCACGACCACAGCCACCCCACCTGCGCTCGACCAGATCCCCTTCGATGCCACCGGCTTCGCCGACAACCCCGAGCCCCGCTGCCCCTGCCTTCTCCTGCTCGACGTCTCGCAGTCAATGGAGGGTGCACCGATCGACGAACTCAACGCGGGGCTCGTCTCGCTGCGGGACGAGCTGCAGGGCGATCCGTTGGCGATGAAGCGGGTGGAGGTCGGGATCGTCACCTTCGGGCCGGTGAAGACGGAGCTACCGTTCGAGTCGGCCACCGTCTTCAGCCCGCCTACGCTCGTCCACCAGGGCGACACGCCGATGGGAGCTGCCATCCTCCACGGGCTGGAGATGGTGGAGCAGCGGAAGGCGGAGTACCGTGCCAACGGCATCTCCTACTACCGCCCGTGGGTGTTCCTGATCACCGACGGCGCCCCCTCGACGACGGAGTCCTGGCAGGCGGCGGCGGACGCCGTCCGTACCGGGGAGGAAGGCAAGCGGTTCGCCTTCTTCGCCATCGGCGTCTCCAAGGCCGACATGGAAAAGCTCAAGGAGGTGAGCGTGCGGGAGCCGCTGCGGCTCGACGGCCTCAAGTTCAGCGAGCTGTTCAAGTGGCTCTCCGCATCGCTCAAGACGGTGTCGAGCTCCACCCCGGGCACCGAGGTCAAGATCAACGCCCCACTGGGATGGACCACCGTATGACCGCCACGAACCCCACGGACTCCACGAACTGGCGGATCGTCGCCGCCTCCGCGATCGGGTCTTCCCATCGCGCCACGGGATCGCCGTGCCAGGACAGCAACTGGGCGACCTCCTGCCGGACGACCGCCGGTCGTGAGGTGCTCCTCGCCTTCGCCGCCGACGGCGCCGGCACTGCCCCACAGGGCGGTGTCGGTGCCGAGGCGGCCATGGAGGCGACGGCGGCGTTCCTGACCGAGCGACTCGACGTCATTCCGGAGGAGGGAGTCGAGGCATTGCTCGTGGAGTGCGCCGGCCGTGTGTCGGCACGGATCCGCGAGGTCGCCGCCGCCGCGGGGCTCGCGGCCCGCGACTTCGCCTGCACCTGGCTGGGCGTGGTGGCCACCGATGCCGCTGCGACGGTGGTGCAGATCGGCGACGGGGGCGTGGTGATCGACGTGGGTGGCGGCCTCGAGATGCCCGTGACGCCGATGTCGGGGGAGTATGCGAACCAGACATACTTCATCACCGATGACGACGCTCTCGGCCGCGTCCGCACGGCGAGCGTGCCGGGACGTGCGGCGCGGGTCGCGGTGTTCACCGACGGCATCCAGCGACTCGCCGTCGATCTCGCGAGAAACTCGCCCCACGAGCCCTTCTTTCGCGGGTTCTTCGAGGTGCTCTCGCAGGCGGCTGCAGCCGACGAGGACCGGCTCCACGCCGGCCTGCTGGCGTTCCTCGGCGGCGCGGAGGTGGAGAAACGCACCGACGACGACAAGACGCTCGTCCTCGCCGCGCTGGGCGTGCCCGCGGCGACCTGCTGCCAGCCGGCGTGATGAATCATGGTGATGCGGCTTCTCACAGGTCGTGGCACGACGATCGACCTCGGCCGCGAGCTCGGCAAGGGAGGTGAGGGGGCGGTCTACGAACTGCCGGCCACGCCCCGCGCCGTGGCCAAGCTCTATCACGAGTCGCTCACCACGCGAAAGCAGGACAAGCTCCGCCTCATGGCCCGCGCGGTCACGCGCGATCTGTTGAGCTACACGAGCTGGCCGGTGGACACG
The DNA here is from genome assembly GCA_046075685.1 of Planctomycetaceae bacterium. Lineage (GTDB taxonomy): Bacteria > Planctomycetota > Planctomycetia > Pirellulales > UBA1268 > QWPN01. The sequence continues at coordinate 125 of JBJTQP010000243.1, read as the reverse complement.
CTCCACCGGACGGCCAACGGGCCCGTGGTGGGCTTCCTGATGCCCCGGGTCAGCGATCGCCTGCCGATCCACGAGGTCTACGGGCCGTCCCACCGTCGCCGGCACTTCCCCGGGGCCGGCTGGGA
>JBJTQP010000242.1:0-16433 GCA_046075685.1 Planctomycetaceae bacterium | reverse complement strand
CTGCTCCATCTTCTCCTGGCTCTCCGCCATCCGCTTGCGGCCCTCCTCCATCATGCCCTTGATCCGCTCCTGCATCTCGGGCGGCATCTCGCGGCCGCGTCCGAATCCCGGACCCGCAGCCCCGGGCCTGGAGCCTGCCTCGGGCCGCGGCGACCACGGATTGCCCATCCGCGGCGCGGCATCGAGCTTTCGCTCGATCCGCGCGAGCCGCTCGGCGATCTCGTCGAGTCTGGCCGTCGAACCGGCACCCATCGGAGGCATGCCCCGCATCCCGGGCATCCCGGGCATGCCATGGGTCGGTGGCATGGGCATCCGCGACGAAGGCCCACGCGGGCCGGGGCCACGGTCGCGCGACCACTCGCGCGGCCCCCGCCCCTCACGACCACCGCGGTCGCCCCGCGTCGTGTAGTCGCGGTCGGTGTGCTCGCGGCTCGCGTGCTCGCGGTCGCCGCTCTTCGCCTCGGCGTCACTCTGCTCCTTGCTCGCCGCATCGCCGTCTTCGGCGAGGAGCGTGACCACGCCCATCCACGCCCGGATCCCCTGCTGGAAGACCGTCGGCTCCCCGTCGTTCGCCATGGCGCGACGGCCGACGACCGGGCACACGGCAAGCAGGGCGATCAACGACGATCCCACGACACGAACTGGCATGCGACGCATGACACGAGTCTCCTTCAGGGCGGCCAACCGCGGACAGCAACGCGAGGAATCGGACGGCCACTGACTGGCCGTCGTGCCGCCGGCGGTATTCTCTCCTCCATCATGAACGGCCCCCAGCCCGAAAAGTTGCGTGACCCCGCCGTGGTCGACTTCGGCGTCGACGGGCGGGGGCACGGCCGGCGGCTGGAGCGGCTCGGGGGCGTGCTCGTCGATCGGCTGCTTCCGCAGACGAGCGATCGCCGACGCCTGCCGCACCTCTGGCCCGACGCGGCCGCCGTCTTCACAGCCGACGCCGGTACCGCAGGTGCAGACAGCCGGGGCACGTGGACCTTCGCCCGGCCCCTCCCCGACCCGTGGCAGGCGCTCGTGCCGGTCGGCGACGCGACGATCGCATTGGAGGTTCACCCCGCGCCTTCGGGCCAGGTGGGCGTGTTCCTCGAACAGGCCGACCAGTGGCGGTGGCTTCGCGGAGCGGCGCGGGCCGGGATGCCAATCCTCTCGCTGTTCGCCCACTCCGGCGCCGCAAGCCTCGCCGCCGCGGCGGCCGGCGCCGAGGTGGTGCATGTCGATGCCTCGCGGCAGGCCGTCGCGCTGGCCCGTCGCAACGCCACGGCCTCGGGCCTCGATCACCTCGCGATCTCGTGGGTCTGCGAAGACGCGGCCACCTACGTGGCCCGGTGCCTGAAGCGCGGCCGCCGCTTTTCCGGCGTGGTGCTCGATCCTCCCTCGTGGGGCCACGGCCCGAAGGGTCAGCCGTTCTCGATCGACCGGCACCTTCCCGATCTGCTGGCCGACATCGCCCGGCTACTCGACGCCGAAGCCGCCGGCCCCGTGCTGCTCACGTGCCACTCTCCCGGCTGGCATCCCGCGCGGCTTCGCGACACACTGGCCGGATCGCTCGCCGCCGCGAGCCGGCGGTCGACCGCGCACGTCGAGTCGGGCACGCTCGACCTGCTCGACGACTCCGGACGCACGCTCACGCTCGGCGGCTTCGCCCGCCTCCCTTCCGCCCCATGACCGCGATGCCCGATCCCGAACCGATCACGAGTCCCGCCAACCCGCGAGTCAAGCGGGCCGCGGCGCTCCGCGACGCCGACGAGCGGCGGACCACCGGGCTCACGCTCGTCGACGGTCGCCGCGAGCTCGCCCGGGCCGCCGCGTCGGGCGTCGAGATCGTTGAGGTGTTCGTCGACGCCCGCCGGCTGGACGACCCACCCACGGCGGAGTTCGGCACCCGGCTTGCGGAGTGGCTTGGCACGCTCGCGGCCTCGGGCACGCACGTGGTGACCGCGTCGGAGAGGGCGTTCGATCGGGTCGCCTTTGGCGGCCGCAACGAGGGCGTGGTGGGCGTGGTGCGATTCGCTTCGCGGAGGCTCGTCGGCTCGACCTTCGCCGTCGACCGGCCGCTGTTCGTCGTCGAAGGCGTCGAGAAGCCCGGCAACCTGGGTGCGATCCTCCGCACGGCCGACGCGGCTGGGATCGGCGGGGTGATTCTCTGCGCCGCCCGCACCGACGTGGCCAATCCGGCTGCGATCCGCGCGAGTCTCGGCACTGCGTTCACGCTGCCCGTGGCCTCCTGCTCGACCGCGGAGGCCATCGAGTGGTGTAGCCGCCACGACCGCCCCATCGTGGCCGCCATGCCCGCGGGCACGAGGCTGTGGCACGAGGCCGATCTCCGCGGCACCGTGGCCATCCTGCTCGGGAGCGAGGCCCACGGGCTCACCGACGCATGGCCGGCCGCCGCGGCAGCCGGCACGATTCGGATGCAGAGCGTTCGCCTGCCGATGCACGGCGTGGCCGACAGCCTCAATCTCTCCGTGACCGCCGCCGTGCTCGCCTACGAATCGGTCCGCCAGCGGGAGGCGGGGCGATGACCGATGCCGATCGCTTCGCCGACCTGCTCCGCACGTGCGCAGCCCGCAGCGTTCCCGCGATGCTCGACGAGCTGGCCACCTCGCTCGCAGCCCGCAGGCGCTGGCACGGGCTCTTCGACACCCGGATCATCCAGGCCCGCGTGGCGATCGGTCTGCCGCCTGTCGGCACGCCGGGAGACATCCCGCTCGCGGTCCGCGACGCCTTCGACGAGCGGTCGCTCGCCGCCTGCCGCGAGGCGGGCTGGCCGCTCATCGACGAAGGACAGGTTGCCGCCGGCTGGATGTATCTCCGCGCGGCGGTCGAGCCTCCCGAGATCGCCACCAGGCTGGCCGCCATCGCCCGGCCGCTCCTCACCGCGGCCCATCAGGACGAGGAGGCCGATCGAGTTCTCCAGGAGATCCTCGGCGTGGTGCTCTGGGATGCCGCCGATCCGGCGCTCGGCATCGAGATCGTCCTGGCCACACAGGGCACCTGCAACGCGATCACCGCGTTCGAGCAGGCCGTCTCGCGGCTGCCCGCATCACGCCAGCGGACCGCGGCTGGCGTGCTCGTCGCCCGCCTGCACGCGGACCTGTGCGCGAATCTCACGGCCGATATCGAGTCGCGAGGAATCACCGCTCCGTCGCCGGTCACGCTCGGCGGCCTGCTGGCGGCTCTCGGTTCCACCGACGTGGGCCTGTTCGTCGACGTCTCGCATCTGCAGTCGGTGCTCCGGATCGCGCGGGTGTGCGAAGACGAGCCGACGGTCCGCCGCAGTTACGAGCTCGCCGACTATGCGTGCCGCCTGCCGGACGACCTCGTCTACCCGGGCGAGCCGCCGTTCGAGAACGTGGGCGAGGCATCGCGGCTGTTCTACGGGAGCCAGCTCGGCGTGGACGTCGACCGCGCCATCCGGTTCTTCCGCGCGGCGGCCGCAACCGCGGAGCCCGAGGCCGGACTGCTTCCCCAGGACGTGCTCGTGCTCCTGCTGTCGCGCCTCGGCAGACCCGCCGAGGCTCTGCATGCGGCAGTCGCGCGGCCCCGTGACGAGCGGAGCATGCCGAGCCCGCTGCAGGCGTCGGCGGCGCTCCCGACGCTCGTCGACCTCGCCGCGACGTCTGGTGAGTGGGAGTTGCTGCGCCGCGTGTGCCGCGACCGCGGCGATGAGATCACCTTCGCCGCCACGCTCGCCGCGGAGTGTCAGAAGAGCCAGGGGAACTGCGGCCCGCAGGGATTGCACCGCCCACAGGGCGCCGAGCGGTAGCCCACATCCTGCCCGCTCTGGAAGCCGCGTCCCGGCGGCAGCTGCCAGGGGGGGAACTTCTCGGGCATCTGGCCGACCCCGTCGCAGCCCCGCCAGCGGGCACACGCGTCGCACGGATCCGGCGCCCAGCACTCGTCGTGCTTGGCGCCGCAGAAGCGTGGCCCGCAGCCGGTATCGCCGTAGGGTGTCTCGTTCCCCGCGGCCGTCCGCTTGCAGTGGCTGCAGTGTCCACACGGCCCGCCCGCAGCCGCCACAGAAACGCTGCACACCACTGCGAGAAACGTCAGTCCACGAATGAAGCGGCTCATGCCAGATGTATCGGTCGCAGCGGTTCACCTGCCCGCGATGGGCGCCGCCGCACCGCACATCGCCCCCACCTTGCCCCGCTTGTCTCCGACGGGCTGGAACGGTCCGCCGCGCGTCATCCGTCGGGCATCGTGATATCATAGTGACATGAAATACAGTACCACTCGGCACGGCTCCAGTGGCCGACGGAAGCCCGCAGCGCCTGGCCGGCGACAGGCTTCCGGGAAGTTTGTGCTCCGGCTCGACCCTCGCCTTCACGGTCTCCTGCGGGAAGACGCCCGCGCGGCGACGGTATCGCTCAACGACTGGTGCGGTCGTACGCTCGCCGCGCCGGGCGCCAACGGGCTTCTGGATGCCGCGCCGGAAGTCGTTCTCTCGATCCGATCCCGTCTGGCTGGCGATCTTGCGGGAATCATCGTTTACGGATCGTTCGCGCGGGGCGACATGGCCTCCGGGTCGGACGTCGATCTGCTCGTCGTGCTCGAGGCCGGCGTGCCGATCACCAGGTCGCTCTACCGCGATTGGGAAGGATCGCTGCCGACCTGGAACGGTCGCGAGGTCGATCTTCACTTTGTCCACCTGCCGACATCGGCCGACGGGGCTTCGGGGAGCTGGGCGGAAGCGGCCGTGTGTGGCATCGTGCTCTACGACAGGCATCTGGCCGTATCCCGGCGCCTTATCGCTATCCGGGAACGCATCGCCGCCGGAGCCCTGGTTCGGCGGATGTCGCAGGGGCAGCCCTACTGGATTCACGAGGAACCCGATGCGGAGTCCTGAACTCGGTGCCGATTACATCCGCAGGGCAAAGGCCCGGCTGGCGGCGGTGGACGCGCTCTTCGCGGCACGCAGCTGGGCCGACGTGGTCCGGGAATCGCAGGAGGTGGTCGAGCTTGCGCTCAAGGGGCTGTTGCGTGTCGCAGGCATCGAGCCGCCGCGGATCCACGACGTGTCCGAGGTCCTGATGACGGAGAGATCGCGACTGCCGCACGCTGTCCAGCAGCACGTCGACACGCTCGCAGCGGGCTCCCGGGCACTGCGCCGAGACCGCGAACTGGCCTTTTATGGGGCCGAGGATCTGACTCCTTCTGGTTTCTACACCGCAGAAGACGCCGCTGCCGCCCGCGAGATCGCCCGCACGACCGTGGCGGCGGTAGCGCCGCACGGGGCCGGCGAAGGCTAGGCCGTCTCCGTCACACCACGCGTCCGCTCGAAGAGCCGCACGTACTCACGGCCGCTCGCCTGCCACGACCAGTCCTGCCGCATCGCGTTGCCGACGAGCATCTTCCAGAGCGGCCGATCGTGGTGCGTGACGAGCGCCCGACCGATGGCGTGCTCGAGCCCCTCGGCATCGAATCCCTTGAACACGAAGCCCGTGGCGGAGCCGTCACGGATCGCCTCGGGCGTGGCGTCGACCACGGTGTCGACGAGGCCGCCCGTCGCGCGGACGATCGGGACCGTCCCGTATCGCTGGGCGTAGAGCTGCGTCAGGCCACAGGGCTCGAAGCGGCTTGGCACCAGGGTGATGTCGGCGGCGGCCTGCACGAGATGCGCCAACCCCTCGTCGAATCCGATCACCACGTCGACCGTTCCGGGATAGGCGGCGGCCGCACGCCGCAGGGCCTCCTCCTCAGCGCGGCCGCCCGTGCCCAGCACCACGATGTGCAGACGGCCGGCCCCCGCGAGCCGCGTGATTGCGTCGAGGACCAGCGTCACTCCCTTCTGCTCGACGAGCCGGCCGACGAACGCCGCCAGCGGCCGGGCATCGGGAGCCGCATGGCCGAGCCGTGCGGCGAGCGCGACACGGGCGGCGTACTTGCCCGCCTCGACGTCGGAGATGCCGTACGGCCGCAGCAGGTGCGGGTCGGCGGCCGGATTCCAGAGCGTCGTGTCGATCCCATTGACGATGCCCGAGAGCACGTCGCGGCGGGAGGCGAGCAGTCCCTCGAGGCCGCAGCCGCCGGGTGACGACTGGATCTCGCGGGCATACGTCGGGCTCACCGTGCTGATCGCGTCGGCGAACACGATCCCGGTCTTCAGGAGGTTGAGCTGGCCGTAGAACTCCATCTCCCGCCAGGTGAAGTGGCTCCAGTCGATGCCGGTGAGCAGCATGTCCCAGTGCCAGAAGAGCCCCTGGTAGGCCATGTTGTGGATCGTCATCACGCTGCGGGCATTCGCGACCGCCGGGTGCGATCCATGGAGCAGCCGGCGGTACGCGGGCACGAGCCCGGTCTGCCAGTCGTGGCAGTGCAGGATGTCCCACGCGCCGCCCAGCCGGCAGGCGAGTTCGACCGCCGCCCGCGAGAAGACGATGAATCGTTCGGCGTTGTCGGCGTAGTCGCTCGAGCCGCCGTAGAGCGTGGGCCGGTTGAAGAGCTCGTCGTTGGCGACGAGATACACCTGGGCCCGCTGTCCCTCGCGACGACAGCTGAGGATGCGAACAGGTCGGACGCCCGTCCCGACCGGCACGTCGAACTCGATCCCGGTCGGCTCGATCGGCAGCCCTGTGCCGAGGGCCTCGGCATAGGCCGGAATCACCAGCGACACGTCGCAGCCGAGGCCGGCGAGGGTGTCGGGCAACGCGCCCGCCACGTCGGCCAGCCCGCCGGTCTTGGCGAACGGCACCGCCTCGCTGGCGATCTCGAGCACACGCATTCGTGACCGTCCGATATCCAAGCCCCGCGGGTGGCCAGCCCGCCGGCACTGCTACTATAGGACACGTCCGCCGCACCGGTCGGCGTTTCCCAGCCCGCATAATCCCACCACCGCTCGGCGATGAGCCCGCTCGTCAACCCGGCATCGCTGTTCAAGCTTCGGCTGCCATGCCCACGCCGCGACGTGCTCTGGCCGCCGGCGACGTGGGGGCTCGACGACGCCTGCCGGCTGCCCTCGTTCGCGGATGTGGCAGGCGTGCCTGACGCGCTCGATCTCTGGCTGGCGTGGAACCCCGACGGCCTCGCGGTGCGGGCCGTGGCCCGTGGGGTGGGAACCTCGCGCTGGTGCCACACGACCCGCCCCGAGGACAGCGACGGCCTGCACCTCTGGATCGCGACGCGGCCCACCGGCGACAGCCACCGCGCCGGCCGCTTCTGCCGCCGGCTCGCCCTGCTGCCCACCGGTGGCGGCCGCCTCGCCGACAAGCCTGCGGCCGTGGCTGCCGCGATTCCCCGCACGAGCGAAGTGCCTGCGGAACTGCCCGCCACCGCGATCGCGATCGAGTCCCTGCCCACCGCCGACGGCTGGCGGATCGACGCCTTCATCTCCGCCGCCGCCCTGCCCGGCTGGGATCCCGCTGAGGTGCCCACGCTCGGCTTCTTCGCGGCCCTCGTGGATCGCCGCCTCGGCAAGGTGCCCTGCTCCGCGCCGCCCGAGTATCCCTGGGATGGCGACCCGTCGACATGGGCCGAGGTGCTGCTCACCACTTCGTGATCAGGCGGGCCGACCGGTTGCGGGTCGCGTAGTTCCAGAACCATTGCATCGACACCAGCAGCCGGTTTTCAAACTGCGTCAACGCGAGAATGTGCACCGTAAGCCAGATCAGCCACGCCACACGCCCCGACAGCCTCAGCCGGCCGATCTGCACCACCGCCCGCGACCGGCCGATCGTGGCCATGCTGCCCCGATCCCGGTAGCGAAAGGCGGCCGCCTCCGGCCGCCCGGCCAACTGCCGGGAGATCCGCCGGCCGACCCACGCGCCCTGCTGCATCGCCACCGGTGCCACGCCGGGCAAGGGGCGGCCCCCGGGCCCCGGAAAGGCGGCCAGGTCCCCGATCACATACACGCTTTCGATGCCCGGCACCTGACAGCGGTCGTCAACGCCGACCCGGCCGCTCCGATCAAGGATCTCCGAGCGGCCCAGCGCGTCGGCGAGCCTCTGGCCGAGTTCGCCGGCACGAACGCCGGCCGCCCAGATCACCGTTCCGGCGGCGATCGTCCGCGTCGTGCCTCCCTTGTCCCTGGTCATCACCCCGGCCGTGTCGATTTCCACGACCCTTGTCTCCCAGAGGATCTCCACACCAAGTTCCTCCAAGGCCCGCGTTGCAGCAGCCGAGAGATCCGGAGCGAATGCATCGAGCAGCCGATCGCCGCTCTCGACGAGGATGATCCGTGCGGTCCGGGGGTCGATCGCGCGAAACTCGTGGCGAAGCGTGTCCCGCGACAGTTCGCGAATCGCTCCCGCCACCTCGACCCCCGTCGGGCCGCCACCGACCACCACGAAGGTCAGCAGTGCCGCCCGCTCACCGGAATCCGCGCTGCGTTCGGCTCGCTCGAAGGCCCCCAGGACGCGACATCGGATCCGGGTCGCATCCTCAATGGTCTTCAATCCCGGCGCCACAGGCTCCCAGGTCGCGTCGCGACCAAAGTAGTGCGTCCTCGAGCCCCCCGCCAGCACCACGAAGTCGAACGGCAGCACGCCACCATCGGCGAGGCGAGCCTCACGAGCCGTGAAGTCGAATCCCATCACCTCGCCCAGAAAAACCCGGATGTTCTTCCGGCGTCGAACGATGCACCGCAGAGGCGCGGCGATGTTGGCCGGTGACAGGCCACCCGACGCCACCTGATACAAGAGCGGTTGGAAGAGGTGGAAGTTGCGGCGGTCCACCAGCGTGACCTCCGCGCGGCTGCCGGCCAGCGCCCGGGCGCACGCCAATCCGCCAAACCCTCCCCCGACGATCAACACTCGAGGCGTCCCGCTCGCGGAGTGAACGACCGACGGTGGCATTCAGACTCCGGCTTCATGTCCACAGGATGTCCGCCAGACGCGTGTCCGCATCGGTCGGGAACGGTGCGGGGCACCATAGGCCCCGGGTCGACGCCGTGGCAAGGTGCGGATGCGGTGGTGCCGTCGCGGGCCCCGGTCAGGCATCGTCGGCGAACGGCTCGATCTCCACCGCCGCGGGCGGCAGGCTCTCCAGAAACACCCTCCCGTAGGGCTTCGTGAGCATCCGGGGATCCAGAATCACGACCGTGCCGTGATCGGTGTGCGTGCGGATCAGCCGGCCGAATCCCTGCTTGAGCTTCAGCACGGCCTCCGGCAGCTGGTACTCCGCAAATGCGTTGCCCCCCGCCTGCTTGATCGCCTCGACCCGGGCCGCCACCAGCGGCCGGTCCGGCACCGCGAACGGCAGCTTCGTGATGATCACCGTCACCAGGCAGTCTCCGGGCAGGTCGATCCCCTGCCAGAAGCCGTCGGTGCCGAGCAACACGCTGGCCGGCCCCTCGCGAAACATCTCCAGCATCCGCGATCGCGGCAGGCCGTCGGCCTGGCTGACGAGCCGGTAGTTCCGTCGCACGCACCAGCCGGCAAGCTCCGCCGACGCCTTTGCGAGCGCCGCATGGCTCGTGAACAGCACCATGGCCCGGCCCTCGGTCCGGGCCACGTAGCGCCTGATCATCCGCACCACCGCGGCGTCATAGGCGTCGCGGCTCGTCGGGTCGGGAAGCCGGTCGACGAGCACGAGCTTCGCCTGCCGCGGATAGTCGAACGGGCTGCCGAGCCGCCGCGCCAGCGCCGTGTCGGGCAGCCCGAGCCGCCGACGCTGAAACGCGAAGTCGGCGGCGGCCGCGGCGGCCGCGACTGTCGGATCCTCGGCCGAGCCCCACTCGTCGTCGTCGCGGCGGCTCTTCGGCGCCTGCACGGCGAGCGTGGCGCTTGCCAGCACCACCGTGCCCACGCGGCCGAAGAGTTCGCGGCGGAGCGTCCCGCCCACGTCGATCGGAGCGCTCGCCAGCGTGATCCGCTCGCGGCCGCGGCGCGACCGCTGGGCCTCCACCCACCACACGCTGCCCGGCTCCTTCTGCCCGAGCCAGGTCTCGACCGCGCCGGCGTGGGCGTCGAGCCGGTCGGCGAGCGACGTGAAGTCGTGCCGTTCGGCGGGATTCCCGATGCCGTCGGCTGCCGCGCGGAGCTTCCGGGCGAGCGACTGAAGGTGCACGCCGACCGAGTTCGGCACGAGGCCCGGCTGCGGAATCCGCCAGGGCGGCTCGCCGCGGTCGTCCACCACCTCGCGGATGTCGCTGAAAAACTCCTCGGCCGCCCGCCGCGCCCGGCGGACGTCGATCTCGAGGTCGTGCATGCGGTAGTGGGCGAGCAGGCCGCGGTGCGTCCGCTCACTGTGGAGCTTGGAGAGCACCCGCTCGATGCCGCCGCTCGACACGCCGATGCCGAGGTGCTCGCTGGCCACCGCCTCGACGGTGTGCGCCTCGTCGAAGATCACGATGTCGTGCGGGGGCAGCAGGCTGGCCCCCGATCGCCGCACGGCGAGGTCGGCGAAGGCGAGCGCGTGGTTCACCACGAGCACCTGCGCGTGTGCCATCCGCCGCCGGGCGGCGTAGTAGTGGCAGCGGGCGTTGTGCGGACAGGCGCGGCCCATGCAGTTGCCGGAGTCGCTCGCGATCTCGTCCCAGACGCCCGGGCTCGGCACCGTCGGCAGGTCGGCGAGCGAGCCGTCGCCGGTCTTTCGCGCCCAGGCCGCAAGCTCGAGCAGTTCGGCCCGCTCCCCCTCCTCGGGAAACAGGCTGCCCGACCGCTCCACGGCCAGTTCCAGCCGTCGCAGGCTCACGTAGTTGCTCCGACCCTTCACGAGCACCGCGGAGAACTCCCGCGGCATCACGGCGGCCACGAGGGGAATGTCCTTGTCGACGAGCTGCTCCTGGAGGGCGATCGTGTGGGTCGAAATCACCACCCGCCGCGGCCGGCGGTCGTCCGGCGGGGGCGCGGCCTCGTCCTCCCAGTCGGGCTCGACGGTGGCCGCCGGCTCCGCCTGGTCGGCCGTGGCCGCGAGGACCGCCGGCACCAGATAGGCGAGGCTCTTGCCCACCCCTGTGCCGGCCTCGACGATCGCGTGCCGCCGGGTGGCGATCGCCTCGGCGACGACCTGCGCCATCTCGACCTGCTGCGGCCGCGACTCCCACCCGGCCAGCCGTGCGGCGAGCCGCCCGCCGGGCGCCAGGAACTCCTCGGGAGTGGACATGCGGTGAAGTGTAGCGGCCCGCCGCGGGCCCCGAGTTTCAAGGCGACGTGGCGAGAAGGTAAGGTTTCAGCGGTCACGATCCCCGCGAGGAGCGCAGCCGTGTCGCACGCAGATGGTTCGCCGCCGCAGGCCAGGCAGGAGAAGGCGTGGGGGGGCGTGTTCCGCGAGCCGACCGACCGGCGGGTGGAGCTGTTCTCGGAGAGCGTCTCGTTCGACAGGCGGCTCGCCGACGACGACATCGACGGTTCGATCGCCCATGCCCGGATGCTCGCCGACTGCGGGCTGCTGAGCGTCCAGGAAGCCGACGCCATCGCGCACGTGCTCGAGGAGATCCGCGGCGAGATTCACACCGGCCGGTTCGAATACTCCGTCTCGAAGGAAGACATCCACCTCCATGTCGAGTCGGCGCTCACCGCCCGGCTGGGCGACACCGGCCGCAAGATCCACACCGCCCGCAGCCGCAACGACCAGGTGGCCACGGACCTGCGGCTCTTCTGCCGCCGGGCCGTCGACCGGCTCGACGCAGGGCTCGCCGAACTGCAGCGGACGTTTCTGGGCTTCGCGGACCGCGAGGCCGATCTCGTGATTCCGGCCTACACGCACCTCCGCCGGGCGCAGCCCGTGCTCGCCGCCCACCAGCTGCTCGCCTGGTGCGAGAAGTTCGCCCGCGACCGCGACCGGCTCGCCGACTGCCGCCGGCGGATGAACGTCCTGCCGCTGGGCTCCGGCGCCGTGGCCGGATCGAGCCTGCCGATCGACCGCGAGCACGTCCGCGAGGCGCTCGGCTTCGGGGCCGTCGCCGCCAACAGCCTCGATGCCGCCAGCGACCGCGACTTCGCCGTCGAACTCGCCTTCGTGATCGCGCTGACGATGGTGCACCTCTCGCAGTGGGCCGAGGAATGGATCCTCTACAGCACGCAGGAGTTCGGCTTTCTCAAGCTCCCGGAGACGTTCTGCACCGGCAGCTCGATCATGCCGCAGAAGATCAACCCCGACGTGCTCGAGCTCGTCCGCGGCAAGAGCGCCCGCGCGATCGGCAACGTGCAGGCCCTGCTCGTGCTCCTCAAGGGCCTCCCCACGGCCTACAACCGCGACCTCCAGGAGGACAAGGAGACGCTCTTCGACTCGATCGACACGCTCGAGGCCGCGCTCGGCGTGGCCGCGCCGCTGGTGGCCGGCACCTCCTTCGACCGCGGGCGGATCGCGGCCACCATCGAGCAGGGCCATCTCGACGCCACCAGCCTGATGGAGGCGCTGATCGCGCAGGGCGTGCCGCAGCGCACCGCCCACGAGACGGTCGGCAAGCTCGTCCGCCTGGCGATGACCCGCGGCGTGGCCCTGGCAGACCTTGCCGACGAGGAGTTTTCTCGGGAATACGCCGGCTGGAATGCCGCCCTGCGCGGCGCCTTGGGCGCCTCCCGGGCAGTTGAGCGGATGGCGAGTTTCGGCTCCACGGCTCCGGCTTCCGTGGCCGAACAGATTGCCGGCTGGCGACAGCGGCTGGGAGCCGCGGCCACGCCGTAGCCCGAGGCTGTCGCTCCCGCCATGGCAGGATGCCCGCGGAATCCGCATCGTCACCGCTGCGCACGGGGGTGCGCGCCGCTGATGGCGACGGTCTGGATGATGGTGGTGACGGCCGCGGGCGTTGCGAACGCCGCACCGGAGCCGACTCCCGCCGCCGGGCCGCTCGATTCGCTGCAGCGGGCGGTCGTCGATTCGCTCGCCGCCACCCCGCGGGAGACGCCCGCCGAGCTGCTTGACGCCGCGATCCGCGCCGCCAGCGTCGACGCCACCGCGGCCGCCAGGGAGTGGTTCGCGAAGTTCGCCGCGGCGGCCGAGGCCGCCGGCGACGGCAGGCTCGACCTGCTCGCCGACCTCGGCGATGCGGTGGATCACGCCGCGCTCAACCGCCTGGAGCGGGTCGTGGCCGCGAGCGATCCGGCGGCGGCCGGCCTGGTGGGGGCGATCGCGGAGGCGGCGCGGCTGCGGCGGCGGGATCCCGAGCGGCTGGCTGCCGCTGCGGCGGCCCTCGACTCCCCTTCGTCCGAAACCAGCCGCGACGCAGCCGATGATCTCGTCCGCGCCCGGATCGACTCGCTGCCGGCGCTCGTCGCCCGCCTCCGGGCCGCCGACACCCCGCCGGCAAGCCGCCGACGGATTCACGAGGTCCTCGCGCTGATCGGCGCGGAGGCCCGTGAGCCGCTGCTCGAGTGGCTCGCATCCGACGACGTGGGCAGTTGGCCGGCCGTGATCGAAGCCCTCGAAGCAAGCGGCGCCACCGACATCGAGCCCTACCTGCTCGCCCCCGCCCTGTCCGCCGACTCTCCGCCCGCCGCCCGCGCCGCGGCCATCCGGGCACTCGCGCCATCGCGGGGCGACTGCGACACGTCCGCCGGCACGCCCTCCCGGGATCTGGCCGGCCGCATGCTCGCGGCGCGGCTCGACCGGCTGCTGACGCCCGCCGGCCTGCCCGAAGTGGCTCACCTGCTGCTCGCCCCGGTGCGGAACCCGGCCGAGGCAGCAGCGGCGTTCGGCGGGAGCGTCACCGGCCTGGTGGACCGGATCTCCTGGAATCCGGACACGGGGCGGTTTGAGCCGCTCCGCATCCCGCCCCGAGCCGCGCGGTCACGCGATGCGCTCCACCTGGCCCGCGATCTGGCAGCCCTCGGTGTCGATGATCCGGACGCGGTGAGTCTCGTTCTCCTCGCGCGGCTCGACGCCCTGCTCGTGGCCAAGGGGGATGCCTCGGGCCTCACGCCGCAGGAACTCCGCCAGCCGCTCACCGGGCCCGCGGGCTTCTCGCCGGAGACCGCCGCCGACGTGCTCGACGCGGCGATCGCCCACGGCATGGGAGAAGCCGCGGCCGGCGTCGCCGCGGCCCTGGCCCCCGCCGCCGGCACCGCGGCCGCGGCTCCGCTCTCCCCGGCCGTCCGCACAGCGCTCGTGCGGGCGCTGGCGGTGCCCGATGCCAGCCTGCAGTTCGCCGCCGCCCGCACGCTGGCGCTGGCCGCGGGCGATCCGCCCTATCCCGGCTCCAGCCGCGTGCTCGAGATCCTCGCCCATGCCGCCACCGCCACGGGAGGCGATCGCGTCGTGGTCGCGCACCCGGATGGCGAGGTCGTCGACGCCCTGGCCACAAACATCTCCCGCTTCGGCTACGAGCCGATCCGCGTCTCGACCGGCCGCGAGGCGATCTTCGCCGCCCGCTCGCACGCCGACACCGTGCTGGTGCTGCTGGCGGCCCGCGTGGCCACGCCCTCGGCGCTGGAGACGGTGCAGTTCCTCCAGCAGCCGGCCTACGGCGAGACGCCGCCGGTGCTCGTGGTCGTCGATCCGCTCGACGACGACGGCCGCGGGCGGTTCCTGTCGCAGCTCCTGATGAAGTTCCGCGACTACCACCGCATCGCCGTCATCGACCGCCTCGACAGCCTGTTCCTGCCCGTCGTGGACGAGGCCACGGGCCGGGTGACGCTGCCGCCGCGGTTTCCCGACCTGCTCGCCCAGGCGGCCGGGCCGGCGGCGATCGATCCCACCAGCCGCGAGCAGGCCCGGCTCACCAGGCTCGGACGCAGCCGCGAGGCGCTCACGCTGCTCGTCGCGCTCGCCCGCCGCGGCTGGGACGTGCGGGCGGCCACCGACACCGCGATCGAGGCCCTCGGCACGGCCGAGCTCTATGAGCCGGCGGTGGCGCTGCTCGGTGCAGTCGGCTCGCCCCGCGCCCAGGAGATGCTCGTCGTCGAGGCCGAGCGTCACGACCTGCCGGCCGGCCTGCGAACCGCCTCCGTGGCCGCCCTCGCGGCAAACGTCGACCGGCACGGCCTGCTGCTGAGGTGCGGCCACGTGCGGTCGGTGGCGACGAGGTACAATCTCGCCACCGGCGCGTCGCGCGACGCCGCCGGCGCCATCCTCGAGGTGCTGGAGACGGTTGATCCGGCCCACCGCGCCGCCCGCCCCGATGCTCCGCACGCCCGGCCAACCCCCTGACGACCCCGCCGCGGCGCCGATCGCGGGCCTCATCGGGACGAGCGCCGCCATGCGGGAGGTCTACGCCACCACGCGGCGGGTGGCGGCGAGCAACGCCTCCGTGCTGCTCCTCGGCGAGACCGGCACGGGCAAGGAGCTCATCGCCCGGGCAATCCACGAGCTCTCGCCGCGGGGCAGCGGGCCGTTCGTCCGCGTGAACTGCGGCGCGCTTTCGGAGAGCCTCCTGGAGAGCGAGCTCTTCGGCCACGTCCGCGGCGCCTTCACCGGCGCGGTGGCCAACCGGGCCGGGCGGTTCGAGGCGGCCCACACCGGCACGATCTTCCTCGACGAGATCAACTCCACCACGCCCAAGCTCCAGGTGAAGCTCCTCCGCGTGCTGCAGGAGCGGGAGTTCGAGCGGGTGGGCGACACCGAGACGATCAGCGTCGACACGCGGGTGATCGCGGCGAGCAACCGCGACCTGCTCGACGAGGTGGCCAAGGAGGCCTTCCGGGAGGATCTCTACTACCGGCTCAACGTGGTGCCGATCGTGCTGCCGCCCCTCCGCGGTCGCCGCGACGACATCCCCCTGCTCGTGACCCACTTCCTCGCCCACTACAACCGCGAGAACGACCGGTACGTCGTCGACGTGCAGGCCGACGCCCTGGAGGCCATGGTGCGGTATCACTGGCCCGGCAACGTCCGCGAACTGCAGAACGTGGTCGAGCGGTGCGTGGTGATGGCCACCGGCGAAGAGCTCACGCTCGACCTGCTGCCGCCCACGCTCCGCGGAGACCGGCCGACCACGCCCCTGCCCGGTCGCGGCGGCAACCTCGACAGCCTCGCCCGCGACCTCGTCGAGCAGGGCCTGGCCACCTCCGCTCCCGACGACGACACGCTCTTCGACCGGATCGTGAGCCGCGTCGAGCGGGAGCTGATCGCGCAGATGCTCGCCGCCTGCAACGGTGTGCAGCTCAAGGCCGCGGCCCGCCTCGGCATCAACCGCAACACGCTGCGGAAGAAGCTCCTCGAGCACGGCCTCGAGGAAGGCGACGAGGCCTGAGCCACGGGGCGGCTCGGCCCACGCGACCGGCCGGCCGGATTCCGCAGGCTGCAAGCCCGCGGCTACGGAAATCTCAGCGAGGGGCTGCCCATGCCCGAGAGCCGGCGTATGACCGGGCACCGATCCGCCATCGGCGGATTGGTCGGCGAAGCCACGATGGTGAAGCGATGGCGGCATCCGAAAGCCTGCGACTACGGGAATCTCAGCGAGGGGCTGCCCATGCCCGAAAGCCGGCGTATGACCGGGCACCGATCCGCCATCGGCGGATTGGTCGGCGAAGCCACGATGGCGAAGCGATGGCGGCATCCGAGTGAGCGTCGGGCAGGATGCCCGACGCGAACGTCCGGCGACGGGC
>JBJTQP010000241.1:0-2869 GCA_046075685.1 Planctomycetaceae bacterium | reverse complement strand
CGCCTTCACGCTCTGCGGCGTGATCCATTCGCCCTTCAAGGACGGCCGCCTGTTCGTGCCGTGGGCGATCGGCGCACTGCCGCCCGAGGCGGCCGGCCGAGGGCCGCTGCACCTGGCGTTCGCCTACGGTCTGCTGGCGATCCTGTTCGTCGGCTGGTCGGTGTGGCTCTCCGTCTCCGCGGGGTCGCGTCTCCCGCTGCACGGCGACCACAGCGGGGATACACTTCGATAGTTTCCCGCCGGGGTGGCGGCCCTGGCCGGGAGCGAATCCCCACATCACGACTTCATGGCTTCAGCATCTCCGCCCTCCGCCTGGCCTTCGGCAACGCAACCGCGCACGCGAGCAGCAACCTCGACGCGTTCACCGCCGCGCAGCAGTCGGTGATGCCGGCCGTCGTCAGCTACGAGCCCCTGACGGGCCGCAAGGCGTTTCGGCATCTCCTGGCGACGGTCCGCATCGGCGACATCCGGCTCGTCGCCAGCGCGTCGACTCCCGTGGCGATGGTCGCCGGCGACTCCCGGGAGACGACCCTCCTGATTCCGTTTCAGGGCTGGAGCACGACGGTCATCGACGGCCGTGAGCACCGCTGGCTGGCGGGGGCTCCGCAATGCTCGTGCCCGGAACGGCACTCACGGGCGAGAGCGGCCTCCGCTCCAAGCTTGGCATCACCTTCAACCCCCAGCGGCTCCAGGCCACGGCCCAGGCGATGCTCGGACCACGCCACCGCGGTCGGCTCGACCTCGGCCTGCACAAGCCCCGCGTGATCCCGCTGACCGCGTCACGATCGCCGGCCATGGCCCTGCTCAAGCAGGTGCTGCCCCTGATCGACCTCGCGGGCTGCAGCGAAGCCAATGTCCGCATGCTCGGCCTCGACGACACGCTCTACCGGATTCTCGCCGTGATGCTGGCGCCCGAGACTCTCGCGCCGGCATTTTCCCGGGGCCCCACCACCGCGTCGTCGGCCGCCCTCGGGCGGGTGACGGAGTACATCGTCGGCCACCTCGATCAGCCCATCACGCTGGGCGACCTCGAGCGTGTGAGCGGCCTCTCTGCGCGGACGATCCAGATGGCCTTCCGGCAGCACCACAGCTGCTCTCCCCGCGAATGGATCCAGCGGCGCCGGCTCGTGGTGGCCCGCGATCGGCTGCTGGCCGCCGACGAACACACGACGGTCGCCGAGGTGGCCCGCGGCTGCGGATTCGCGCGGCGCTGCGGATTCGCCGCCGCCTACGAGCAACGATTTGGCGAACTGCCCTCCGCCACGCTCGCCCGCGCCCGTCGGGGCTGACGCGCCGACGCCCGCCTCCACGAGGACCTGCTGGACCGCAGCGCTCACGCGAGGCATCGCTTTCCCGGAGCCGCAGGCTTGCAGCCTACGGTGACACGGCACCGCCCGCGGACCGCCGACGTCCCGGCACACTGCAGCCCCGTCCTCCGGCTGATCGCCATCGCGCACGAAAGCGCACTCGCTGCCTTGCGCAAAACGGACAAGCGCCGCCGATTCGTCCCGGCCCCTGCCCGATTCGTCACTTTCTCGGCCCCGCGAGTTGTGACGGAGGCCGCGTCGATTACAGAGATCATCAGACATCTCGCTGTTCAACGCCGTCCAGCGATCTCCTGTCCACCGTAGGTCTTACAGACGAGGATCAATCATGAAGATGTGCACGCGTCGGTCTTTTTCAGGTGCTGCGATCATGGTCGCCGCAATGACGCTTGGCGCCGCACCGATCAATGGCGCGGTCACCATCGATCTCGTCGAGGTCGGAAATCCCGGCAACGCCGCGGATCCGGCGACGGGCAGCCTCTACGGTGCGGTCGCCAGCAATGCGTGGATCGGGAAGTACGAGGTGACGATCGGTCAATACACGGAGTTCCTCAACGCCGTCGCCGGCACCGATACCTACGGCTTGTATGACACGCTCATGGGGACAAACGCCAACATCGCGGGCATCACTCGCAGCGGGGCTTCGGGTTCCTACACGTATGCCGTCACGGGGCCGGCGGGTGTGAAACCTGCCGGAGCGAACAGCCCCGGAAACCGGCCGATCGCCTACATCACCTGGTACCGTGCGGCGAGGTTCGCCAACTGGATGGCCAACGGGCAGCCCACCGGACTCCAGACCGCAACGACCACGGAGAACGGCGCCTATGCACTCAATGGTACCGTTTCCGGAACCGCCGCCCGTCGGAACGCCACGAACCCGAATACCGGATCGGCGCCGATCTACACACTCCCGCTCGAAAACACGTGGTACAAGGCGGCCTACTACTCGCCGCTGCTGAACTCGGGCTCCGGCGGATACTACTCGTATGCCACACAGAGCAGCTCCGACCCCGGAAATACGATCGGCAATTCCGCCAATCAGGCGAACTTTACCGTGAGCAACCGTTTTTCCGTGACCCAACAGACGACTTTCTCCGGGACCCAGAACTATCTCACAGACGTGGGGGCGTTCACCAACAGTGCTTCGTACTACGGGACGTTTGACCAGACCGGCAACGTCCGGGAATGGGTCGACCCCAACGTCGGATCACAACCCGTGTACCGAGGCGGCCCATGGGGCAACTCGATCGTGTCCCAGAGTTCATCAGATCGTGTTTTTAACAATCCCGACACGACCAACTTTGCACTCGGATTTCGTCTCGCCAGCCCGATCGCGGTGCCGGAGCCATCGACGATGGTCTTTGGTGCCACTGGAGTCTGCTTGGTGGCGTGGCGGTCGCTTCGGCGTCGCGCGCACGGCTGACGCGATTCCACGCAGAGGTGCCCGGATTCGGCGGCTACTCGAGGCCGTAGGCGCCGGCCACGGGAATGTCGATCCCCGAGCGGCTCGCAAACTGCGTCCGCGACAGGAACCGCGGCTCGAG
>JBJTQP010000240.1:0-5211 GCA_046075685.1 Planctomycetaceae bacterium | reverse complement strand
TCGGCCTGAAGACCGAAGTCGCCGAAGACGACGCGATTCCCGCGGGAGGCGTCACCTCTTATACGACCTCTTTGGCTTTTTCGGTGCTTGACCCTCTTGGGCATCAGCGCCATCGCCAGTCTCCTCGTACATGCCTTGGTTGACCCACACCTGCACTCCGATGTTGCCCTGCGCCGTGGGAGCCTCGCAGAACCCGTAGTCGATCTTCGCCCGGAGCGTGGACAGCGGCATCGAGCCGGCGATCGCCTTCTCGCACCGCGACATTTCCGCGCCGCCGAGCCGGCCGGCGAGTTGGATCTTCACGCCCCTCGCTCCGGCATCCATGGTCGTGTCCAACGCCCGCTTGAGCGTCCGCCGGAAGGCCGCCCGCTTGGTCAGCTGATCGGCGATGTCCTCCGCGATGAGCTGGGCCTGGATTTCAGGCCGGCTCACCTCCTCGACCTTGAGGTTCACGCGGCGGCCGAGCAGATTCTGGAGCTCCTCCTGCAGCCGATCCACCTCCTGACCCTTGCGGCCGATGATCACGCCCGGCCGGGCGCAGTGGAGGATCACCTTCACCTCGTCCCGCGTCCGCTCGATCTCCACCTTGGGGATCGCCGCAGCCCGGTACTTGGCCTTCAGAAACCGGCGAACCTTCACGTCCTCCATGAGGAGGTCCTTGAAGTCCTTCTTGGAGGCGTACCAACGGCTCTTCCAGGGCTCGGTGATACCCGTGCGAAACCCGGTGGGATGGACCTTCTGACCCATGGCTACTCCTTCACTCCGCCGCCGCCGGATCGGGCGCCACGACCACGGTGTCGAGCGACACCTTGATGTGCGACGTCCGCCGCTTGATCCCGAACGCCATGCCGCGAGCCCGCGGCCTGATCCGCTTGAACATCGGGCCGCCGTCCACGCGCGCGTCGACGACCACCAGATCGTCCACGCCCGGCGCCTGCTGGTGCTCGGCGTTGCCGAGGGCGCTCTTGATCACCTTCTCGAGCATCCGCGCGCCACGGTGCGGCTGAAACCGCAGGATGTCGAGGGCCTCGTCCGCGAACTTGCCGCGGACGAGATCGGCCAGCGCCCGCACTTTGCGGGCGCTGATCCGGGCGTATTTGTGGGTCGCTGTGTAGGCCATGGGTCACCTTCCCGCCGCGGTCACTTGCCCGCGGGAGCCGCCTCCTTCACCTTGCCGCCATGTCCGCGGAACGTCCGCGTGGGCGCGAACTCGCCAAGCTTGTGCCCGACCATGTCCTCGGTCACAAACACCTTCATGTGCTGCTTGCCGTTGTGCACCATGAACGTCAAGCCGATGAACTCCGGCACGATCGTGCAGGAACGCGACCAGGTCTTGATCGGATCCCGCTTGCCGCTCGCAAGCTGGGCCTCGACCTTCTCGAACACGCGGGGGTCCACGTACGGACCCTTTTTGGCACTGCGTCCCATCGCTTTGGTTACCTCAGCTTCAACTGGCCGTACCGCCGACTCTTGCGGCGACGGATGATTGCGGCGCCCGATGGTTTGCGGGGCTTCCGCGTTCCACCGCCCTTGGCACTCTTGCCGGTGGGGCTGACAGGATGCCGGCCGCCCTTTGTCCGCCCCTCGCCGCCGCCATGGGGATGGTCGATCGGGTTCATGGCCGTGCCACGGACGTGCGGACGAATCCCCATCCACCGAGAGCGGCCGGCCTTACCGAGCCGAACGTTCATGTGCTCGGAGTTGCCGATCGCACCGATGGTCGCCCGACAGGCCGCCGGGACGCGCCGAATCTCGCCGGACGGGAGCGTGATCTGAGCCCACTGCGCCTCGCGGGCCACCAGCACGGCGGACGAACCCGCCGAGCGACACAGCCTGCCGCCCCGGCCCTGCTGAAGCTCGATGTTGTGGATCTGCATGCCGAGCGGGATCGCCGACATCGGCAGGCAGTTGCCGACCTCGGGCGGTGCGGTCTCGCCGCTGGCCAGCGTCGCCCCCACCGTGAGCCCCTCGGGAGCCAGGATGAATCGCTTCTCCCCATCGGCATAGACCACGAGGGCCACGCGACACGTGCGGTTCGGGTCGTACTGGATCGAGTGCACCTTGCCGGGCACGCCGTCCTTGTTGCGACGGAAATCGATCAGCCGGTAATGCTGCATGTGGCCGCCGCCACGATGCCTGGCCGTGATCTTGCCCTGGTTGTTGCGGCCGCCCTTTTTCTTCTTGCGGACCCGGAGGGCCTTGGGCGCGTCCGCTCCCGGCGTCAACTCGGCAAAGTCGGAGACGCTCGCGCCGCGGCGGCCGGGGCTGGTCGGATTGTAGGTGCGGATGCCCATGGGAATGGTGAGGTGCTCGAGTGAACCGGAATGGCGAATCAGAACAGGTTGATCTTGAAGTCCGGCTTGAGGGTGACGACCGCCTTCTTCCACGCCTTGGTGCTCGTGCGGCGGACACGACTCCGGCGCATCTTGCCGACGCGGTTTTGAACCGCGACCTTCTCAACCTTGACGTTGAACATCTCCTCGACGGCCCGCCGGATATCGGCCTTGGTGGCCTCGCCGACGACCTCGAACGAGTAGGCGTTGTGCCGATTCGCCCGGTGCATGCCCTTCTCGGTGACGAGAGGCCGCACGATCACCTGATGCGGCGCGAGCCGCGGCGTGAATGCGGGAGCGGGAGGGACGGGACCAGCCATGCCTACTTCGCCTCCTTCTTCGCGGCCCGCGCTGCGGGCTTCCGGCCGGGCTTCTTCTTGGCACCAACGCCGGCTTCGGCGGGCCGCCGATTGGCGGCGACGGCCGAGGCCCGGAAGGCGTCGATCGCCGCCTTCGTCATCACGATCGAACGCGGCCGCAGGATCGACCACGCGTTGAGTTCCGAGACCGGCGCCACCGACACCCCGGCGATGTTCCGGGCGCTCTTCCAGACGGCGGCATCGTGCTTTTCGGGGGCGAGCAGCACCGTCTCCGCCCCGACACCCAGCTTCTTGAGCATCCCCGCCACAGCCGAGGTTTTCGGCGCCGCCACCGAGAGCGTGTCGATGAGCTTGACCTCGTCGTCGGCGATCCGCGACGCCAGGGCCATCCGCGCCGCCTGCTGCAACGCCTTGCGAGGCATCCGCCAGCCGAAGTCCCGCGGCCGCTTGGCGAAGATGTGACCGCCGCCGCGCCGCGTGCCGCTCCGCCGCGCGCCGGCGCGGGCGTTGCCCGTGCCCTTCTGGCGATAGAGCTTGCGGGTCGAACCGGCGACCTCGCCGCGGGTCTTGGTCTTCTGCGTGCCCTGCCGCTGATTCGCCTGGTACATCACCACCGCGTCATGGAGCAACTGCTTGCTCACGCGGGGAGCCAACTCGGCCGGGTCGATCTCATAGGAGCCGACCTTGTTGCCCGACATGTCGTAGACGGCGATGTTCACTTGCCACCAGCCTTCTTCTTGCCGGTCGGAGCCGCAGGGCCACCGACCTTTCGGATCTTGTTGGTCTGCATCACGGTCACGTACGAGCCGATCGGCCCGGGAACCGCGCCCCGGATGATGAGGAGGTTGTTCTCCTTGTCGATCCGCACGAGCTTGACGTTCCGCATCGTCGACCGCTCATTGCCGTAACGGCCGGCCATCCGCTTGCCCTTGAAGACGCGGGCCGGCGACGTGTTCATGCTCGTACCACCCTGATGGCGATGCACCTTCTTGACGCCGTGACTGGCCCGCTGGCCCTTGAAGCCGTGCCTCTTCATCACGCCGGCGGTGCCGCGACCCTTGGTCGTGCCGGTGACGTCCACGAACTCGACGCCTTCAAAGAGGTCGACCGTCAGCACCTGGCCCACCTCCGCCCCGTCAAAAGACCCGCGGAGTTCACGAACAAATCGCTTCGGCTCGCAATCCGCCTTCGGCACGGCGACCACGCCGGCCTCCGCCCGCCGCTTGGCACGACGGCTGTCAAGCGCGGCGACCTGCCCTCGCACACTCTTGCTGGCGAGGCGGCGGGGCTTGTCGAGAAAGCCGATCTGAACGGCTGCATACCCGTCGCGATCGGGCGACCGGACGAGCATGACGGGGCACGGACCAGCCTCGATCACGGTCACCGGAACCGCCACGCCTTCGGCATCGAAAACCTGGGTCATCCCGACCTTGCGGCCCAGAATGCCCTTGCGGCCCTGCTTGTCCTGAGTTTTCGTCGCTGTTGCCATGATGATCGCCGTCGCGACACCTTCCCAACGGCGACCACTGTAGTGGTCGTCGCGGCTCGATGCCTCGTGTTCACGCTCGAAGCCGTCGGCTGCGGGAGCACAAGAAACTCGCGTTTCCTGCCTTACCCACCACGCCTTCCAAGCATGCCCTGTCGTGCGCTCCTGTGATGAACCTCGTGCCCGGGGAGCGGCCGCCGGCCGCCGCCCGCCAACCACAAACGTGCCTACCTCGAAGAAGCCTTGATCTTGATGTCGACGCCCGCAGGCAGACTCAACTTGTTGAGTGCCTCGATCGTCTTGGCCGTCGCCTGAATGATGTCGATCACCCGCTTGTGCGTGCGAATCTCGTACTGCTGGCGGGCCTTTTTGTCGATGTGGGGACTGGAGAGCACCGTATACCGCTCGACCCGCGTGGGCAGCGGAATGGGGCCGTGCACCTCGGAGTTGGTTCGCTTGGCCGTATCGACGATTTCAGCCGCGCTCTGGTCGAGCACGGCATGGTCGTAGGCTTCCATGCGGATGCGGATGAGTTCCTGCGTCGGACCGGCCACGTCACCACTCCAGTTCTGTCCTGCCAGCGACGGGACGGGACGACAACGCGATCCCGAGCCATCACCATCGATCGATTCGCAGCCGGACTTGCGGATATCCTGACCGGATAGCCTGTCCCGACCGAAAAGCAGCCTTGCGAAAGGCGCTGTTCCAAGGCTGACCACGCGAAAAACCGGGAAATCCCGGGCAGCGGGCAGCCCTGCGGCGAGATCCGAAATCTAAATCTGCCGCGAACGCCTGTCAACACGCCGAAAAATCCGGGCCGCATGCCAGAGAAACCGCTCACAGTCCCCCACACCCACTGTGCGTGCCGTCATCCGAGATCATCCTCCTGATGGGGGTGAGCGAGGGGCTGCCCGTGCCCCAACATCCATGCGGCGAGGGGCTGCCCGTGCCCCAACATCAATGTGGCGAGGGGCTGCCCGTGCCCGAGAGCCGGGCTATGGGAGCGAGCGGAGGCAGGATGCCGAAGCGAAGCGGACATGCAGTGAGCCTCGGCCCGGAAGGCCGAGGCGAA
>JBJTQP010000239.1:0-26516 GCA_046075685.1 Planctomycetaceae bacterium | reverse complement strand
TGACGCCAAGCGAAGCCACGATGGCGAAGCGATGGCGGCATCCGAGTGAGCGTCGGGCAGGATGCCCGACGCGAACGTCCGGCGACGGGCATGGGCAGCCCCGAGCCTCACGAACGCGCGAGGCTCTCGTGTGAGCCGTATCAGTGCCGAAAATGCCGCCGCGACGCGAACACCATGGGAATGCCTGCGGCATCGGCCGCGGCGATCACCTCAGGGTCGCGCTTCGATCCGCCCGGCTGCACGATCGCAGCGATTCCCGCCCCGGCGATCAACTCGATCGAATCCGGAAACGGGAAAAACGCGTCCGAGGCGAGCACGCCACCCCGCGCCCGATCGCCCGCCTTGTCCAGGGCGATGCGCACCGCGTCGACCCGGCTGGTCTGGCCGACGCCGGCACCGACCAGGCTCGTGCCCCAGCAGACCGCAATCGCATTGCTCGTCAACCGGCGAACGAGCGTGAAGGCGAAGTCGAGATCCTGGGTCAGGCCTGCCGCGGGCGTCGCCCTCGTGACCACCCGCCACGTGGCAGGGTCGTCGCACTCGTCATCAGGCCGCTGCGCGAGCACCGCCCCGGCCACGCTCCGTAGTTCCAGCCCGGCCGTCGCCTCCCACGGATCACCGGCGGGCACTTCGACCAGCCGCACGCTCGCCTTCCACGAGGGTCGCGTGGTGAGCAGTTCGACCGCCTCGCCGGCGAAGGCGGGCGCCGCCACGACCTCCACGAACAGGCCGGGCGTGCACAGCAGTTCGGCGCATTCCCGGTCGAAGACCCGGTTGACGGCCACGATCGAACCGAAGGCGCTCGTCGGGTCTGCCGCCAGCGCCTGGGCAAGCGCCCCGGCCACGGTGACATCCGCCGCGGCGCCGCAGGGATTTGTGTGCTTGACGACCACGGCGGCCGGATCCTGGAGCAGGCCTGCGAGCCGCGTGGCGGCATCGAGGTCCAGCAGGTTGTTGTAGGAGATCTCCTTGCCGCAGAGGTGCCGCAGTCCCGCGAGCCCGAGGTGCGTGCCGGCCGGTGCGTACATCGCCGCCGACTGGTGCGGGTTCTCGCCGTACCGCAGCGACAGCCTTCGCTCGAGATCGAGCGACACCCGCGCGGGCAGCGGCGGATCGTCGCCGGACTCCTGCGGTGGCGGCGCCGCCGGCTCCGCGACCAGGCCCGCGTGCCTCGCCATCCAGCGGGCGATCACGGCGTCGTACGTCGCCGTGTGCTCGAAGGCCGCCGCAGCCAGCCGCCGCCGCTCGACGAGCGTGGTGCCGCCGCGGCGCACTGCAGCGGCGAACGCCTCGTACTGGGAGGGGCTCGTGACCACGCTGGTGAAGGCGTGATTCTTGGCCGCAGCCCGCACGAGGCTCGGGCCCCCGATGTCGATCAGTTCGATCGCCTCCGCGGGGGTGCAGTCGGGCCTGCCGATCACGCTCTGGAAGTCGTACAGGTTGACGATCACCGCGTCGAATCGCTCGATGCCGTGCTCGGCGAGCACGGCGAGGTCGTCCGGCCGGTCGCCGCGGGCGAGGATGCCGGCGAAGATGGCCGGATGCAGCGTCTTCACGCGGCCGTCGAGCACCTCCGGAAAGCCGGTGATCGTCGCCACATCCTCAACCTGCACCCCGAGTTTCGCGAGGGCGGTCGCCGTGCCGCCCGTGCTGGCCACGCGGATGCCCGCCTCCCGGACGACGGCGGCGAGCATGTCGAGGCCCGCCTTGTCGAACACGCTGACGAGAACGCGACGAATCGGGACGACGTCGACGGCGGGCATCCCGGGAGCGGCATGACTTCGGTGCATGGCCCGATTAGACCAGCGGCGCGGGTGCTGAAAAGACCGCCCCGCAGCCTGCGGCTCACGCTCGCGCTGCCGGCAACTCGACCTCGAAGACGGCACCGGGGGGCGGCTGTCTGCCGCGGACGCTGACGCGGCCCCGCATCTGCTTCACCAACGATCTCACCAGAAACAATCCGAGACCCGTTCCCGGGGTCGAGCGCTCGAGTTCGCTTCCCAGACGGACGAATCGCCGAAAAATCTGCGGCCGCATGGGCACCGGGATGCCCGGGCCGTTGTCGGCCACTTCGATCCGCACGCGGCCGGTGTTGGTTCTGCCCAGCGTGACCGTGACGCGGGGGTCGGGCAGCGAATACTTCACCGCGTTGTCGAGCAGATTCCGGAGCACGATCTCCACGTCGGCGGGGCGGCCGGCAACCAGCAGCGGCCCGCGGCCTGCGGCCTGCACGGCGATCACGCCGGCTGCCAGGCCGTGCCGCAGGGTGACGGCGTCGCTCACCGTCGGCAGCAGCGCCTCGACGTCAGCCACGCCGCCGCCGTCGGGCGGCCGCCGCTGCAGCGTCTTGGCGGCATCGAGCAGGTGGTCGATCAGCGTGTCGAGCCGCTCCACGTCCTGGAGCATGATGCGGTGAAAGCCGGCCTGCTGGTCGGGCGGCACGCTCCGCCGGGCCAGCGTCTGCAGCGAGAGCTTCAGCGAGGCCAGCGGGCTCTTGAGCTCGTGCGTCACGCTGTCGATGAAGTTGCTCTGCCGCTGCGACAGGGCGATCGCCTTCACGGTGAGCGCGAAGTAGACGATCACACCCGCGAGCACCACCGCGAGCAAGGCCACGCCGACACCGAGCACCGCCCAGTAGAAGGCCGCGTTTCGCGAGCCCAGCGCGGCTGCGATGCTCACGAGCACCCAGCCCACGATCAGCGTGATCAGCGATGCGATCAGCACCACGCCGAGGATGATCGGCCAACCCAGTGAGCGCCGCGGTTCCATGGGTGCATCCAGAAAAGACCACCGCGGAAAGCCGCGGCTGCCGTATGCTGAGGGCCGTCATCATGACGTCCCAGCCCCGCGATCGCGAACCGGCGAACGCCCCCCTTTCCCGCGCCAGAGTGCCGGTCTCGCTCGTGGCGGGGCGGACGGAGGCGGTGTTCACGTGGGTCGGCGACCGCTGGCGGCACCGCGTGAGCATCGAAGGCCGTCTGCTCGGCGTCTCGCTCGAGGGTGCCGAAGATGGCCGCGATGCGGCCTGGCCGGCCTCCCCGCCGCTGGTCGAAATCTCGGTGGCGACGCTGCCGGGCGGACCCGCCGTGCTGGCGGTCGGGCAGGCTGGCCGCTCGCACTACTCGGCGAGTTTCACGCCGCATCCGCTCGAGCCCGACACCCTTCTCGTCGACGCGGCCTGCCGGGTCAGGGACCGGCCGATGTGGCTGGGCACCACGTATGCCGTGGGCGGGGAGACCGTCCGCATCGACGCGGGCCCGTTGGACGCGGGCAGCATCGCCCCGGCACCAGGCGCCGCGTTTCCGGCCACCATCCGCTGGGTTTACACCCTGGGGCCGGCGGGAATCCGGATCGTGGACCATGCAGCGCGGGGCCGCGGCTGACGGGCGGTGCCACGGCATCTTGCGATCCCCCGCGGCATCGATCACATTCATGCCAGCACGAGCGCCTCCCCTCCCCGATGTGCCGCAAAACCATGTTCGACGTCATCGAACGGCTCAAGGCCGAATGGACCGACAAGTACGTGGTGATCGACTCGTCCGCGCCCGAGCTCGCCCGGTTCAGCCGGTCGACGGGCCAGGTCAAGACGGTCAACATGAACGGCCGCTGCCTCGTGGAGTTCGATCAGTACAGCAACATCGGCTGGTACGACATCGACCCTTCGTGCCTCCGGATGGTGCCGAAGCCTGTGCCGCAGCCCGCGGAGGCCAAGCCGAAGCCGACCAAGGCCGCCGCGACGGCTGCTTCCAAGGCCACCGCGCCCACGAGTGGTGCCGCCGCCCCCGCCGGCAAAAAACCATCGACCGCGGACATCCTCGCCGCCGCCCGAGGCAAAGCCGCGGCGAAACCTGCGGGCGAAGCCAAGCCGGCTCCCGCAGGGAGGCCGTCGACGGCCGAGATCCTCGCCAAGGCCCGCGCCGGCAAGGCGGCGACAGCGGCCGAACCGGCGGCGGAGCCTGCGGTGGAGGATGGCCCCGCGGAAGCCGCCCCGCCTGCGAAGGCTGCGGCGAAGCCGAAGGCGGCAGGTTCCCTGCCGACAACGACCGCCGACAAGATCGCCTGGTGCCGCGCCAACGACGCCAAGGCCTGACGACCATGTGCGGAAGGCCGCGGCGGCGGCCCGACCTCGCATGACCGTCGATCGGTTTCGCCGTCCCGGGAGTCCTGCCATGCATCGCCTGAGTCTTGCGTTCGCGGTGATCGTCTCGCTGTCCCTGACGGGAGGCTGCCGCCGCCTGTCGGAGCATCCGCTCGTGATGCAGGGGGCGGATGAGGTCCGCGGCAACCGTCAGGTGGCCGACGCGCTCGGGTCCCCAGTCACGTGCTCATCGACGGTCCGCGGAACCGCGAACGAGACCGACGGCATTGCCGCCCTGCAGTTCGATGCCTCCGGGCCGAAGGGCGCGGGCGTCGTGGTGGTGGAGGGGAAAAAGACCGGCGGCGAATGGGGCGTGACGATGCTGGAACTTCGCCCTGCCGTCGGCGAACGGCTCTCCCTGACCGCGGATCTCGAGGCCCGCACCGGCACCGACACGCCGAAGTTCGATCCGACGGCGGGCCCCGCGACCACCTCCCCCGTCACGCGACCGGCGGACGTCGAGATCGTCCTGCCACCCGGCCCCCCGGTGCCCTGACGTCACCCGGTTGGGACGACGGGCGAAACCCTGCCGGCTGGCCGTTTTCTCCCGGGTTTTTCCCGCGGGATGAAACGCCGGCCAAATGTTTGACTCGCGTCGGCAGGCGTCCATAATGTCGAAGTTCCCGTCGCTCGTCGCACCCGCCACGGCCACCCGGCCGTCCCGCCCGCGGGGTGCCTGATGAAGGTTCGCAGCCCGCCCGATGCGGCAGGCTTGCGGCATTTCCTCATCGGGTCTGCGTCAACCGCACGGCAGCAAGGCGTCCAGGGCCAGCGGGCCGTTCCGTCTGCCTGATGGATGTCGTCACTTCTCGCATCAAGAAGGAATGGTTTCCCCACGATGGCCCGGATCCGCAACGTCTTCGAAATCATCGAACTCTACGGTCACGACGAGAACTTCGAGCCGCAGTGCACGTCGGAATTCATTCCGACCACGGCGCCGGCCGGTTCCAAGCAGAAGATCGACATCCTCGCCGACCGCATCCAGCGCGGCATGCCCCTCTGGCACCCGGAGGATTCGACCGAGTCTTCCATGCTCGTCGGCGCCGGCGCAGACGACTGACCCGTCGTCCGCACGCGCTCCCGACGACAGCACCCGCACCGCGACGCCCCCGGAGGTCCGCCTTCGGGGGCGTCGCCCTTTCAGCGGCGACCGCGGATCGCCTGCTCGATGTCACGGCGGGCCGTGTCGGCCTTGAGCTTCTGCCGCTTGTCGTGCGCCTTGCGGCCCCGGCCGACTCCCAACAGCACCTTCACCCTGCCATTCTTGAAGTAGGCCTTCAGCGGCACGAGCGTCAGCCCCTTTTCGGACGCGTGGCCGGCGAACTTGGCGATCTCTCGACGATGGAGCAGGAGCTTCCGCGGCCGCTTCGGCTTGTGGTTGAGCTGGTTGGCCTTCTCGTATTCGGGGATGTCGCAGCCCAGCAGCCAGACCTCCCCGCCTTCCACGCGGCCGTAGGCCTCGTCGAGGCTCATCCGCCCGCCGCGGAGGCTCTTCACCTCGCTGCCCACCAGCGCGATCCCGCACTCCAGGGTGTCGATGATCTCGTAGTCGTGGCGGGCCTTGCGGTTCTCGGCGACCACCCGCTCGGCCGGCGTGTCGTCGGCCTTCCTGCCCGGCTTGCCCTTGGGCGCCGAGGACGTCGGCTTCGGAGACTTGGCGGCCACTGGCACTGGCTCCACACGGGTGCGAAATGATCCTGCGAACACTACACTTTACGGTCTTCCGGCCCCGCCGTCCCCGCCCTTCCGGACCCTCCGCATGCATTCCCGCCCGCGCTGCAGCGTTCTTGTCGTCGCCCTCGGGTGCCTCGGCTGCACATGGCTGCCCGCCGCCGACACTCCAGGATTCGTGCCCGGTGACGCCGAGCCGGCCGCCGTCGAGTCCGCGGTCCAGGTGCCGGGCGGCTGGATGGTCGCCTATGACGAGACGATCCCCGGCTCGAGCGTGACCTTTCGCATGATCCCGGTGCGCGGCGGGACGTTTCGGCTGGGCAGCCCGGAGTCCGAGCCCGGACGCGTCACGGACGAGGGGCCGCAGGTCGAGGTGCGGGTCGAGCCGTTCTGGATCGGCCGCTGCGAGGTGACGTGGGCCGAATACAAGCGCTACATGGCGGCCTTCGAGGTCTTCAGGGCGATGCGGGCGGCGAAGATTCGCCCCATCACGGCCGACAACGAGGCCGACGCCGTCACCGCCCCGTCGGCGCTCTACGACCCGACGACCACGTTCGTGAACGGCGAGGACGATTCGCTGCCCGCCGTGACGATGACGCAGTTTGCAGCCCGCCAGTACACGAAGTGGCTCAGCGGTCTCACCGGACGCTTCTACCGGCTGCCCGCCGAGAGCGAGTGGGAATATGCCTGCCGGGCGGGCGGCGGGTCGGCGTGGCACACCGGCGACGACGAGGCGGCGCTCGACGCCGCGGCCTGGTTCGCCGACAACGCGGATGAGGCTCCGCACCCGGCGGGACAGAAGACCGCCAATGCCTGGGGGCTGCATGACATGCACGGCAACGTGGCCGAATGGTGCGTGGATGAGCTTGTGGCCGGCGGCTATGGCCGGCAGGCGGCGCTGCCGCAGCCGGTGACCGTCGCCGATGCGATCACCTGGCCTCAGAAGCTCTATCCCCGGGTGCTCCGCGGTGGGGCCTACTACGACGAGGCGGCGGAGTGCCGGAGCGCCGCCCGTCGCGGCTCCCGCGATGCCGGCGGCACCCGCGACGATCCCGACTGGAAGGACGTCGACCCCAACCTCCCCAAGAGTCCTTGGTGGTACACGGAGGAGCCGGCCCTGGGCGTGGGCATGCGGGTGGTGCGGCCGCTGACCGAGCCTGATGTCGCCGTCCGGCGACGGTGGTGGGATGCCGACGTCGAAAGCATCCGCGCCGACACGGCCGACCGGGTGCAGCAGGGCCGCGGTGCCCTGGGCATCGTCGATCCGCGACTGCCCGCCGACCTCAAGGCCGAGGGGATCACCGAATGATCGGCTCCATCGCCCACCTGCTGCCGCTCTGCCTGACAGTCCTCGTCGGCACGGCGGGAGCTGCCGACTGGCCCGACTGGCGGGGGCCGGGGCAGGACCGCCGCTACGAAGGCCCGCCGCTCGCCACGTCGTTCGACCCCGAGGCGGGCACGAACGTGCTCTGGAAGAACGACGAGGCCGGCGGGATTTCCACGCCGGTGATCTTGGGGGGCAAACTCTTCACGCTCGTCCGCCACAAGCCGGGCACGAAGGAGGAGGCGGAGAAGGTGCTCTGCCTCGACGCGGCCACCGGCAGGAAGCTCTGGGAGAACGTGTTCAACGTCTACCTCTCCGACGTCCCGGCGGAGCGGGTCGGCTGGTCGGCCGTGAGCGCCGATCCTGATTCGAACACCGTCTTCGCCCACGGGGTGTGCGGGGCGTTCACGGCGATCGACGCGGCCACCGGGAAGACGACGTGGCAGCGGTCGCTGCACGAGGAGTTCGGGTTTCTCTCGACCTACGGCGGCCGCACCAACATCCCGGTGGTGTTCGAGGATCTCGTGATCGCCAGCGCCGTGGTCACCGGCTGGGGCGACACCGCCCGCCCCGCCCACCGCTTCCTCGGGCTCGACAAGGCGACGGGCGTGGTCCGCTGGATGAACGGCACCAAGGAACTCCCCGAAGACACCACCTACAGCACGCCGTCGCTCGCCGTGCTGGGCGGCCAGGCGGCGCTCGTGTTCGGCTCGAGCGACGGGAGCGTGTGGAACTTCCAGCCCCGCACCGGCAAGGCCGTGTGGAACGTCAAGCTCTCCCGCCGCGGCCTCAACGTCGCGCCGCTGGTGGTGGGCGAGGATGTGTTCATCTCGCAGGCCGAGGAGAACCTCGACAACACCTCGATGGGCTCGGTCACCCGCTTCAAGGGCTTGGGCGCGGGCGACATCACTGCCACGAACGCCATCTGGCAGAAGAAGGGCCCGATGGACGGCCGCGCGATGCCGGTCGTGCTCGGCGACCGGGTCTACGTCGTCGACGACGGCGCGAAAATCTATGCCTTCGACAGGGATACCGGCAGTCCGGTCGGCAAGCCCGTGAAGCTGCTCGGCACGATCGTCCGCGGCAGCCCGCTGGTGGCCGACGGCAGGCTGTACGCCTGCTCGACGAGCGGCTGGCACGTGCTCGAGCCCACGAAGGACGGCCTGAAGTTCGTCAACCGCATGCGTCTCGACGAGGAGGACGAGGTGACGGCGTCGCCGATCGCCTGGAACGGACTGGTGTTCCTCACGACCGGAGCCCGGCTCTACTGCATCGGCGGGCAGCCCGCCGCTGCGACCGCGGCGGCGGCCGCACGGCGGACCGCAGCCCAGCAGGCGGCGGCCGACACGCGGGACCCCGCGGGCGACCCCGCCTGGGTGCAGGTGGTGCCGGCCGAGGCCCAGGTCGCCGCGGGGGCCACGCTGCCGCTGAAGGTGCGGCTCTACGACGCGGCCGGGCGCTTCGTGAAGGAATCGGCCGCCGAGTTCTCGACGACGGCCGGGGTCGTCGCTGCAGACGGCACCTACACGGCACCGGCCGGCGCCCATGCCGCGGCGCTCGTCACGGCGAAGGTCGGGGCCCTCGAGGGCAAGGCCCGTGTGCGGTCGATGCCGCCGCTCCCCTGGCGTTTCGATTTCGACGACATCCCCCTCGCGGCTGATCCCAAGACGGGCGTGGTGAAGGGGGAGCCGCCACTCCCCTGGATCGGCATGCGCTACCGCCACGTGGTCCGCGAGGTCGACGGCTCGAAGTGCCTCGTGAAGATCACGACGATCCCCAAGGGCACGCGGAGCCAGGGCTGGATCGGGCCGATCGGCCTCCATGACTACGCGATCCGGGCCGACGTCCGCGCCCAGGAGACGGGCGTCGAAAAACCCGGGTCGCCCGCATCCGACGCGCCCACGTCGGGTGGCACCGACGCCGACGCCTTCGCCAGGAAGTTCGGCAACCCCGCCGCCCTCGAGAAGGCCCGGATGCCCGACATCGGCCTCGTCGCCCAGCGGTACACGCTCGACATGATGGGGGCGAGCCAGCAGTTGCAGCTCCGCTCGTGGCCCCCGCAGGTGACCACGTACTTCTCGAAGACGATCCCCTTCGCCTGGGAGGCGGGCCGCTGGTACACGATGAAGCTCGAGGCCCGCACGAAGGACGGGGCCGCGGTGCTCCGCGGCAAGGTCTGGCCCCGCGGCGACAAGGAGCCCGAGGGCTGGACGATCGAGGGCGTCCACGAGGCGGGCAACCTGCAGGGCAGCCCCGGCTTCTTCGGCAACTCGAAGGATTCCGAGATCACCATCGACAACGTCTCCGTGGAGGCAGTTCCATGAGCCGATTCGTTTCGTGCGTTTTCGTCGCCACGACCGCCGCCATCGGCGGCGGCGCACCGGCTGCCGACTGGAACCAGTGGGGCGGATCGCCGAGCCGCAACAACGTGCCTGAGGCGACGAACCTGCCGGTCGAGTGGGCCCCGGGCGAGTTCGATCCCGACACCGGCGCCTGGCAGCCGGCCACCAGCAAGAACGTGGCCTGGGTGGCGGCGCTCGGCAGCCAGTCGTACGGCAACCCCGTGGTCGCCGGCGGCCAGGCCTACGTCGGCACCAACAACGGCAAGGGCTGGCTCAAGCGGTATCCGCCGGCCACCGACCTCGGCTGCCTGCTCGCCTTCGCGACCAAAGACGGCTCGTTCCTCTGGCAGGATTCGAGCGAGAAGCTCCCCACCGGCCGGGTGCACGACTGGCCGCTGCAGGGCATCTGCTGCGCGCCGCTCGTGGAGGGGGACCGGCTCTGGTACGTCACCAGCCGCGGCGAGGTGAAGTGCCTCGACACGCAGGGCTTCCGCGACGGTGAGAACGACGGCCCCTTCACCGCCGAGAAGGAGCAGGGTCAGGACGAGGCCGACGTCGTCTGGGTTCTCGACATGATGAAACAGCTCGGTGTGTCGCAGCACAACATGTGCTCGTGCAGCGTGACGAGCGCGGGCGACCTGCTGTTCGTGAACACGAGCAACGGCGTCGATGAGGGGCACCTCAACCTGCCGAACCCCGAGGCGCCCAGCTTCCTCTGCCTCGACAAGCGCGACGGCAAGGTGCTCTGGGCCGACGGCTCGCCGGGCGCCTACGTGCTCCACGGCCAGTGGTCGAGCCCCGCCTATGCGGAACTCGGCGGCGTGCCCCAGGTGCTGTTCGGCGGCGGCGACGGCTGGCTCTATTCGTTCGACGCCCGCGGGGAGGCCGGGTCGTCTGCATCGGGCCCGGGCCGGGCCACGTTGCTCTGGCAGTTCGACTGCAACCCCAAGGACTCGAAGTACACGCTCGGCGGCCGCGCCGACCGCAACCACATCATCGGCACGCCGGTGGTCCACGACGGGCTCGTGTACGTGGCCGTGGGCGAGGATCCGGAGCACGGCGAGGGGGTGGGTCACCTGTGGTGCATCGACCCCACGAAGCGGGGCGACGTGTCGAGCGAACTGGCGCTTTCGCTGGCCGATCCGGAGAAGCCCCTGCCCCGCCGCCGCGAGCAGGCGGTGATCAAGGAGCAGGGGGAGGTGACGCGGCCCAACCCCAACTCAGCGGCCATCTGGCACTATCCCGGCTTCGACGCCGACGGCAACGGCAAGCTGGCCTTCGAGGAGACGATGCACCGCACCTGCGGCACCGTGGCCATCAAGGACGGCCTGCTCTACGTGGCCGACTTCAGCGGCCTGTTCCACTGCCTCGACCTGAAGACCGGAAAGCCCCACTGGACGCACGACATGCTCGCCGCCAGCTGGGGCTCGCCGCTGATCGCCGACGGCAAGGTGTACATCGGCGACGAGGACGGCGACATCACGATCTTCACGCTCGGCGCGGAGCCCGAGGTGGTCGCCGAGATCAACATGGGCAACAGCGTGTATTCCACGCCGATCGCCGTGGGTGACACCCTCTACATCGCCAACAAGAGCCACCTGTTCGCCATCCGGGAAGGCGCCACGCCGGCGCCGTGATCGCCATGCATCGCGCTTCCGTCTTGCTCGTCGCCGGTCTCGTCGCCCCGCTCGTCGTGTTCGCCGGCCTGGTGGCGGCCGCCGCCGAGCCGGCGTCGCCGGCCGCGGCCGCCGAATCTTCTTCGCCGGCCGACCTCGTGCGGAAGGCGAAGCGGATCGCCGTCCTCGGCGATTCGATCACCCAGGACGGCCGCTGGGTGGCCGATCTGGTCGCCTGGATGGAGCAGCGGGGCCTCACGGCCGACGTGCTCAACGTGGGCCTCTCCAGCGAGACGACCTCGGGCCTCACCGAGGTGCAGCACGCGGGGGGGAAGTTTCCGCGGCCCGACCTCTTCGACCGGCTCGACAGCGTCCTGCGGGTCACGAAGCCGGACCTCGTGCTCGCGATGTACGGGATGAACTGCGGCACCTACCTGCCACTCGACGAGGGTCGGTTCGCGAAGTTCAGGGCCGGCATGGACCGGCTGCACGCCACCGTCGAGAAGTCGGGGGCGCGGATCATCCACTTCACGCCGCCGATCTACGACAAGCAGCCGGACAACGCCGGGCCGGCGGGCGACGCCGACTACGACGCGGTGCTCGCCGCCTATTCCGACTGGCTGCTCTCCCGACGGGCCGACGGCTGGACGGTGATCGACGTCCACGGCCCCATGAAGGCCGCGCTCGCGGAGCGGCGCGCGGCTGATCCGGCCGCCACGTTCACTCCCGACTGCATCCATCCCAACGACGAGGGCCACTGGGCGATCTGCCGGGCCGTGATCGCGGGACTCGGCGACGAAGCCGCGGCGGCCGACCCGAGCCTGCCGGTGAAGCTGGCCCCGTTCCTGCCCGAGGTGACGCAGCGGATGAAGGTGCTCCGCGACGCCTACCGCGAGGCAGCCGGCCACGCCCGCCCCGGCACGCCCAAGGGGCTTCCCATCGGCGTGGCGGAGGCGGAGGCCCGGCGGCTCACGGAGTCGATCCGTTCGCGGCGGCTGCAACTCCGCGGCACCAGGCACGAGAGCGGCGAGTGGCGGATGGCGATCGAGTGGCCGCGGCCGCGGGTCGTCGACCCCGGGCCGGCGCCGGAGAAGCCGGCCGCGATTCCCGCCGACGCCGTCGTGCTCTTCGAGGGAAAGGACATGGACGCATGGGAGAACGGCGACGCCTGGAAGGTGGCCGACGGGGTGGTGACGATCGGCAAGGGGCAGATCGTCTCGAAGCAGCCCTTCGGCGACTGCCAGGTGCACGTTGAGTTCCGCACGCCGTCACCCGCCACCGGCAAGGGCCAGGGCCGCGGCAACTCCGGCCTCTTCCTGATGGGGAAGTACGAGATCCAGGTACTCGACTCCTACGAAGACGGCACCGACGGCCCGCTCACCTATCCCGACGGCCAGTGCGGCGCCCTCTACAAGCAGCGGCCGCCGGCGGTGAACGCCTGCCGCAAGCCCGGCGAATGGCAGACCTACGACATCCTCTTCACGCGGCCGCGGTTCACGGCCAAGGGCGTTCTCGAGTCGCCGGGCCGCGTGAGCGTGATCCACAACGGGATCGCAATCCATTCCGACACCGTGATCCGCGGAGAGACGTTCTGGCATCAGCCACCGGCGTATGAGCAGCACGCCGACGCCCTGCCGCTGGCGATCCAGGATCACGGCAACCCGGTGCAGTTCCGCTCGATCTGGGTCCGCCCCTTCGAGCCGGTCACCCCCACGCCGCTGCCTTGATCGAAGAAGCTCGCACGGGTTTTGTTCAGCCAACGACGCGGAGAGCACCCGGCCGATGACGAAGTCATGGTGCCGCACGTCGTCGACACCGCTCGTATCCACGTCCCAGAACAGGGATTCCACGCATTCCGGACGGGGTGCGGCAGTCGGTGAGACCATGCCTTCGGTGTAGCCTCGGGCCTCCCGAACCGCAGGCGGTCGCCACGGTCTGCGGCTCGACTCACCGGCTGCTCACCGTGTGAAGCTCGTCTCGATGACCGTGGCGGCGGGGACACCTGCCAGCGTCGGCTCCTGCGAGACGATGATCTCCTGCGGTACCGATTCGTAGACCACCGGGTAGGGCTTCCGCCAGCCGACGGCCACCCAGCCGTCCTTGCGGGCGTCGAGCTGCTCGATCGGCAGGGGACCGGCCTTCTCGAGCTCGCCAGGGAGCCTGAGCGGCTCCACGTCGACCACCTCCTTGAACACCTTGTTGAACCGCTTCTGAAGGATGCGGCGCAGCGAGGTCTGCTGGACGTTCAACTTCTCGCCGCCCCCCGGCACGAATCCCGGCGGATAGATCTGCACGTCGCCCTCGCGAACCAGACGGTACCCCGGGCTGCCGGGCTCGATCCGGTAGGTGGCCCAGATGTTCATGCCGTCGAACTCCCGATCCCCGGACGTGTAGTGGCTGCCCCGGACGGTGAGCCTCACGCGGCCGTCCTCGACGTCGATCTCCACCGGCCGTCGCTTGGCGAACGTGATCGACCACGGCGGCTGATCGGCGTCATTCTGCAGTTCCATCGGCACGGCCATGTTGTTCTTCTTCATCTGCTGCTCGACGAACTGCTGCGTGATCGTCCGGCCCCCGAGCGTGATCTCGGCGGAGTTGTTGACCAGCGACTCGTGCACCCGGGCGGACAGCACCGCGTCGGGGTCGACGACCGGCGGCGGCGTGAAGGCCGCGATCTGGTCGGCGAGCGACTTGCGGGCCGTGACCTGCAGCCGCGACGCCGTGGTGGTGAGGTGCAGCAACTCCGGGTACCAGCCCCGCTCCATGAGCGGACGGCGAAACTTCGCCTGGTAGTCGCGGGCCGCCTGCGCGATCGGGCCGGAGGTCTGGCTTTCGAACTGCTCCCGCACCTTGTCGCGTGCCCGGCCCTCGGCGATCGCCTCGGCCCGGGGCCGCATCTCGGCGATCTTCTTGCTGGCGATCCGGCGAATCAGCCGCTGCCCGAACTTCTTGTTGACGCCAATCCCGGCGGTGCGGGTGTCGGTGGAGGCGTGGGCCTCGACCGGCGTTGACGCGATTCCCTGGTCATCGATCAGCACCCGCTTGCGGGCGTCGACCTTGGTGGTGCCGAGCGTACGGACGGTGACGGGCCCCTGCGAGCCCCGCGTGTCGGAGTGGTTCGTCGCGTCGAGCGCGAGGTCCACCACTGCCCGCTCGGCGGAGGGCACGAAATCGAGATACACGATGCCGGAGGTCACACCGGTGCCGCGGACGCGGGTGCCGAGCACGGTGTCGTTGATCGGCGAGACATCGTCGACGGCGCGGTTGACACCCTTGGCGAGCAGGCTCTCGTCGACCTCGAGATAGAGGTTTGGCCGGCTGACGGCGCCGCGGATCCGTGCCACGGCACCCGGTGCCTGGCCCGAATCCTCGAGCCGTGCCAGCAGAGGCCCGACGGGATCGAGGGCCTCCGGGTTCTCGGAGGCCGCGCCGGCAGCCACCGCAGCGGCCAGCTTGTCGAGTCGCTGGGTGTACACCTCGGCCGCCTGTGGGTTGGTGGCGGCGTCGGCCGCTTCGAGGTAGCTGCCGACGGCCCGGCGAACGGCCGCAAACTGCGGCATCTCGAGGCCGTTCTCACCGGAGTCGAGCCGGTTGAAGAGCCTCTTCAGCGTCGCCGGATCGGCACTCGATCCCGATGCTGCCTGCTGCTGGAGCGTCGGCCAGTCGAGGAACGCCTTCCACCCGGCCCCGCTGGGGCTGCGGGCCAGCAGTCGCTCGAGCGGGCCGAGGGTGTCGCGGAGTTTCGCCGCGGCGGATGCCAATCGGCCTTCCGACACCGGCCGGAAGGCCTCGCCGGCGCCGAGCGGTTGGCTGCCGAGCGTGGCGAGATCGGCAGTCATCGCCGACGAGGCCGTGAGGATCAGGCAGAGCACGAGGAAACCGCGGATGGCGTGGCGTGACAGCATGCGAAAGG
The DNA here is from genome assembly GCA_046075685.1 of Planctomycetaceae bacterium. Classification (GTDB taxonomy): domain Bacteria; phylum Planctomycetota; class Planctomycetia; order Pirellulales; family UBA1268; genus QWPN01. The sequence continues at coordinate 11,512 of JBJTQP010000239.1, read as the reverse complement.
CGTCCTGGGGGTCGAACGACGAACCGGGCCGTGTTCCATCGGCGGTGTTCCCCGTCCTTGGGAGGCCAAAGTGTATCCCGACGGGCCAACCCGCCTCCACACCAAAGTTCATGATGGGCTCGGCCCAATGCCACGAGCCGTCTCACCGCATTTTTGCGGGCTGCTTGCCCCGTGCGTGACGGCCGTGTTTCAATCTCGACCCCTCCGCTGCGGCCCCTGCCACGTCCCGGGCCGCACATCGCCCCATCCCGCCTCGAGGTGCCCATGCCCCCGCTTCTCCGCATCGCCGTCGTCTGCATCGCCTTGTCCGTGGCCGCCCATGCCGCAACGCCGGCGCGGACACTCGCGCCGGAGGACGCTTCCGTCCCGCGGATCGACGACTACGCCGCCGCGTCGGCCGCAGCCCGCGAGGCCAACGCGATGCTCCTGGTGGCGGTGGATCCGCAGGGAGGCCCCTGCCTTCTCGACCGGCCGGAGCTTGCTGAGCGCTTCGCATCCAGCGGAACGCAATGGGTGTTCTGCAGGCCCGATGCCTCGACTGCCGCCGCGCTGGCAGCCGACCCCGGCCTCGTCGAGATGCGGAGCGGTGCCGGCGTGTTCGTGGTCGATCACGCCCATGATGCCTGGCGGGGCAGGATCGTCTCCGTGCTGCCGCAGACCCCGGGCACATACTACCGGTTCGAGCCGCACCATCTCGACGAGCTCGCGTCGCTGCCGGAGGGCTCGCTGACGCAACGATCGATGATCCTCGCGGTCCGCCTGCATCCCGAAGGCCCCCGCAGCGCCGAAGGCTTCTGCGATCCGGGGCTCTCCGCCGAGGCGGCGGCCCACTCGGCTCATCAGGCCAGCATCCGCCGTCAGGGACATCACGGCTGGGAGACGCGGGCGCAGCGGCTCGGCGGCGCCGCCGCGGAGGTCTGCGCCCAGAGCTGGGAGAACCAGGACATGATGGATTCCTGCGTCGACTGCGTCGCCAGCTGGCGGCAGTCGTCGGGCCACTGGCGGGCCGTCAGCGGCTCGCACGCCGCGTACGGCTACGACATCCGCCGCGGCGGCGACGGCATCTGGTATGCAACCGGCATCTTCCGGGATTGAGCGACGGTCACGGGGACCGATCGCCGGCGACCGCCGGCAGCACGAAGATCTTGCCGTCTCCCATGCGTCCGGTGCGGGCGGCCGCCGTGATCGCCGCGACCACCTCTTCGACGCGGGCATCGTCGACCCAGAGCTGGATCTCCACCTTCGGCAGGAAGGCGAGCGCGTAGTCGCTGTCTCCGTAGGCGTCGAGGTAGCTCTTCTGGCGGCCGAAGCCCTTCACTTCGCGGACGGTGCAGGCCTCGAGCGGCGTCTGCGCGAGCGACTCGAGCACCCGCTCGGCGAGGAACGGCTTGACGATCGCGATCACTTCTTTCATGGCCGCGAGGGCTCCATCACCGGCCCGAGGAAACCGTAGCGGACCCCGACCGTATACGGATCCCACTCGAGCCTCGGGCGACTCCCATCGCTCACGCGATTGGGCTTCCTGATCCGGAAAGCGTAACCGCGTGAGCGGTACGACGGCATCCGGCTGGGCCCCCGAAGGTGGCGAAGCCTGAGGGTCACGTGTGACTCGTCGTACGCCGCCCCCCTTGCCCGCTCGCCCGGAGGTGCGAGCGGCGGCCGGCGCGGTGAACCTCGGCTTCACCCCGCCGGCCTTTGAGCGGGTGGGCCGTGGATGGCCCAGCCCGCTCAACTAAAAAAGTTTTCGCCGAAGAGATTCAACGGCGGCTGCGTCGTGACGGTGATGTCGCCGTTGACGCGGGTCTGACAGGCCAGCCGCATCTGCGACTCGTTGCCGATGTAGGCCAGCGACACGGCCATCCGGGCCGACTCGAGCAGGCCGCGACGGCTGCAGTTCTCGGCTCCCTTGGTGACGAGCACCCGGCAGCTGCCGCACTGTCCGAGGCCGTGGCAGTTCACGATGTTGTGCACGCCGGGGTAGAGCTGGACGCCGGCCCGAATCGCTTCCTTCCGGAGATTCGCCCCGGCCGGAACCTGGATTTCCTTCTTCTCGTTCGTGAACGTGATGGTGGGCATGGGAATCTCTCGATGGTCTCCACGGAATTCGCCGATACTGTAGCCGCGAGGGCGGCAACCTCCAAACCGGCCGCACCCCGAGGCACTCAGGCGGGAACGACATGGCGGAACTCAGCAAGTACCAGCAGTCGATCGTCAGGAATTACTACGAGAACCTCGACACCGCCCTGCTGCAGCGGCTGGGCGAGCAGGTCACCGACCTCTACCTCGCCGAGGGCAAGAAGCGCGACAAGCTCTGGACGAGCATCGTGGCGTCGCTGACGAAGCTCGGCGTGCCCGCGTCGCGCATCGCCACCGTCCGCGACTCGGACGACGCCCGGAAGCTTGCGGGGCTGCTCCAGGAACTCCTGGCACAGGATTGACGCGGCTGGATTGGCGGCGGTGATTGACCGGGCCGGCGGGCTCCCGCATTCTGTGGGCCCGCCCGACCCGCAGGATCGCCGGCCATGACCGCCTCCGACGCGCCCCCCGCCCCCGACCGCGCCGCGGTCGTCGACTCCCTCCGGTGGAGGAAGTTTCCGGTGCTCGACGACGGCTTCGTGGCCCTCGTCGACGTGATGGGCGACGACGGCTCCGTGGTGCAGGCGGCCCGGGTGAGCTATGGCGAGGGCACCCGCCAGGTGAGCGACGACCGGCAGCTGATCCGCTACCTGATGCGGCACGCCCACACCACGCCCTTCGAGATGGCGGAGCTCAAGTTCGTGGTCCGGGTGCCGATGGACTGCTGGCGGCAGTGGATCCGGCACCGCACCGCCAGCGTCAACGAATACTCAACCCGCTACTCGCTCGCCATCGACTCGATGCAGGCGACGGACGCGAAGGAGTGGCGGGCCCAGGCCACCATCAACCGGCAGGGCTCGGCAGGCCCCGTGGCGGCGGATGCCGGCAGCCGGCTCACCGAGGCCGAGCACGAGTTGCAGGCGTTGTCCCGCAAGGTCTACGAGGAGCGTCTCGAAGCGGGCATCGCCCGCGAGCAGGCCCGCAAGGACCTGCCGCTCTCCACCTACACCGAGGCCTACTGGAAGATCGACCTTCACAACCTGCTGCACTTCCTCGCCCTCCGCATGGACGCCCACGCGCAGCTGGAAATTCGCCGCTACGCCGAGACGATCGGCCGGGAGATCGTGGCGCCGCTGTTCCCGTTGGTGTGGGAGGCGTTTCTGGACTACCGCGTGGAGGCGCTGCGGCTCACGCGCCTCGACCGCGAGGTCATCGGCCGGCTCGTATCCCAGGCCGGCGGCGGCGGATTCCCCGCGTCACACCAGTCGTTTCTCGACGCCCAGGATCCCGGCTGGAAGGATCTCGCCCGCTCCCGCGAACGCGACGAGTGCCTCGCAAAGCTTGTGGCGCTCGGCCTCGTCTCCCGACCCGACTGACCCATCCCGCCCCGACTGACCCATCCCGCACCAACTGACCGATCCCGCCCCGACTGACCGAGGACTCTGCCCATGCCCACGCCCGCCGAGGAAGTGCTCGCCGCCACCCGCCGCCTGCTCGACGCCGTCGCCGCCGCCGACTGGAAGACCTACAAGGAACTCGTCGCCGACGACATCACCTGCTTCGAACCCGAGGCCCGGGGGCAGCTCGTGGAGGGACTGGGATTCCACAAGTTCTACTTCGACCTCGCCACCTCCACGTCGCGGGGATCGAATCCCGTCACCACCACCCTCGCGTCGCCGGTCGTGAAGATGCTCGGCAACGAGGTCGCCGTGGTCTGCTACGTGCGGCTGGTGCAGAAAGTCGACGCCGCAGGAAGTCCGGTCGTGGCCGTCGGCGAGGAGACGAGGGTCTGGGTGCGGATGGCCAGCGGCTGGAAGCACGTGCACTTCCACCGCAGCGTGCCGGGCTGACGTCGGGCGGCGGCCGCGCCACGGCCGTCGTCAGGGCGTGAACCCGGCATAGCGGTCATGGAGCGCCGGGCACGTCGCGAGCGCGCAGCGGACGTGGCGATCGAGCGCCGGGTCGACCGCGATCGCAGCGCAGCCCTCGCCGACCGCCCCCTGCCGCATGAAACGAAACGCCGCGGACCCGTACTTGCGGCCCTTCGTCGCCTCGCTCTCCCGCATGGCCTCGAACGACGAGGCGACCGCTGCGGCCGCCACCTGGGCGTCGGTCGCGGCCAGGCCCAGGAAGTCGGCGAGGCGCCGCACCTCGGGCCGTGGGTCGGCGTGCAGCGCCTCATAGGTGAGCACGAGCAGATCGGGACAGTGGTCGAGGTAGGACGCCGCGTGCCGCACCACAGCCGACGCGCCGTGCCTGCGGCTCGTCACCATGTCGGCGAGCGTCGCCGGACGGCCCCACTCGCCGGTCATGTAGTGCTGGAGGGAGAGCAGCGTGTCCCAGGGATTGCGGAGCACGAGCACGACCTTCTGAAACGCTCTCCGCCACTCGTCATGGGTCTTCCAGACCGCGGGCTGCCCGAGAAACAGCCGCCGATCATCGGGGCGGCCGATCTCGGGAACGATCTCATGCACGTTGTGGAAGTCGACCGCGGCCACCTCCGATGCGATCTGGTTGTAGAGATTGGCGACCAGAAATCGCACCCACGTGCTGCCCGACTTCGGAAACGACGCCACGATGGTGCCCGCCGGCGGACGGCTCACGCATCGCGGGCGGAAGCCGCCCCCCCCGCGAACGAGAGCACCTCGACGTCGCTTCCGACGTCGGCCGTCGCCCCGGCAGGCAGGGCCACGAGCCCGTCGGCCACCGCGAGTCCGACCAGATCCGACGACCCCGTCCACGGCAGCGGCGTCACGTCGATGCGTGCGGCAGTCCGCTCGAGGCGGCACGGCAGGTAGACCGGCCGGTCTGCCGCCGACTTCGCCGCCGCCGTGAGCACGCCCCGGCTCCGCGGCAGATGCCACTCGTGCCGCGGCCGGCCGGCAAGGATCGCCAACGCCGGCCGCACGAAAAGCTCGAAGCACACGAGGCTGCTCGCCGGATTGCCCGGCAACCCGAAGACCAGCGCAGGCGAGCGGCCCGCCGCGCGGGCCAGCGTGCCGAACCAGACCGGCTTGCCGGGCTTGAGCCGCACCTTGTGGAACACCTCCCGAACGCCGCACGCCTCGAGGACCGACGGCACGAGGTCAAGATCGCCGGCCGACACGCCGCCGGAGAGCACGAGCACGTCGGCCGCGAGGCCCTGCATCACCGCTGCGCGGATGGCCTCGGGCCGGTCGGCGGCGATGCCCAGCGGCACCGGCTCGCCGCCACAGGCCGTCACGGCCGCCGCGATCATCGGACCGTTCGAGTTTCGCGTCTGCCCGGGGCCGGGCGCGACGCCCGCGGGCACCAGTTCGCTGCCCGTCGAGAGGATCGCCACCCGCGGCCTGGCGGCCGCGACGACGTGCGTCGCGCCGGCCTCGGCGGCGAGCCCGACGGCCGCAGGCGTCAGCACGGCGCCCGGCGGCAGCACGATCGATCCCGCCGCGAAGGCCGCACCGCGGAGGCCGACGTGCTGGCCCGCGCGAAACCTCGGATCGCGAAACCGCACCCGGCCGCCGGCATGCGCGCCGGCCGTGCCGTCGACGGCGGCCTCGACCGGCACGACGGCATCGGCGCCGGGGGGCAGCGGAGCGCCGGTCATGATCCGCGCACAACATCCGGACGCGATCGGCCGCCCCGTCACGACGCCGGCGGCGAGATCGGCAACCACGTCGAGCACGACCACGTCGCCCTCGCGGCCGACGACGTCGGCCGACCGCACCGCGAAGCCGTCCATCATCGCCCGATCCCAGGGGGGCGAGTCGACGTCCGCCATCACCGGCTCGGCGAGGCGGCCGCCCGCCGCCTCGAGAAGGCGGTGGCGGCGCAGCGGCAACGGGGCGGCCGTCCGCTCCACCGCGGCGATCGCAGCGGCCAGTTCGATCATGCCGCCACGGCGGCCGTCCGCACGAACGCCCGCAGCAGGTCGTAGCCCGCCGGGGTGAGGAAGCTCTCCGGATGAAACTGCACACCGTAGACGGGCAGCGTGCGATGGCGGATCGCCATGATCTCGCGGGAGCCGTCGGGGGCCGCGGCCCAGGCGTCGACCTCGAAGTCCCCGGGCAGCGTCGGTGGGTCGATCACGAGGCTGTGGTAGCGGGTGGCCTCGATGGGCGATGCGAGGCCCGAGAACAGCCCCCGGCCCGTGTGCTCGATCCGATCGACCTTGCCGTGCATCAGCTGCTTGGCCCGCACGATCGTGCCCCCGAACACCTGGCCGATCGACTGGTGCCCGAGGCAGACGCCAAGGATCGGCATCCTCCCGGCGAACCGCCGCACGACGTCGCAGGAGATGCCCGCCTCGTCGGGGGTGCAGGGTCCCGGCGAGATCACGAGATGACTCGGCCGCTTGGCCGCGATCTCGTCTCCGCTGATCGCGTCGTTGCGATGCACCTCGACGGTCGCGTGCGGGGCGACTTCGCCGAACCGTTGCACGAGGTTCCACGTGAACGAATCGTAGTTGTCGATCAGCAGGATCATTGCCGCCACCGGCCTATTCGAGGAGCGTGGAGGGATGGGCCTCGCGGTCGACCAGGGGCATGACCTGGGGCTTGTAGATCGTCGTGTACGCCTCGGCAAGGCGATGAGCATCGACGGCGGCCTGATCGGCCCAGTGCTCGACGAGCGTGAACCGCCGCGGTTCGGCGGTGGACTCGTAGACATCGAAGCGGAGACAGCCGGGCTCGCCGCGACTCTTTCGCATGGCGGCCGCCAGCAGGTCGCGAAGCCGGCCGATGTCGGCGGCATCCCGGGCGACGAGCTGGATCACGAGGCAGATCATGGCCCGGAGTCTACCAGCACGACGCCCCGGCCGATCGCGGCAGCCGACGGGCGGCGGGCGAGGATGCGAAGGTAGGGTGGCAGGAACGCGGCCCGATGACCCGCGGCCCCCGTGCCGCCGGGCGGTCCCGCCGCATCCGGCTCGACCACGTCCTCGATCGTGAAGCCGGCGCGGCAGATGCCCCCCAGCAACGCCGTCAGGGAGTGGACGTACTCGCGCGTTCCGGACTCGCGAAGCCGCGAGGGCGGGGCCGCCGGCAGCGGTGCCCCCGGTCGCTGAGGATGCTCGAGCTCGTAGCAGCCGCGGTCGTTGGGCTCGAGACGCGCCTGCAGGCTCGGCGGCGACTTGTGCTGGCTCACATAGAGCCCGCCCGGACGCGTCACCCGCGCCACCTCGCGGAACACGTCCGCCACCTCGGGCAGGTAGCAAGTGCTCACCGGATGAACGACGAGGTCGAACCGACCGGCAGCAAACATCGAGAGATCATCCATCGATCCCTCCACGACCTCCAGATCGATCCGCCGCTCCCGGGCCACGGCGCGATCGAGCGCGAGCATCGCCGGGGAGAGGTCGAACACGGTGACCCGCGCGCCGGCAGCGGCGTACAACGGCCCGTGCTTCCCGCCGCCGGCGGCCAGGCAGAGCACGTCCAGGCCCGCAAGCCGCGCCGGCAGCCATGGCCGACCCGCAGGGCCCGCCGATCCCAGCCAGCCGCGGGGATCGGTGAACGCGTCGTCGACCGCCGGCCGCGCCAGTGGAACGGCTTCGGCCGCCAGCCGATCCCAGGCGCGACGGTTATTGTCAAGGGCGGCGATCCGTGCCGCATCGCGAACCGGCTCACGCATCCCGACGCGTCCTCCGCGGTCGAAGCACCACCACGGCGGCGGCCGCGACGAGCGCCGCTTCCGACGTCGCCGGCTCCGGCACCGCCGACACCGTCAGATCATCCATCGCGAAGTAGGCCGGCGTGTTGAGGCCGAACACGCCCTTGTCCGACCCGTCGAACGTGAACTCGATCCGGTCGACGGTGCCGAGCGGTGCCAGGTCGAACCAGTCCCAGGTCGCCAGGATGCCGGGCGGCGAGCCGCCGCGAAGGTCGGCGAGGGCGAAGGTGGCCGAGCCCGTGGTGACGGCCCCCAGTTTTCCGGTGGCCGTGGTCGAAAACCAGCCGCCGGCGGGCAGCGGCGTCGTGAACCCGTAGGCGTCGCCATCCCGCATCGTCAGGGCCGCGTACGTGGTGTTGGCGATCCGACAGCCCGACACCGTCGCCGGCAGCGGCAGCGTGATCGTCGCCCCGTCGGCGTAGGCCACGGCATAGGTGGTCGACTGGTAGCCGCCGCCGGGAAACGAGGCGTATTGGTTGGTGAACGCCGGGTCGGTCGTGTTCACCACGTTCGAGTAGGCGAACCCGAACCAGTACGGAAAGGCGAAGTCGCCGTCGATGCCGTAGGTGTTGGAGAACCGCACTGCATCCGCGGCCCAGGGATTCGACACCGACTGACCCGGCGCGAGGCCGCCGGGGTCCCCGTTGAAGTATCCCGCCGCCGGGACGGGCAGGCCCTGAAAATCGACGACGACTGCCGGCGTCGATGATGCTGAGACCGCAAGCACGACGCCGAGCACGACGCCGAGGAATCGCTGGACGTGAACTGCCGACATGGACACACGCTCCGATCAGACCGGTGAAGGGGGCTCCCCGCGCCGGGCACGTTGCCCGGCACGACGACGAACGCGCGATGCGCCGCGGTGGCGGCGGCCGCGATGCTCACGTGCGGGGAGCGGCACCTCCGGGCTGACAACAAGCGTGCCTGATCATCGTTCACCTCCCGCGGACGACTCCCGCTCCCCTCCCGCCCGCGTGCAGGCGGCGGCGAGCACGCGGACGTCGAGCGACTCGCCGAGCAGGCGCACGGCACCGTCACCAAGAAGGGCCTGGCCACCGCCGGGGTGACGGCTGCGGAGCTCGTCCTCCCACGTCGGCCAGTTGATGGCGTACGCCTGATCGAACAGGTTTCGGCCGTTGATCCACTGGCCGTCCGACCAGGGGCCGGCAGCGCACTCTCCGACGACGATCGTGTGCGCGAGCCCGTCTGGTATCCCTCGCACCGCGAAACACTGGTCGTGCACCAGCACGCCCTTCTCCGGGTTGTTCGGGGAGGTGATCCGTTCCCCGGTCACGCCGCCATAGTCGCTGCGGCCGAGACGGCCGACGAGCGGCTCGGGCCGGTCGGCTGACGGACAGCGAAAGACCGCCAGCGGTTCGGCCGCCGCCGCCGCATTGGCGGCATGGTCGAACGGCTTGCCGAAATCGATCCGGTCGGCGACGGCGGCCTGCTCCAACCAGGGCAGGATGCGGGCATTCCAGGCCAGGCAACGGGCCTGCCCTGCCGCTCCAGGCGCCCGCCACTCCGTGCAGCCGACGGGGAAGGCGCGGCGCGAGAGCAGGTGGCCGTGGAGGGCGCAGCCGATGTGCCTCAGGTTGTTGAGGCACGACAGCCGGCGGGCCGACTCGCGGGCGGTCTGCACCGCCGGCAGCAGCAGGGCGGCGAGTCCCGCGATCACGGCCGCCGCCACCAGCAGTTCGACGAGCGTCACGCCCGAGAGGGGCGGACGAGGGATGTCGGCGCGGCGAATGAATCGAACGGCGGCCATGCTCGCTTCCACCGCCGCGCATGCTCCACCGTGGAGCGGCGCGCAGCCTCGGACACCATTCCTGGACGTGGTCGATCGACGCAAACGACCGCGAACGCGGTCGTGCCCGCCATCCCGCCCGCGCGGTCCGGCGAACCCGTGGTTGCTGGTAGGTCTTCTGACTCCCAGGCTTGGTCAGCCGCATGCCTTCTCGCCACCGCCGCGGGATCTCCGCGGGGGCGGCAATGGCCGGAAGCGACCGACCTCGACGCCTGGTCACAGCGGCGGGGCCGTCCCGGAATCACACCGGAGTTCCCTGTTCGCCGGATTCGCGAGCCATCGCGAGCCCGGCCACCAGAGCCAATGGCAGAGTATAGGGGTCGGGCAGGCGGTGTCAATCACGCGTTGGCTGCCGGGCGCCGCCCGCAGGGTTTTCCAAGGGCGGCTCCGCGGGTGGCAAACCTTGCCGGTCGCGGGCGACCCTGCCGTCAAAGTCTGCGGGTCGCGACACGGCCTCCGGCAGGCTCGGCGCATGTCTCACGAGACGCAATGCCACCGCGATGCGCAGCGGCAAACGGGGCAGGACAAAAAACGTGGGCATGGTTCAAGAGCGTCGACGATCGCCGCCGATAGCCCCCGTGTCCCCCGGGGCATCACTGTGCCCGTCGGGCAACCAGGGGGCGGCAGCAACCTGAGGTACCTCGAGTCACGGAATGGCTCGACAGGCCTGCCGCGGAGAGTACGTGGATCACATCCTCGGGGTGATTGTCGCAAGCGGGACGAACACGCCGGTGATCCACAAGCAAAGGAGATGTGGCTCGATGAAGCGTATGATGTATCTCGGTGCGCTGGTCCTCAGCGTCACCGTTTGTAGCCAGTCCTTCGGTTTCGAGCTCCTTGACCGGATGCTCGGCTGCAAGGGGTGTGCTTCGTGCTGTGAGCCCGGCTGCGACGCCGGTGCTGGCTGCTGTGAGCCCGGCTGCGGTGCCGGCAACGGCTGTGCGGAGCCCGCCTGCGGAGCCGGCAACGGCTGTGCGGAGCCGGCGTGTGGCGCTGGCAACGGATGCTGCGAGCCGAGCTGCGGTGCGGCCTCGTGCTGCGGCGTTCGGAAGAAGTGCGACCTGTTCGGCGGGCTGAAGGGCCTGTTCGCGAAGTGCAAGCGGAGCCACGGCTGCTGCGGCAGCTGCACCGAGCCCGGCTGCGGTGCCGGCAACGGCTGTGCGGAGCCCGCCTGCGGAGCCGGCAACGGCTGCGCTGAGCCGGCCTGCGGCGCTGGCAACGGCTGTGCGGAGCCCGCTTGCGGAGCCGGCAACGGCTGCTGCGAGCCGAGCTGCGGTGCGGCCTCGTGCTGCGGTGGCCGCAAGGCTCACCGGCACGTGCTTCGTGACCTGATCGCGGCGCTGAAGGCCAAGCACGCTCGCAAGAGCTGCTGCGGCACCGGCTGCTGCGGCGGGGAGCCCGACTGCTCGGCCGGCAACGGCTGCTGCGAGCCGGCCTGCGGTGCGGATCCGGCGTGCGGTGCGGCTGCTGGCTGTGCCCCGTGTGCGGAGCCGACCCCCGACGCGTCCGCCTCGACCAAGGCGGTGCGGACGGTCGCCTCGAAGTGATCTGACGGGCCGATAGGTCGAACGGAGATCTGTTGCCCGACATCGGCCAGTGAACTCCGCCCGGGGGGAAACCCCCGGGCGGAGTCTTTTTTTTAATAGACGACTGCCACGGCCCGCATCCCGCAGGCTGCAAGCCTGCGGCTACGACAAACCCTCCGCAAGGGGTTGCCCGTGCCCCGAGAGCCGGCGTCGCCGCCTCAGCGCAGCCAGGATGGCGAATCGCAGGGCCGCGTCTGTCGGAGGTGCGTGATGCAGCCTGCACCTGCCACGACCCGCATCCCGCAGGCTGCAAGCCTGCGGCTACGACAAACCCTTCGCGAGGGGTTGCCCGTGCCCCGAGAGCCGGCGTCGCCGCCCCAGCGCAGCCAGGATGGCGAAGCGCAGGGCAGCGTCGAGTGAGCGGATGCCACGAGGGCATCCGCGAACGTCCGGC
>JBJTQP010000238.1:0-14894 GCA_046075685.1 Planctomycetaceae bacterium | reverse complement strand
GCCCTCCGGTAGTCGATGCCGCCGGCAAGCGGATCCGCACCAGCACCGTAGGGTGACTGTGATGGTGTCGGACCGAGGGGCGAGAGAGACGTGTCGCGGATCGGCGCGAGCATCCCAGCGCTCGGCGACACCGTTGCCGTCGCTGCGGAGGAAGAACCGTCCATGGGTGCGCCAGGCTCGCTCATTGTCACCAACGTTTCCTGTCTGAACGCGGAGAATCCTTGCCCTGGTTCCCGCGAGATGCTCTGCCGTTCACCGAAGTCCTACTGACGATCCCTTAAGTCTACCCCACGATTTGGTCGCTGTCCGGGGGCTGTGGCTCCGCTTTCTTCGCCGGCACGGTCCCACGTGGAATGGCCGGAAAACCCGATGCAGACGGCCGCTGGGCCGCTGTCGATGGCACCTGCAGGGGGGCGACGACCGGCCGCACGGCCTGGCGGGCACCCGCCGGCGTCGCGACACCGGGACCACCCCGCCCCGACAGGCCGGCGGATCCGCCGCCGGCGAGGGCCGTGGGAGCGAGATCGTCCATCACCACGAGGTACGAGAGGATCTTCATCTCCAGCACGAGAAAGCCCACCGCCAGCAGCATCATCAGCATGGCCGCCGGAGTGCTGTCGTGGAAATGCTCGGCCATCGACATCTTGTAGTTGTACATAACGCCAACCGTGACGATTCGAAAGGCGTTGCACATGAGAGCGATCGGAATGGCGCTGGCTGCGATCACGAGATTCTCCCACCACTCCAGGCCGCCCACGAGCATGAGCATCGCCGCGAGCCAGACGAAAATCGTGAGCATCTTCAGGCCACTGCACGCGTCGACAACGCCCAGCACCTGGCCGTCGGCGAGGTTGATGCGATTGCCGTCGCGGAATGCGTCGAGGCCCAGCGTCTGCAGGCCGTACGTGCTGAGGATCGTGGCGACCGTCTGCAACGGGCCCAGGAGATAGCGGGTGGCCTCATCGGGCAACGGGTACATGAAGATCAGACTCGCGAGGGGCGCCCACGCCCAGCGAAACACGCTCCAGCCGCCAGCCAGCAAAAACACGCCCATCAGCGCCGGCACGAACGTGTACATGTCGATCGTCACGATGCGGTAGCTGGCGCAGAACAGCCGCAGCGCGAAACTCGCCGCCAACAGGCCAATGCCTGCCGCCCGCGCGGACGGGGTGATCGGCCCCACGGGCTTGCGCCACCAGAAGAGCAGCATGGTGGTGAAGACAGGCACGATCCAGCCATGCTGGTACTGCGGGTTGTCCCAGAACGACGGCAGTTGCTCCAGACTCACCCAATAACTGTAGATGAGCGCGGCTCCAAGAACGCCGATGATGATCCACGGCATCCTTTGCTCGGGGATCCGCATCTCGGCAACGAACTCGCGGGCGCGTCGCAGGGAACCCTCAACGAGGCCTTCATCATGCGGCGCAGCCTGCACAGGCGGCGCATTAACGGCCGGGGGAGCCAGCGGGGCCCGGTTGACGGGAAGGAGATGAGAGGGAAGTGACATGCTGCTCTACAGGGCACTCCAGCGGGTCAACTGCACTATACACGCCGCCAGAGGCGATTTCACGCGGCCGGACTCGGCGGCCAAAAAAAGCGATCTTCGAGCCGGCTCATCATCCGCCCGTCATCGCCGTCCAGCCGAGGGTCCATGCAGCAAGGAAGGGCCCGGCAGCCGCCAGCCAGGCGACAGCCACGGCCGGCAGAATGAGGCACTCGGCCCCACTGCTCCGCCAGCGATCGCCAGCCAGACCCGAAAAAAGGAGGCGGCACGTGACCGTCACGACCGTCACGACCACTACAGCTTGCCACCCGGCTGCCGCGCCGAAGACCGCCAGGCTGCAGGTGTCGCCCGCGCCGCGTGAGAGGAGTCCTGCCACTCGGCCGGTAGCCAAGCCCGCAACGGTCGCCAAAAGACTCACTTTCCAGGCGGCGATCCCCGCGGGTGATAAGCCATTGGGCAGCGGGCCCGGTGGGCCGATGGATGGCACCACCAGTGCGAGTACAAGCACCAGTGCGGCCAGCCACGCGGCCCCAGGGCAGCGTGCCTGCCAGCCGGCGGCTGCAATCATGTCGCCCGACCGAGGCCGAGGTTGGCCGGCATCATCGACGCATTCACCGTCACACACAGCGGCACACACAGCGGCATCGTGTGCGAAAAGGCCCCAGGTGAGCATCGCGATGGCGACGCCTCCGCGGATCGCCCAGCGGGCCACGCCCTGCCACTCGCCCGCCAAGAGCCTGTCGATTCCGGGCCGGGATGCCGCGTCGTTCGCGACTGACATACCGGTGATCTCCGCGATGGCGACGGCCGCGGCGATCACTCCGCAGGCAGCCTCGACCAGCGGATAGCGCCGAGAAACCGAAGATCCGCAGTCGCGGCACCGACCTCGAAGCAGCAGCCAGCCCAGCACCGGCACGTTGTCGTATGGACGGATCGGGGAGCCGCAGCCTGGGCACCGCGAGCCGCCCGTTACCACGGATTTCCGTCGGGGAAGACGGTACAGCACGACGTTGACGAAACTGCCCAGCATCGCCCCCCAGACGAATGCCACGGCCACGATGACTACCTCGGCAGCGGGGAGAGCCGTTGGCAGGGCAACCGGGAGCGTCATCCGATCGTGGCTGGGTTTTCGCTGGGGGCGGCGGGAGCGACTTTTCGTGTAGGGTACCCGTCCCGACGGCGCGAGTCACGCTGCTTTCGGGGTGGACCACGACTTCGGTCGCCGCCCGCGCACGGAGATGAGGAGACGAATGCACAACGGTTCCGAGATCGAGGAGAACGCCCCGGCGCCATCGGCCCGCCGGCCCGCCGTTCCAGCCTGGCTCAACGTGGCCCTGCGGCTGGCTGTCACGGTGGCGCTGCTGGCGTATGCCCTCCGGGACGTCAAGTGGCGGGCGTTCGGGCAACTGCTGCTCGATGCCGACTGGCGGTGGTGGGGTGCCGGCCTGGCGACCGCCGTGCTCGTGCAGGTTGTGGCGGGAATCCGCTGGGCGGCGCTCGCCCGTCCGCTCGGCTTCGATTTCCCCCGCCAGTTCTTTGTCTGGCGATTCTTCGAGGGCATGTTTTTCAATCTCTGCCTGCCGTCGTCGATCGGCGGAGACGTCATCAAGGCGTATCGCGTGGGCGACACCACGTCGCGACGCCTGCTCGCCGGCTGCTCGGTGCTCGCCGACCGGCTGACGGGTCTGGCGGCGCTCGGCGTGCTCGGCGGTGCGGCCCTCGCCGCTCGCAAGTACGACCTTTCGCTGCCCGTGACGCTCGCTGTCGCCGCCGGCCTGCTCGCGGGGGCCCTCGCGGTATTTCTCCTCGCCGTGTTGTTCCTCGATCGCATCGTCGCCATGCTGCCCGACACCAGCCCCGTCGGCGGCTTCCTCTCCCAACTGCTTCCCTATCAGCAGCGACCGAGCGTCATCGCCAAGGCGGTCGCGTGGTCCTTTGTCGTGCAGGCGGGGGGAGCCGTGAGCGTGGCCCTGTCGGCCCGGGCTTTGGGGGTGGATCAGCCGCTCTCGCTCTGGTTTTCCGTGGTGCCTCTGGTGGCGCTGGCCATGGTGCTGCCGCTGAGCATCGGCGGCTTTGGCGTCCGGGAGAACGCGATGACGTTCCTGCTTTCCGAGGAGGGCGTGCAGAGTGACCGAGCCGTGGGCGTGGCCCTCCTCTGGGGCCTGAGCACGATCCTGATCGGCGTGCTCGGCGGCGTGCTGTTTCTGATCGACCGGTCGCGCCGCAGCGTCTGATATGGCCTCCAGGTGATCCTCGCGCATCCTCGCGGCCGGCATCGGAGTGGGCGGAGGGCATGGATGCCCGACGCGAATGTCTGGCGCCGGGCATGGGCAGCCCCGAGCCATTGCTGACCGCGATCACCCGAATCCATCGTCGTTGCGGCGCCGAGCGTCGAGCAGCAGGATTCCGGCGATCGTCTTCGCATCCTCGATCCGGCCGTCGAGGCACATCGCCACCGCCTCCCGCCAGGTCACCGTGCGGGTCGTGATCTGCTCCCCGGGCTCCAGGGCCTGCGGGCCGGGCTGCAGATCACGGGCCACGAACAGATGCATCCGTTCGCGGAGGATCCCGGGCGACATCCAGAAGACGCCGGCGGGCTCGATCCGACCGGCTCGATAGCCGGTTTCCTCCTCGAGTTCACGCCGGGCCGCGTCGATGGGAGGCTCCGGACGGTCAAGGGTGCCGGCAGGGAGTTCCAGCAGCGTCCGCCCCACGGCCGTTCGCACCACGTCGACGAGGCAGACGCTCGTGGCCGTCACCAGCGGCACCACGACCACGCTCCCCGGATGGAGCACGAGTTCCCGCCCGCGTCGCGAGCCGTCGTCGAGCGGCTCTTCTCGCCGAACCACCGTGAATCGCCGTGCCTCCAGCAGCGTCTCGTCGCCGGGAAGTCGTCCGTCCATGTCTTCAGCCCTCCTCCACGATCAGCCGGGACGTGATGCCGAGCCGGCGGCCACGAGCCGAACTCTGTGGCCGTCGACCTCGAGCACGGCGGTCGGTTCGAAAGCGCGTCGGTTCAGGATGCCGATACCGCAGGGGCCGAGCCGCGGCGACAGGGTGGTGGACGTGAGGGTGCCGACCACCTCGCCGTTGCGGGTCACGGCAACATCCGTCCCCGGCTGCCGCTCGCCGGCGATGGCTACGAGAGCGAGCGTGCGGTTGACGTGGCCAAGCGCGTCGATGCGGGCGACGGTTTCCTGGCCGAGGTAGCAGCCCTTGGTGAACGAGATCGCCCGCGACGCACGGTCGAGTTCCTGGGGCAGCATCTTGGCGGGGATGTCACACGCCAACGGAAACCGTGACTCGATCCGCAGGGTCTCGAAGGCGGCGTGCGGAGCCTGCGGCAGACCCGCTGCCGCGAACGCAACGCCGATGACGTTCGCCTGATCGCGGGGCACGCGCACGAGGAAGCCTGCAACGTGCAGCCAGTCGATCGCGACGACGTGCGCGGCGACGCCGCCGATGTCGATGCGGCTGTGGCCGAGGGCCTGGGATGGGAGTTCGCCGACCGACGCGGCGGCGAGGAGGGACGCGGCATCGGGGCCGGCGACCAGGAAACAGTCGACCCCAGGCGTCTCATCGGTGAAGGACACATCCTCGCGGATGTGGTAGTGCTCGAGATGAGCGCGGAGCGTTTCGGCCGTGGCGGCATCGCAGTCGATCAACAGGCCGTCGTCTTGTCGCAGCAGGGTGGCGAGCGCCAGCACCCACCCGCGGGCGTCCGCAAAGAAGCCCTCGCGGCCGGCACCTGGCCGCATGTCCGCGATGGCGGCCGTGGTGAACTTCTCCACGAAGGCCGAAGCACCAGCTCCGCTCGCACGGACGGTGCCGCGGGGAATGCCCTCGATCCAGGCGGTGGTCGCCCGCAGGTCGACGGCGGCTGAATCGGCTGGGTCGGGCATGGGGCCCCACCCTACCACGCGGGCCCGCCGGGCCCGGAGGGCCGAAATCGTGATTTTTTCAGAACCGGCGCGAACGCCTTCGGAGCGACCTGCGTAGATGATGCACCGCGACGAAGCGAACGTCGCGGCCCCGCCCACGGTCACCAGGTCTGGAGGATGAGCCATGGCCACGGTGCAGTACGACCACGACTGCCGCGACGATTTCGACGATGATGATCGGCGGTTCGACAACCGCTCGTTCGACCACCCCTCGGCGCTCGCCGACACGGAACACTCCGACGTCGCCCGCGCCGAATGCGACTACACCGGTCCGGGCCGGCAGTCTCGGTCCGCCACCACGTATCACCGGATCGCCGAGGTTCGGCAGCGGCAGGGGGTCACCCTCCGCAACGTGGCCCGCAGGCTGGGGATGTCGCTGCCGCTCGTCCGCCGGCAGGAGCAGCCCGACTGCGACCTGCGGATCAGTGAGTTGCATCGCTGGCAGCAGGTGCTCGAGGTGCCGGTCTCCGAACTTCTCGAGGAGGGTGACGGCCAACTCTCCGGCCCGGTGCTCGAGCGGTCGCGGATGGTGAAGCTCATGAAGACGGCCGCTGCGATCCGTGAGCGGACGCAGGGGCAGCCGGTGGAGCGCATGGTCGCCATGCTCGTCGAGCAGATCCTGGAGATCATGCCGGAGCTGGAGGACGTCACGCCCTGGCATACCGTCGGTCAGCGGCGAACCCTCGACGAGGTCGGCCGTACCGGGCGGATGCTGGTGCCCGATGAGATCTTCCGCCGCTCCGGCGGTCCGGGCGGTGCGTGAGACCACCGGCACGTCGGCCGTGCGGCGATCTTGTGACGAGGCGGCCGGCTGCCTACCATCCGCTGGGCCGCGGCAGCCTGCCGCGTCGTCACCCGTGGAGGGAGTCAGCGATGTCGTCGTTCGTCGGCGTGCTAGGCATCACGCTCGTGCTGTTCCTGGTGGTTGCCGCCACCGGCCGTGCCCTCTTGGGTCGCTAGGGCCGCTGCGTCCGCCGCCCGGGCCAATCCGACCGCGATCGCCGTCAGGAATCCGCCCAGCACGCCCGCCAGCGTGACCCAGGCGACGATCGCCAGCCGGAGATGATCGCGGAGCCAGACGAGTTCCGGTGGCTCCGCACTCTTCGGCACCTTCCGCTGCACGGGCCCCTCGCGGCCTGCCTGGCGTCGCATGTCGGCGCGAAAGGCGTCCCAGTTGGCCTGCGCCTCCGGCCCGGCCACTTCGGCCAACCGGCGATCTCGCCAGTCCAGCAGCGCCAGCGGCGGCACCACCACGGCCGCCAGCCAGCATGCCGTCGCCGCCACGGCGACGGCCGTCGCCCTCGATCGCCATGGTGGTCTCGTCACACCCGCCGCTCCCGGAAGCCGTCCGACCGCCCGTCGCCAGAATCCGCCGCCACCGCCAACCGCCCCGGTTTCCCAGGCCATTCCAGTCTGGCATCGGGGACGGCTGGCTGCTACGGTTCCGCCCCCAACCCGGTGTCCCCGGCTTTCGGCGGGACGCCATCAGGATGCGGTCGAGGAGTCGTTGCCGTGCGTCGAGACGAGGGAGTGGTGGCCGTGATCGGACGCATGTCGCTCGTGGCCGCAGTGCTGGCGGGGCTTTCGGTCCAGCCCGCGTTCGGGCAGAGCGGCTGGCTGCCGACGGGATGGTTCTCGGGCGGGGACGTCGATCCGCAGGCCATGTATCCGCTTGCGGAGCGGGACGGACCGTGGCTCGTGCTCGCCACCACCTTCCGGGGTGAGGGAGCCCGCGACGACGCCCGCCGGCTGGTGCAGGAACTCCGCGGCAGCCACAAGCTCACCGCCTACACGCACGAGAAGGCGTTCGACTACACCGGCGCCCAACGGGGCAAGGGCCTCAACCCCGACGGCACTCCCAAGCGGATGCGGTATGCCAACGAGGGGCAGATCGTGGAGGTGGCGGTGCTGGTCGGCGACTTCGCCTCGGCCGACGATCCCCGCGCGCAGAAGATGCTGCAGAAGGTGAAGCACCTCCGGCCGCGGTCGGTCGAGGGGCAGGGCAATCGTCTGGAGAGCGAGTTCATCCAGGCCAATCGCGGGCACGTCGGCGGAGCCGGCACGAAACCACCGCTCCACACGGCCCTGCTGATCCCGAATCCCCTGCTGCCGGCCGACTATTTCTCCAGGCAGGAGGTCGACGAGTTCGTGCTGCAGATGAATGCCGACGTGAAGCACAGCCTGCTCGACTGCCCCGCGCGGTACACGGTTCGCGTGGCCACCTTCACCGGTGCGGGATCATTCACGACCGGCGGAATCGCCGAGCCCACCGCCGACCGCGGCGGCGTCGACGTCAACCGCTTCGTGGAGGTGCTCAAGGGCAACGGGTGGAAGGATCCGCAGGTGCGGCCGCTGGATCAGGAGAGCCGGCTCGTGGAGGCCGCCGAGAAGGCGCACCGCCTCACCGAGGCCCTCCGCCGCAACGGCTGGGCGGCCTGGGAGTTTCACGACCGCGATTCGAGCATCGTGTGTGTGGGCACCGTCGAGCAGCTCACCGTTCCCGGTCCCGGAGGCCGCCCGGCGGCCCATCCGGAGATCGCCCGGATCACGTCCGCCCTCGGGCCCGATCCCGCAGCCCTCGCCCGCGGGCAGATCGTGCCGCGGGCGTTCGACGGCATCCTGCTCGACGTCCAGCCAAAGCCGATCGACGTGCCGAGATCCCCCGTCGGCCGCCGGTGACGCGATGCTCGTGCTGGGCACCACCAACGAGGGCAAGGTCCGGGAGCTCGTCGACCTGCTCGAGCCCTTTGGCATCGGGTGCATCTCGCTGCGGGGGCTTGCCGGAGCCGTCGAGGTCGATGAGACCGGCGACACGTTCGCGGCCAACGCGGCACTCAAGGCGGCGATGCAGTCCCGGGCGCTGGGCCGCTGGGTGCTCGCCGAGGACAGCGGCCTGGTGGTGCACGCCCTGGGAGGCGAGCCGGGCGTGCGGTCGGCGCGGTTCTCAGGGCCGGCGGCCGGGGCCGATCGCGAGATGGTCGATCGCCGCAACAACGTGCTGCTCCTCGAGCGGCTTGCCGGCACGCCCGACCGTCAGCGGGCGGCCCACTATGCGTGCCATGCGGCCCTCGCTGGCCCCGATGGTCGGATCGTGGCGGTGGCGGCGGGGGAGTGCCATGGCAGGATCGCGGATCGGGCGGCCGGTGCGGGCGGCTTCGGATACGACCCGCTGTTCGTGGTGCCCGAATACCACCGCACGTTCGGCGAACTGCCCCCGGCCGTGAAAGCGGTGATCAGCCATCGGGCCCGGGCGCTGCGGGCGCTGCTGCCGGCGATCGTCCGCGAAGTCGGCGGTTGATCACCCGGAGCACGTCGTCGGTGCCGTCGAGCCGGCCGCGGAGGGCCGCCAGCGGGGCCGCGAACCGTTCGATCCCGTCGAGAAACTCCCGCACCCGGCTGCGCTCGACCTCCTCCAGGAGGCAGAACTCCCCGCAGCCCATCGCCCGGAGGAAGTGGCTGTTCATCAGCTGCTCCGAGTGGGCGCGTTCCGGCAGCACGAGGAGTGGCTTCCCGAGATGCAGGGCCTCGCCGATCAACTGGTTGCCCGCCGCGGAGACCAGGCCGCGGCATCCGGCCAGGTCGCGTGCGAACATCCGGTCGTCCACGTCATGGAACGAGACATTTCCCACCGGCGCGCGGTCGCCGAGGCCGTAGATCCGGACGGGCATCCCGCAGTCGGCGAGCGCCTCGACGGCGGCGAACGGCGTGTGCCGCCGGAGATACGCGAGGATGAAGCCCTCGTCCCGCGGCGTGGCCGCGAGGATTTCTGGACGGAGCAGCGGCCCGACCTGCACGACGTGCTCCCAGCCGCGTCGCAGGGGCGGCCGGAAAAAGGCCGACACCACCGTATCCACCGCCTCCATCACGTACATCCATACGGCGTGGCTCATGAACCACGCGTTCCACTGCAGCGACCACGGCAGCGAGTCGAGGTCGTAGGCGAGCAGGAAGTGCTGGTGATCCACGCTCACCAGCGGGATGCCGGCCCTGCCGGCCGCGCGGGGCAGCGCCGGCTCAAAGTCGGTGATCGCAAGGTCCGGTGCAAACGTGTCGAGCTCGGAGAGCATGCGGTCAACGAGCGGCCCGAGCAGCCGCGCCTGGTAGTCGAGCCCGGCGGCGATCGACCGCATCACGTCGAGCCGGCCGCCGGTGTACTCGAAGACGACGCCCGGGACTTCCTCGATCCGCACCCGCGGATGCTCGTGGGCGAAGCGGGCGCGGAGAAAGGCCAGCGCGTCGGCCGACGTCCAGACGAGCATCTCGTGGTGGGCCTCGAGCCTGCCGATGAGGGTGCTCACCCGAGTGGCGTGGCCGCGGCCCTCCCCGCACAGACTGATGGCGATTCTGGACACGGCTGGTGGCGGGCGAAGTCCGGGGTCATGCGTCGCCGAAGACGCACCCGGCGGGATTGTCGCCCCGCGGGCGGGCTTTCGCCACCGGCATTTCGACGCGGCCCGATGGTCGCGTACCATGAGGGTGTGGACTCCCATCTGACGACTGCCGGCAGCCCTCGATCGCCAGCCCTGAGAGCGACCTGGCGACGGGTGGTCGTCGCGGTCGCGATGCTGGCTGGATCGGGGGCCGTGCTGGCGGACGACGCCGACGGCATCCGGCCCGTGGCGATGGTGGGCACGGTGCCGATTCCGCGGGCCGCGGTGGATGCCGTCGTGCGGCGGCTGCTGCCCACGGCACGGCCCTCCGCCGAGCAGCTCATGCAGGTCGAGGCCTCGGTGATCGAGCAGCTCGTGGACGAGGCCCTGCTGCGGGCGGCACTCACGAGGGAACTCGCCGGCGTCACCGATGGCGAGATCCGAAACGGGATGGAGCGGCTTCGCGGCCAGCTGGCGTCGCGAGGCCAGACCATGGAAGCGTTCCTCGCCGCTTCCGGGCGTGACGAGACGGGTGTGCGGGAGCAGATCCGGCTCGAAGTGGCGCTCGAAAAATACGTGCAGCCGCGGTTGACTGCCACGGCGATCA
Source organism: Planctomycetaceae bacterium (assembly GCA_046075685.1). Classification (GTDB taxonomy): domain Bacteria; phylum Planctomycetota; class Planctomycetia; order Pirellulales; family UBA1268; genus QWPN01. The sequence continues at coordinate 4,472 of JBJTQP010000238.1, read as the reverse complement.
ACGGTTTTTTCACCGAGCATCGCCGGGACTTCGACGGCACGCGGCTGCGAGTGAGCCACGTGGTGCTCCGCCCCGACATCGTCGACGAGGAGGGGATCGATCGCCGGGTGCGGGAGGCGGAGGCGATTCGCCGCGACATCCTTCGTGGCAGCATCTCGTTCGAGGATGCCGCGCGGCAATTTTCCGCGGCGCCGAGCCGGCACAGGGGCGGTGACATCGGCTGGATCACCCGCGATGGCCCGCTGGTCGACGCCTTCACCAAGCCCGCCTTCATGCTCGCCAAGGGGGAGTTGTCGAAACCGTTGGTCACGCCCTTTGGCGTGCACCTCGTGAAGATCACCGAAATCGAGCCGGGACGCGTCGGGATCGACACGATGCGGCCCCGTGTGGAGAAGATGGTGGCCGCGACGATCGTCCGCGACCTCTTGGCGCAGGCCCGGGCCGAGACGGAGGTCACCTACGTGCCCGGGGTGAGTCACTTCGACCCGGCGACGCCGGCGGACGGCGGGCAAACCCGCCGGATCATCGTCGAGGGCAGTCCGTAGCGGCCCAGGGTTGCCCAGCTTCTCCCGCCGGCCCGGTTCGCGATTGCCGCCAGGCCGCCGGACCGCTACGGTTCCCGCCCATGAAGGCCCGTGCGTCCCTCCTGATCGCGTTCATGATCGTCGTGCCTGCGGCGGCCATGTTCTCGCATCGCATCCCCGCCGACGTCCGGCGGTCGATGCGGGAATGCTCATCGCGGCTTGTGGCCTCGTGGACCGGCGGTCGACCGGATGCGCGCCCGACATCTCCTCAGACGGCGACTGATGGTCCGTCGGCCGCAGAGGCATTGTCGGCGGCGGATGACGGGGCTTCGGCCACTGCTGCTGCCGTTGTGCCACGGGCCGACGCGGACGGGAGGTCGGCTGCGCCACCCGCCCGCCGAGCGGAGGACTCGTTGGAGGCCCTGGGAGTCGTCGGCTTGGAGTGCCGCCCGCTTGCGGGAGGCGTTGGCCACATGGCCACGTGCAGCGTGCCGCTCGACGCATCAGGACAGCTCTTCCGGGTGTTTCACGCGACCGGGCCTGATGGGAACGCGGCGGTCGAGACGCTCGCCGCCGACATTGCCGCGTGGCGAACTCGGTCGCCGAGCCGGGTGGCCGCCACGGTTCAGCCTGAAACACCCAGGCGGCGCTTCTGACCAGCCGCCGCGGATACGCCCTTGATCTGCATGCTCCCCGGGGATCGCATCGCCGATGGATCGCAGACTGCTCGCTGCACAGCTGCTGCCGACGTGCCTGGCGGTCGCTGCGTCGCCTGCGCCGCCGTCGGCCGCCGCGGAGCGTCGTCGGCGTTGGCTCCGCGAGACACCCACCGCCGGCGCCGCCGGCTCGGCCGTGCCCCTTGGTCCCCTTGGTCGTCACGTCCGATCCGATGAACTCGCCCGGCTCGAGGCGGCCCTGCTGCTGGCTCGGGAGCCGCTCACGACTCGCCGGCTGGCGAAGCTCGCGGGGCTTGCCGACGGCACGCGGGCGCGGATCCTGCTCAAGGAACTGCGGCGGTTGCACGATGAATCGGGTTCGGCCTTCCGCGTGGAGCACATCGCCGGCGGCTACCGGCTGCTGACTCGCGGCCCGTTCGGCCCCTGGGTGCGGCGGCTGCTCGATCAGCCGGGCGGCGGGCGGCTGTCGGCGGCTGCCCTGGAAACCCTTGCCATCGTCGCGTACCGGCAGCCCGTCACGCGGGCCGAAATTGAATCGATCCGGGGTGTTGGCAGCGAGGAGATGCTCCGGCAGTTGATGGATCGGGATCTTGTCGCGGTCGGCGGTAGGGCAGAGGAACTTGGCCGCCCGAATGTCTACGTGACGACTCGGCTCTTTCTGGGGGCCTTCGGCCTTGCTCGGATCGAGGATTTGCCCCCGGTCGAAGCCGGGGGTGGCGTCGCCCCTGGCGCCGGCCCGTGAATCCCGGGAAATTTCGGTCGGCCCGGCGGTCCTGCGACTTGCATGCCCGGCTGGCGGTGGACACACTGTCCCGCTCCCGGATCCGCCACCTGGCTGGAATCCCCGGTGTATTTTCACCGGGTGATTGGACGATGCAGGAGCGATCGGGTAGAGAAATGTCCTTCAGAGTCGGGTCGACCAGTTTCAGGAGGTGTTCGCCGTGACGATCGCTGCACGTGGCCGGGGAAATCGGGACGTTCTGGATATCGACGTCTTCTCGTGGAACCAACTCCCCGAGTTGCTGGCCGCGGAGGATCTCTTCGACGCTGCTGCAGGCAACGCACGTCCGGGCGTCACGACCAACGCCGCGGCCGATGAAGATGACGACTATGAAGACGAAGATGACGACGACTTCGACGATGATGACGACGAGGAGGAGGAAGACGAGGACTCGGAGGAGGATTCCGACGAGGACGACGAGGAGTGGGAAGAGGTTGACGACGAGGAAGACGAGTCAGATGAGGACTCCGACGAGGAGGAGGACTCGGATGATGAGGATGAGGACGAAGAGGACTGGGACGACGACGAGGACTGGGAGGATGAGGACGAGGAAGACGAGGATGACGAGGACAACGACTGACCGGCCTCGGTGCCGGTGAGTCTTGCTTCATGCGGCCTGATGACTCGTCTCAGGCCTCCGCCTTAGGCCGTCCTCACTCCGTTTCCCGGAGTTCGCACCGCACCACCCTGCCGCGACGCTCGACGTCGATCGTGGCCTGAGCCTGTGCGGCCCGCAGGCGATTGAGCATGTCGGCGTGCGATGCGATCCGTGCATCATTGACGGTCATGATCCGATCGCCCGGCATCAGGCCCGCGACGTGGGCGGGCGATCCCTTCCAGACGCGCACGATGACCGGCGCATCGGGCTCGCCGGAGTCATCCCGCGTGCCGATGCCCCAGCGACCTCGGGGGCTTGAATCGGCGTCGGGCAGCGCCGCCTCGAGGCGATTTCGAGTGGTGTTCGACTCCCCGCGGCACGCGTCCCTGAAGGGCGGGATCGCCGCCGGGTCGTCCGCAACCGCCGTCACGAAGCCCAGTGCGAGCCGCGTCACGGGTTCGATGCCGGGCAGATTCACGAGGTGCACGTCGTCGCTGGGGCGGTGGTAGTTGTCGTGCAGGCCCGTGTGGAACATCACGGTTGGGACCCGCGCGGCGATGAACGGATAGTGGTCGGAGTCCTCCTCGATGTCCCACACGAAGGCCAGGTCGAGGCCGGCGACGTGCGAGGGCCGGTTGTTGGCCTGCACCACCGTCTCCCTGAGGCCATGGGCCGTGCGCGTGCCGTAGACTTCGAGGCGGTTGCCCCGCAGGCGGCCGATCATGTCGAGGTTCACCGACAGCACCACGCGGCGGCCGGCCAGTCCTCCAGGGGCCACGCGGGTGAAGTGCGAGGACCCGAGCAGGCCCTTTTCCTCGCCGTCCCAAAAGGCGAGCAGAATCGAGCGGCGAGGACGTTGGGGGAGGTGGTCGAAGGCCTCGGCCAGTTCGAGCAGGCCGGCAACCCCGGACGCATTGTCGTCGGCGCCGTTGTGGACGTAGCCAAACGGGCCGTAGCTGTTGTCGGCGTTTCCGTAGCCGACATGGTCGTAGTGGGCTCCGACCACGACCACCTCGCCTGCCAGGGCCGGATCGGCACCCTCCACGATGGCCAGCACATTCCTGAGACTGCCGAAGGACTGGTAGTAGGTGCCGGCGTCACCCGCGGGCGGAATGCCCAGTTTTTCCAGTTGCTCGACGATGTAGGCCGCCGCCGCACGCCCCCCCCGGCTGCCTCCTTCGCGGCCTTCGAAGGCGTCGTCGGCAAGCACCTTGACGTGCCGCCCGGCGTCCTCGGCCCGGATCGTGGCATGGGCCGCCGACATCATTTCGGCGGCGTCGACCACCGGCGGGCGGCCCGCGAGGAGGAGCACGACTCCCAGCGTGAGACGGAGCGTCGCGGCGATTCTGGAACGTGTCGGCACGGCCTGGCTCCGCCTCCTTGCGGGACGCCCTACTGGCGTCCAGAATAGTCGGCGAAAGAGTTCCCCGGACCACGGGGTTTCTCGCCGGTTCCGTCGGCCGAGTTCGGGGCGACCTTCCCACCTGGGGAGGGCGTGTCGGCCCGGGTGGCGATCCGGTGCCGGAGAGGTGGCAGAGTGGTCGAATGCGCGTCTTTGCTAAAGACGTGTCCGGTCAAAAGCTGGACCGCGGGTTCGAATCCCGCCCTCTCCGCTCGTTGGTTTCGCAGGGTTTCGCACCGCGTCGCACGATCTCGCAGAAGTGACGGCGGGCGAAGGGTTTGCACGCGAAGCATGCGAAACCTTGCGGGTGGCTACGCGCAGTTGCTGTGCCGCATTTTGTGCCACGACTGTGCCGGATTCTGTGCCACCCCTTCTACTCCGGGGTAGCTGGTTGCTCCAAGGATGATGGGTTCAGGACGGGCCGGTCGCCCGTCGCTGCCGCCCGCGAGCGTCCTTGAGGCGGAAGCTCTCGCCCTTGGCTTCAAGGATA
>JBJTQP010000237.1:0-42180 GCA_046075685.1 Planctomycetaceae bacterium | reverse complement strand
GATCGCCGCGTACTGCCCGCCGAGCTCCGCCGCGATGGTGTCGCGGTTGCGCTCGATCTCGAGGCTCGTCTCGGCCACCGCCGTGGCGAGGCGCTGGAGCTCGGTGTCGACGGCGCTGCGCGCCACGAAACGGCGCGGGATACGGAATCCCTCGCTGTCGAGGACGAGCGCCTCGCCGATCGTGACGCCGGGTGAAACGGCGATGCCTTGGAGTTTGAGCATCGGGCGCAGTCCGCCCGCCGGCTGCGACGACGGCCGGGCGACCGCGCGACCCGCCGGGGCGGGGGGCGATCATGATCCCGGGGTCTCGCGCCAGGCGGCTGGTCGCGGCTCCTTCAGTGGTTGCAGTGGTCGGTGAACGCCGCGAACGGGGGCCGTGTCGGCCCCGAACACGTCCTCAGCGTCGGGAATCCTGGTCGTTGTCGTGTTCGTTGAATCGGCTCTCGAACAGGCCGCCGATGGCCTCGAGCGCCTCGCGTGCGTCGGGCCCGGTCGCCTCCACGACCAGCCGCGTGCCCGCCTCCGCGGCCAGCGTGAGCAGTTCGAGAATGCTGGTGCCGTCGGCCCGCTGGTCGTCGTTGACGAGCTCGATCCGCGAGCGCCACTTCCGCGCCTCGCGGGCGAGCAGGTCCGCCGGCCGCGCGTGCAGCCCTGCGGCGTTGACCACGACGACCTCGCGCGACACGGTCTCCTCGCGGCAGTCGCCGGCATCATGGCGGACGGATTCGGGGCTCTCGGCTGTCATCTCAGGACACCACGCCGTGGGCGTCGGCCTCCTCGAGCAGGTGCTGGATGTCGACCGGCGACTTCGCCGATTTCAGCAGGCGGCAGAAGGCGTCGTCGCGGAGCTGCCGCGAGATGTTCTCCAGCGCCCGGAGATGATCGCCGGGCCGGTCGGGCGGCGAGACGAGCAGGAAGAAGAGCTGCACCGGCTCGCCGTCGAGACTCTGGAAGTCGATGCCGGACGGACTCACCGCCACGGTGCCCACCAACCTGCTGACACTCGGATGCTTGGTGTGCGGCACCGCCACCCCGCGGCCGATGCCGGTGCTGCCGAGATCCTCCCGCTTCATGATGGCCTTCACGATGCCCTCGAGGTCGGCGGCGGCGATGCTCCCGGAATCGACCAGCGACTGGGCCATCTCCCGGATCACGCCCTCCTTCGTCGAGGCGTGAACCTGGGAGCGGATCGCCTCGTTGGCGACGAAATCGGAGAACTTCATGAGGAGTGTCGTGTCGGGGAGGTGGGACCGGTGGCCATCAGCGTCAGGACCGCCGGCTCGACGTCACGTGCTTGTGGTCGCGGACCTTTTCCTTGTGCTTGCGGAGCTGCTGCTCCATCTTCTGCACGGCCCCGTCGACGCTCCGCCACAGATGGGCTGACGACTCGTGGCTGACGAGCTCGTGGAAGTGCTCCGACGAGGCCACGATCTCCACCGCGGGCAGCGAGCGATTCTGCAGGTCGACGGTGACGTTGAGCGACGTGAGCCGGTCGAAATACCGTGTCAGCCGCGAAACCTTCAACTCGATCTTCGACTGCGAGGCCGGACTCAGATGGCCATGGCGGGCGGAAACACGGGTCTGCACGCGGGGGCTCCTCAGGATGCACGCGAAACGTTTCGCGAGCATATCACCCTCGACGTCGTGCCAGCAATTCGCACGGCGAAAACGGCGGTGATGGCGCGAAACGCACGGGTCTGCGCGGCCCGCGCCTCACCGGGGAGCGGCCGGCTGCCCTCCGGATCCGCCCTGGCGAATCCGCCCCTGCGCGAGCTGCTCCCGCCACCACGCGGTGCCGTCCTGCCGCAGCAGCGGCGGACGATCGGCGCGATACAGGCTCGCATGCTTCGGATCGGGCGGCAGGATCTCGACGAGGCGGCGGATCGCGTAGCGCCGCACGGCGAGGCTCGTGTCGTCGAGGGCCTCCACAAGCAGCCTGTCGCCGCCGCCCTGCAGATCGGCGTCCGTGAATCCTCGGGCAAGCGACGCCAGCAGGTCGCCCTTGCCCGCCGGGGCGGCCGCCTGAAAGGCCGCCGCAAGGGCGGCTGCCGACTTCTCGCCGCGGGCGAACGCCAGGGGCACCGTCGCTGCTTCAAGGTCGGTCCACTGCCGCTCGCCGAGCGGCACCCCGTCCTCGCGATCTTCCCTGCACAACAGGCTCACGAGGTCGTCGTACTCGCCAAGCACCGCGCGGGTTGCCGCCGCAACCATCCGCCGCTCGTTCCTGGGATCCGCCGCCATCCGCTGGAGCACCGGCCCAACCGCAGCCTGCGGATCCTGGCCGAGTCTCGCTGCGAGTTCGACGGCCGCGGCCCGCATCGTTCGATCTTCCTGCGGCACGGGGCCCAGCCAGTCGGCCTCAGAGCCGGGCATCAGCCGCGGAGCGGGATCGAGGCTGTCCCAGAGAAGCCGTGAGCCGGCCGGGAGCATGCGATCCGGGAATCCACGATCCGGGAATCCACGATCCGGGACTACACGATCCGGTGATGTGCGTTCCGGGGGCATGCGTTCCGGGGACTGGCCCGCCGCAGCGGGCGGATCGGCCGCCTGCTCACTCCACACCTTCTCCGCTCCGCCGGCATGGATGGCGGCCTGTGCATGCGGCACGCCGTCGGGCCCGTGGCGGAGACGCACCTCGACCCCTGCAGGCTGCCGCAACACGCCGGAGAGCATGCCGCGCAGCCCACCTGCCACGACGCCGATTCGGGCATCCGCTGCGGCGGCCGCGATCACACAGCGGCCGAAGAGCAGTTCCAGCCAGGGAATGTTTTCGGCATCCCGCGTCACGACCACCCGACTGCCGGGCTCGAGCCTGACGACGATGCCCTCCACCGTGAACTCGGGATGGCACCAGGCAGGGGCCACGAGGTCTTCGTGGTCGGCGCACTCGGCGTCGCCGGGCATCACACCCCACGCCGGCCTCCCGTCGACCTCGATGCGACGCAGCAGTGGTCCGCCGACGCGTTGCACCCCCGGAAGGGTTTCGGCGCCCTGTGGCCGCGCAGCGGGTGCCGCCTCGCCTGCGTGAGCCCCAGCCGGAGCCCCCGGACCACCAGCGCCACTCGGCGCACCACCCGGGGCAGCATTCCCGCGAGCGGTTGCTGGCACAGGAATCCCGGGGGCAGCAGGCACCAGGGCGAGCGCATCTCCTCCCTGAACCCGTGCCTCGCTCGTCAGTGCCGGAACAGGCGGCTGCCACCCGGGCACGGGCGGCTCGTCCACGGTCGCTTCGGCCCCCGCTGGCGAAGGCGATGGCGACGGCGCTGCGGAACCAGCTGCCGCTCCCTGTGAGCCTGGGGAGAGAGACGCCTGCGGCACCAGGGGAGCCGTTGAGGGACCTGATGCCTGCTCGGAAGCGGTGTCCGGAGCGTTCGGGTTCACAGGTTCAGGTGACGGCTCGACAGGCTCGGTCGCGGTGGGAGCGTGCCCGCGCGGTTCTGCTCGATCAGGAGCTGATGGCGCCGGCAGCGGTGCATCCTGCGGGACTCGAGCCGCGGCAACCTGGTGCGTCCCGCCGGTGCGATCCCCTGGCCGACGAAACGCCGACCACGCCAGCACTCCCGCAGCCGTGAGGAGCAGGGCCGCTGCAGCCGCCACCGAGACCCACGCCCACACGGGCGCACGTCGGGCATTCCGCTGCGACCCGCCAGCATCATGATCACCGCCCCGCGATGCCCTGCCCGCCCGCCGCCGGGCCGTCGGCTTTTGACCCGCAGCTGCCGCCGTTCCGATGCCCTGACCGTCACCGCTGATCCGTTCGACAACGCGGGCCACGAGGGCCTCGCGGAGCCGGCGATCGGGCCGCGCTGCGACCGTCGGATCGCGAACAACTTCCGCGAGCAGGCGATGGGCCGAGGCGACATCGGCGAGATGGGAGTCGGATTCGATGCACACCCGCTCGAACGCTCCGAGGATTTCGGTGTCGAGGGCGTTGTCGAGGAAGGCGGCGGCAGTGTTGGGGTCGTCAGCGAGTCCCTTTCCCGTGGGCGAGGGCGCCGACACGCCGTCATGCTCCACGACCCGCCGCATCCGCTCGATGAGCTGGGGGGCCACCGGACTGGCCGCGACCTTGTCACCCAAGGCGGCGGCATCCTCCGCGGCCAGCGTGCCGTCGATCCATGCCAGCAGCGTCCGCAGGGTCAGCCGCACCGGAGAGCCTCCTCATCGTGACGTGGTGGCACGGGATGCCACCCTGAACGGTGGCACGGGATGCCACCCTTGCATGGGTGCACGGGATGCCACCCTGAGAATTGGTGGCGCCGGACGCCGGCTTTCGTGCAGGAGTTTCCACACACATAAAATTCGTCGCCGGCGATCCCTGGGAGCCCAGCCTGCGTAGAACTCCATGGCATGAGGGTTGGGCCTTTCCGCAACGACCGCTACCATTCCCCAGCACCGGAAACGGGGCGTTCCGGCCGGGATCACGCCGTATGAACAGCCACCTTCGTCAGCTTCACCTCCGGCAGGCGACGGGCTACGTGGAGCTCGGCGAACTCCTCGCCGACGGTGACGCGCCGGTGCCCGAGCACTCCCGCAGGCTGTTCCACCGGGCCCTCGCCGAACTTCGCCTCCTTCCCGCCCCGACCCAGGCCGCCCCGACGGCCAGCCTGCTGGAGGGTCGGTCCCTGCGGGCACTGGGAGACTTCTCTGCCGCCATCGTGCCGCTCCGGCGGGCGGCCGAGGGGGCTCCCCAGGAACTCGAGGCCTGGCTGGGACTGGGGTGGTGTTTCAAGCGGGTCGGCCGCCTCGACGAGGCGATCGACGCCTTGCGACGCGGCCTCGAGGCCGCTCCCAGCCAGCCGCTGCTGCTCTACAACCTGGCGTGCTATCACTCACTCGCAGGGGACGTTTCCGCGGCCATCGATCACCTCACGAAGGCGATCTCGATCGACGATCGTTTCCGGGACCTGACCGGCGCAGAGAGCGATTTCGATCCGATCCGCGCCGACCCGAGGTTTGTGGCGGCGACGACCGTGATGGCATGACTGGCCGGCCGCCTGCCGCAGCCCGAGGCTCGCCGGTTGCGGGCCGCCTCCGGAACCCGCGTGCCGCATGACGAGCCCCGCCCTGCAGGAGATCGTGGCACTGCTCGGCTGCCCGGCAGCCGGCCATCCGGCCCAGTACCTCTTCGAGCGGGCGATCGAGGCGGCGGGCCTCGACTGGCGATTCGTGACCTGCGACGTCGCCGAATGCGACGTCGACGCGGCGATCGTGGGAGTCCGGGCGCTGGGGTTTCGGGGCTGCCTGCTCTCCGGCCCGCTGCGATCCGGGGCGATGAGGCACGTGACGGCACCCAGCCCGTCGGCCGCCTTCGCAGCCGCCGTGAGCCTGCTGGAGCGAAGGCCCGACGGTCTCGGCGGCCACATGACCGACGGCCGCGGCATCGTCGAGAGCCTGCGGGCTCACATCGATCCCGCGGGCCGGACGGCGGTGGTCGTCGGGGCGGGCGCCTGCGGCCGCTCCACCGCGCTCGAACTCGCCCTCGCGGGAGCTGCAGGAGTGCTGGTGACCGATCCCGATCCCGGTGCCGCCATGGGCCTCGTCGAGGCGCTCGCCGCGGTGCACGCCGCCGAGGCGGAATGCCTGCCCTGGTCACCAGGGGTGGAGGTGCCGGATCACGCCGCCATCGTGGTGCTCGCACCAACCGCAGCGCCGGCGTGTCTGGGCGGGCTGCGGCCGGATCTCGTCGTCGCCGACACGACCCTCTCCGGAAGGCTCACGCCCGCTGCGCAGCACGCGGCCGCACAGGGCTGCTGCATGGTCGACGGCATCGAGATCCATGCCGTGCAGACCGCCATCGACTTTCAGACGCTGAGCGGAATCGAGCCCGACGTCGAGATGCTGCGCGAAGCGCTCGAGGAGTTTCTCAGCTGACCTTTCCCGACGCCGCCTGATACCACCGGGGCCGGAGGGATCATCCCGGCCCGCCGAGCCGCTCGACGCGGCGGGAGAGTGCGGCGGCGCTCGACCGCACGTCGGCCACGGCGTCGGAGGCCAGGGCCGAGATCGCGGTGCCCACGGCCTCGGGCGGCGGACGTTTCGTCGCGTCGACGAGCAGGCCCACGCCCTTCAGGGCGTTGACGACGATCATCGCCCGCCGATACCGTTCCGCCTGCCCGCGGGCATCGCCGGCCTGCGGCACGGTGTCGGGCAGCGCGAGCATCTCGGCGAGTGCCGGCCAGGCGGAGTCGTCACCCTGCCGGGCCAGGCCGATCGCGGCGTTGTAGCGAACGTCGTCGTCCGCGTCGTCGACGAGTTCGCGGAGCCTGCCGACGGCCGCGTCACCGCCGAGAACTCCCAGCGTGTAGGCAGCCGACGACCGCAGGGCCGGCGGGCCGTCCGTCGCGCCGAGCACGGCCGTCACCACGGCGGCCCGGTCGTCGAATCCTCTGCCCGCCGCAGACAGGTTCGAGGCCAGCACCGCGAGCGCCTCCACGGCGGCCCGAGCCGTCTCGGGCTGGCCATCGTCGGCCGCCCGCGCCACGAGCGCCGCCGCCGCCTCCGGCACAGCAAACTCGCCGAGCGCGCGGCAGAGGTAGTCACAGAGCGTCCGCGACTGCTCGGCGGCGTTGCCACCGCCGGCCGGGCGGCCGCTGGCAACCTCGTCGGCGAGGATCCCGGCAAGATCACGGGCGAGTTCCGGATCGCCCTTCAGCTTCGCCCCGCCCGGACCCCGCAGGTCGTTGGCGAAGTTGAGGGCCACCTGCCAGCGGCCCTCGTTGTTGCGACGCAGGGCGCGGACATAGCTCTCAGGATCGTTGCCCATCTGGGCAAGCCAGTAGAATCCCCAGACCACGAACAGGCCGCAGGCCACGATCGAGAGCGGCACCACGAACAGCTGCACGAGAAAGCCCGCGGAGGGCGGCTCGACGGTCGGCAGGTCGTCGTCCGGCCGGATGTCACGGCGGGGCTGGTCGCTCATGAGAGAAGTCTAGGAGGCCGGGACCGTGAGTCAACGTCCCACGATCGTCGGCCCCGGCCGCCGCCTCGACGTCGAACTGCCGAGCGTGGCCGAGAACCTGGCCCTCGACGAGGCGCTGCTCGCGGAGGCGCACGACGGCCACCGCTCCGGCGTCGTCGTGCGGACGTGGATGGCAGCGGAGCCGACCGTGGTCCTCGGCTCGTCCAGTCACGTGGAACTCGAGGTCGACCTCGAGGCCTGCGCCGCGGCGGGAGTCACCGTGGTTCGGCGACCGACCGGGGGGCTGACCGTGGTACTCGGGCCGGGATGCCTGATGTGGAGCGTGGTGGTCGCGTGGCCCGGGCCGCTGCCGGCCATCGAGGCCGTGCATGCGGCGCTGCTTGATCCGCTGGCTGCCGCGATTCGCGCCGCCGGCAGGCCCGTGGAGCGGTCCGGCACGAGCGATCTCTCAATCGCCACGCCCGACGGGCTCCGCAAGGTGTCGGGCAACGCGCTGCGGGTGCGCCGGCAGGCCGTGCTCTATCACGGCACGCTGCTCGACCAGTTCGACATCGAACTCGTCGGACGAGTGCTTCGGCACCCCCCACGCGAGCCCGCCTATCGTGCCGGCCGGGACCATGCCTCGTTCCTCGCCAACCTTCATCTGGGCCGAGATCGCCTCCAGGGGGCCGTTCATGATGCATTTGCCGCGCACGAACCAGCGGCTGGATGGCCTCGCGAGCAGGTCGCCGATCTCGTCCGCTGCCGCTACGGCTCCCCGGCGTGGACGCATCGACTCCAGTGACCGCAGGAATGCCGCCTCCCCCTGGGTGAACGAGGCAGTCTGGGAAGACCTCGCGGGCCGTGCGGGATGGGAAGCGGAAAACCCCGTGGCTGCACGGAAGGGCTGCCGACGGTCGATGCCATCCATGGTGGCGGGTCGGAGGCCACACGGCTGATTCGCGGCAAATCCCGTCTTTCGTCGCCGCGAGCGGCCCGGTAGGTTTCCCGACCCGATCGACAGGAGGTCGATTCGACAGCCCGCAACAGGAGGTTGCCTTCCATGCGCCTGCACATGAACGCCGCTGACGTCCGCGGCCTCGTCTCGCGTCACTTCCTCAAGCTCGGTGCCGACGGCGCCGATGTCGAGGACCTCCAGGAAAACATCCGCATCGACCGGGGTCGGTGCGTGGCGCGGTGCTATCGCGTGGCCGAGATGTTCGCGATGTGGATGATCGACGTCGGCGTCCTGCAGTTCTACGACGCCGACGGCGAGATGCTGCTCACGGTGAACCTGTTCACGGAACTGCAGCCGCAGCGAGTCGCCGCCTGACCGGGGCGGCGTGACGTTCGGGGGGTCACGGGCGGCGGCGGCGATCCGGCAGGGTCGGCGGCGCAGGCCTGGAAGGAACGGATCGGGGGAGTCATGTCTCGGCAGCGACTGTCCGGCGGTGCGCGCCGGCTCACGGTGGTGATTCCGGCGTGCGAGACGACGGGTCTCGAGGACACGCTCGTCAGCGTGCTCGAGCATCGCCCCGACGGCTGCGAGGTCGTCGTGGCGTTGTCCACCCCGTATGACGACCCGTGGAACATCCGCGACGAGGTGTCCTTCGTCGACGTGGCGCCGGCGGGCGGTCTCGTCGGCTGCGTCAACGCGGGCGTAGCCGTAGCTGCAGGCGACGTCGTCCATGTCCTCGCCGCGGGGTGGCGGGCCACGCCGGGGTGGGCCGATGCGGCCATGCGTCACTTCGCGCGGTCGAGCGTGGCCGCAGTCGTTCCGCTGGCAGTGTCCGACGACGCGGACCACCGCCCAATCGCAGCCGGAGTCCGCCGAACATCGGGCGGCCGCTGCGCCACGGTCGTCCCGCGGCCCACGGCGCATGGACTTGCCGTCGACCCGCTCCCGTCAGCGCCGCTGCTCGAGGCGGGGTTTTGGGCGGCCGACATCGTTCGCGAGGTCGGCTTCGCAGCCGCCTGTGGCGATGCGTTGGCCGCAGCCGACATGGCGGCAGCGCTCACGGCCGCCCGGGCAGACATCGTGCTCGAGCCCGAGTCACGCGTGGTGAGCGGCCCGCAGCGCGGACGTCGGTCGTCCTTTCAGGAAGGACGGTCCGCGGAGCGGTTGTTCTGGCGATCGCTGGCCTGCGAGCGGCCGGCGGCCGCGCTGGTCGCCCATGCCGGGGAAGTGGTGCGGCATGCCGTCGCCACGGCTCCGCTGGGCACCCTCGGCATGCTTGCCGGCCGGCTTGCTGCCCTGCTGGAGTTCGGGGCGAGTTTTTCCCGCACCCGGCAACTTACCACCCTCATGCGGCTGGCGGCCGAACGGGACACGGACGGGGAGGCCTTGGACACCGTGCGAATCGACGGCCCCCACGACGCCCCGAAGCCGCATCTCACTCGGCCGGTCCGGGAACTGCGGCGTTCCGCCTGAGGGCTGCTTTCTCGGTGTCGGCGGCGCTGCTAGACTCCGCGGGAGTTGCTGCTCCCGTAGCTCAATTGGATAGAGCGTCAGCCTCCGGAGCTGAAGGTTACAGGTTCGATCCCTGTCGGGAGTACTTGAACGCGGGGCGCTCGCAGCCCCGCCCTGTCCACGCCGCGACGGGTGGCACGTGCACGATCCTGAACTCGAGGCCGCGTACCACTCGACGACGTACTCGGTGTTCGTGCCGGGCCAGGAGCCAATTTCGATCCGCTGCGGCGCCCGCTGCATGCCGCTGGATCTGATGCTCGCCGAATCGCGGGCGACGCAATGGGCCTTTCTTACGGCCTGCAATCCGCTGTCCGAGCGGCTGGATGAAGACGCCAACGCCGAACGGATGATGCAGCTGGAGTTGCTGATCCGGGGCCGAGGCCTCTCCTGCCTGCACGGGGAAGGCCGATCTGACGACGAAGCCTGGCCGCCCGAACCGAGCCTGCTGGTGCTCGGCATTGCGGAGGCCGACGCCGTGGCGGTGGCCCGGGAGTTCGGGCAGCACGCCATCGTGGCCGGGAGCCGCGGCGGTGAAGCCCGGCTCGTGTGGGTGGCCTCATCATGATGGTGAGCGGGCTCCGCGTGCCCCCTTTGACCGCTTCGCCTGAAAAACGCTGAGAATACAGGCGTTTTCAGCAAATCGGCCGTTCTTGGACGATGTGGCACGGCACGTGCATTTCTTTTTTTCAGGCGACCCTCACGCCAGCGTGGCGTAAGGGTCGGCGTCCTGTGTCCACCCCTGTATTCCAGGAGTCACGTGCCGTGATGGTCATTGCCGTCGGCATCACATCCGAAGAGGTGCGCCCAACCCGCAGGTGACGCGGAAAACCCGGCCGATCGTCGGCGAATTGCCGTATCCCGCGGGAACACGCGGGGCTGCGGGCATTCGCCGGAAGCGTCCGGGATTCGCGTCGCCAGCTGGCTTGTGCCACGTCGCGGTGTCTGCCGTCTGAACAGGCCCTAGGGCCTGCCCTGCGTGCAGTTTCCGCGGATGTCATGCCGTCCCGTGCCGAAGGCTTCGGTCCACACCCTCAGCGGTCGTAGCCAGGCCCGAAACCCGGGGTCATGCCGAGGGTTCCTTTCATTTCCGTGTTCGGACGTTTTCAAGCGAGTTTCCCGTGTTTTCTGCCTTCTCGAGTCGTTTCGGTTCGCACTTTGGAGATCGGCGTCTGCCGATTCGCTCCGGTTGCGTGCCGCCCGAGAGGCGAGGCATGGCTCTCCAAAGTGGCGAGCCGCTGATCAGGATGGTGATCACCGTTCCGATGAGGCCGAAAACGCGGGAAATCGCCGGAAAAGGTCCGGATCCACATGCGTTCGTTCGTGTGTTCGTCGATCAGTCCAGTTAGTCCCAGTCCCAGCAATCCCAACCCCAGGTCGGAGGGTGTCGGTCGTTCGCGCCCCTCCGTCCGCAGTCTCTTCAAGAACAAAGATTTTCATCATGATTCGTTCGTCTTTCACCCGCATCGCGGGGGCGATCGTCGCCCTCACCGCCGTCTCCCTGGCCGCCTCGGCCGACGAGACCACGCAGAGCGAGATTCCGTCCGTCGTGTTCGTTGCAGGCACGTCGACCGGCTCGCAGGGGTTCGCCGACATCGGTTCGCCGTCGACCGACACTGGGAACATCAACACCGCCACCACGTTCACGATCGGGAACTTGATCTCGACGGGGGCGAACAACGGTTACTTCCTCGGCTTGAGCACCCAGATCTTCGGACCAGTGGCCTTCAATCCGGGGGTCGGCTCGAGCATCTCGTTCGGCAATGCAACGTTTGGGAGTTTCCTGTCAACATCGATCACCCAGCAGACGAGCGCGGCGGGTGAGCGGAGTTTCCTCGTGCTCGGCAACTACACGGCCGGCACGTTCAATCCCTCGCTGTTCCCCAGTCCGGCTCCGGCCAGCCTCACGATCGCCTTCACGCAGACCCCGCCTGGAACGGGTGCGATCTCCGACTCCGCCACGCTTGCGATTCCGCCCGTGCCGGAGCCCTCGACCCTCGTGCTCGCCTGCGTCGGCATCGCCGGCGGGCTGTTGTTCCAGCAGAGCCGCCGGCGGCCCGCCTCGGGCAAGATCGGCGCTGCGTCTCCATCTTCTTCGACGGTTGCCGGCTGATGGTTGAACGACCCATCCGCCGAAGGATCGCCGGGTTGTTGATTGGGTGGTTGGTGGACGGACTGACTGACTGACTAAAGACGAACGAAGGCCGCGCTGGCGTCAGCCAGCGCGGCTTTTTTCGTGCGCCCGGCCTGAACCCGCCGCGACCGGCGTCCGGATTCCACTTCTCCCGCCCCGGGCGACCGTGCTAGCCTTCGCTCCCGGTCAGTCCACGTCGCGGCCACGTCGCCGCCCATCCGGAGACCTCCCATGCATGTGATCCGCGGACTGCTCTCGCTGCTCGCTCGGCTGATGATCGCCACGATCTTCCTGCTGAGCGCCGTCGCCGGAAAGATCATGGACTTCAACGGCACCGTCGAGAAGATGGCCGCGGAGGGCGTGCCGTCGCCCACCATCCTGCTCGGCGGGGCGATCGCGTTTCTGATTCTCGGCAGCCTCTCGATCGTGATCGGCTACAAGGGCCGGTTCGGGGCGTTCCTGCTGCTCTGCTTCCTGGCCGCCGCCACGTACTACTTCCACGACTTCTGGAAACTCCCGCCCGGCACGCCTCCGGCCGCCATGCAGGACGCCTTGATCCAGTTCATGAAGAATCTCGCGCTCATGGGCACGATGCTCTTCCTCGTCGCCAACGGCACCGGGCCGTGGAGCCTTGATCAACGCGGCGCGGCGGCGACGACACATGCCACGACCGACGACGACGAGTGAACCGGCCGGGACGCAGTCAGCTCCCGGCGGCCAGCAGCATCGTGGCGGCGTGGATGTCGACGATCGCGTCGAGGCTCTCGCAGTAGCCGCCCCCGCAGACGATCGCCAGCGGCACGCCGGCGGCGCGGACTGCATCGAGCACCAGGCGGTCGCGCGCCTCGAGCCCCGGCCTGGTGACCGCCAGCCGCCCCAACCGATCGTGCTCGTAGGGATCGGCCCCGGCGATGTAGAGCACGAGATCGGGCCGGCCACGCTGGAATGATTCCGCCACCGCCGGGCCCAGCGCGGCGAGGTAGGCCTCGTCGCCGGCCCCGTCCTCGAGCGGCACGTCGAGGGAACTGGCGTGCTTCCGCAGCGGAAAGTTGCGGGCGGCATGGATCGACATGGTGAACACCGTCGGATCCGCTGCGAAGATCTCCGCCGTGCCGTTACCCTGGTGCACGTCGCAGTCGAGGATCAGCACGCGGCCAACGCAGCCGCGGGCCTGCATCTCGCGGGCGGCGACGGCCGTGTCGTTGAACACGCAGAAGCCTTCGCCCCAGTCCGTGCCGGCGTGGTGCGTGCCGCCGGCGAGGCTCGCCGCGACGCCGTCCTCGAGGGCGGCCGCGGCCGCGTCGACGGCGGCACCCGTGCTGCGGAGCGACCGCTCGACAAGGGCCCGACTCCATGGAAACCCGATCCGCCGCTGTTCCTCGCGGGACAACGTGCCGGCCAGCACGCGGCCCACGTAGCCGCGATCGTGCACCCGCAGCAGTTCCTCGTCCGTCGCCGCGTGCGGTTCCACGAACTCCAGCGGAACGCCGGCCGCCGCATGCTGCTCGAGCCGGCGTCGCAGCAGCCCGTACTTCGCGGCCGGGAAGCGATGGCCCTCGGGCAGCGGCAACGGGTAGCGATCCGAAGGAAACAGGCGCATGGCGGCTCCGCGCGGCATGCCATCGTATGCCGCTCACGCAGGCAGCGCTGCCGAGTCCTCGTGCAGGCGGCAGCCCCGCGGGCGGCGGCCAGCGGCACGGCCGGGCAGCTGAAACCCGGCGTTCAGCGGGTTTTTCGGCAATCACCGCCACCTGAAGACGGAGTGGCACGGCGTGTGCATCTCGCAACCCGAAGGCTTTGAGGCCGTGATCGCGAGGACCGCCGGGCCGTGTCGTCAGCACCAGACCGCATCTCCGTCGTGAAGTCAGGTCGGCGACCCCGAGGCTTCATGGCGGGCCGCACATCGGCGCTCGCCTGTCTTGCCTTGGCCATCGGCTCGTGCCTGGCCGCCGAGGCTTCTCCCGCCAACTTCACCGTGCATGGCGCCGGTTCCGAGCGCGGCGGCCGGATCCTGCAGCATGCCGAGTCCGCACGAGTCCGGACCTTCACGACGTTGCTCGGCATCGCCAGCCCGGCTCACTGGGACGTGCGGTGCGAGATCCACCTGCACGCGTCGGAAGGGTCGTTCGCGGCAGCCGTGGGTGGTCCACCAGATGGGGCCCGCGGCGCCACCGCCATCGAGTTTGCCGGCCCGGATGTCGTGCTGCGAAGGATCGACCTCATGGACGACGAGCCTGCGGGTGTGCCGGCGGCCCTCGACCACGAACTGGTGCACGTCGTCCTCGCCGACAAATTCACCGCCGCGCCGCCGCCCCGCTGGGCCGACGAGGGGCTGGCGGTGCTGTTCGACGATGGCGACAAGCAGGCGGCCCATGACGATGATTACCGTGCCGCCCGTCGATCCGGGATGACGTGGGGCGTCGGGCACCTCCTGGAGATGGAGGACTATCCGCGCGAAGTTCATCGCCAGCGGGTGTTCTACGGTCAAAGTGCCGCCCTCGTCCGCTGGCTGCTCGAGCGCGGCGGGACGAACACGCTGATGGCGTTTCTCGACGACGCGGCGACCGTGGGCCATCGGGAGGCCCTCGAGCGGCACTACGGCTTCACGTCCGCGGCGGCCCTGGAGCGGGCCTGGCTCGCCGAGCCGGCCGGCAGCGACGTGGGGGTCGACTGACGGGCGGTCATCCCGTCAATGCACCGACGCCACCGCGGACCGGCCGCGATGGCGTCGGCGCGTGCGAGTTCCAGACCACCTCACCGGCCGCCGTGGAACTGTCCCTGAGCCTTCGCGTCGGCATGCCGCCACGTGGCGTCGGCGGCACCCCGCGCCCGCTGGGCGTTCGCCGCGCTGGTCGAAGGGCTGACGGAGTAACTCCGGTACGACCGCGTGGCCTGCGGGTACGACCGCGTGGATTGCGGACGCGGCGGCGCGGACTGCTGGGCCTGTGCGGCCCCCGTGCCGACGGCCGCAAGGACCGCAAGCACCATGGCGAGACGTTTCATGATCGACGCTCCAGAAGGATGGGGGCCGTGGCTGTGTGCCCCGACCCCCGCTGACAATCATCGGCTCATCGCGGACCTAAAACAAGCCGGCCGCGACCGGGATGCCGCGGGCTCGGGCGGCGTCATTTCTTCCGCCTGGCCGGCCGCCTGGCAGCCGCCTTCTCGCGTCCGTCGACGAGCACGTCGATCGTGCCTGTCTCCACCCGGTAGAGCCAGCCGTGAATCCGCGGCCGCGGGCCCTTGGCATGCATGTTGCGGATCAGGGCCAGGTTACGCAGATGCTTGATCTGGAGCTTCACGTTCTCCTCCGTGAGCACCGCCAGTTTCTCGTCCCGGGAGAGCTTCCGCTCCTTGGCGATCCGGTTTGCCGCCTCCTTGGCACCGGTCGCGATGCACAGCCAGTCGGCGATGTAGTTTTCGTGGACGCCGTCCTCGATCGCGGCGATGCCCCCGCAGCGGGTGTGCCCGCAGACGATGATGTCCTCGATCTTGAGATGCACCACGCCGTACTCGAGGATGGCCGAGAAGTTGACGTCGTTGAAGGCGATGATGTTGGCGACGTTGCGGTGCACGAACATCGTGCCCGGCTTCGAGCCCGTCATCTGGTGCTCGCTGACGCGGGAGTCGGAACAGCCGATCCAGAGCACCTTCGGCCGCTGCTTGGCGGCGATCGCCTGGTAGTACTGCTCGTTGGGCCGGAACTCGCCGGAGATGAACTTCGCATTGCCGTCGAGGAGTTGGTCGATCATGTCGCTCATGGCGTCGCTCCCATGGTGGGGGATGGTCGAAAGCCGCGGATTCCACCGCCGCAGGCCCGGCGAGGCTACCAAGCGGACCCGCCGCCAGCCATGACCGGCACCTGGCGGCGGGCCGGCGGGCTTCCGGGATTTGGCCTTGCATCCGCGTGATGGCGGCGCGAAAGTTCTTCCCTGCCCTGCCCGACCGGCCGGGCAGGGAGAGGCTGCATGACCCCGGACACCGGCATGGGAACGCTCGTCGGCCACTGGCAGGCGCTGCTCACCGCCGCCGTCGTCGCCGTCACGCTCGCCGCACTCCTGTTCGTGCAGCGCGCCCCCGACATGGTGATGATCGCGGGGGTGGTGCTCCTGCTCGCCGCAGGCGTGATCACGCCCGACGAGGCCCTCAAGGGCATGAGCAACGAGGGCATGGTCACCGTGGCGGCCCTGTTCGTGGTGGCTGCGGCCGTCGAACGCACCGGCGCCCTGGCGGCGCTCGTCGACCGCACGCTCGGCAGGCCGAGGACGCTGGCCACCGCCCAGCTCCGCGCCATGCTCGCGCCGGGCATCCTCTCCGCCTTCACCAACAACACGCCGGTGGTCGCCCTGATGGTGCCGGCCCTCCGCGACTGGGCCCGCAAGAACCGGTTCAGCATCTCGAAACTCCTGATGCCGATGAACGACGCCGTGGTGCTGGGCGGGCTCTGCACGCTGATCGGCACCAGCACCAACGTCGTCGTCAGCGGTCTGGTAGCGGCCAAGCGGGGCCACCCGCTGGGGATGTTCGACATCACGTGGCTGGGCGTGCCGCTGTTCGCCGGCGGCCTTCTCTACCTCGTCGGTGCCAGCCGCCATCTGCTCAAGGATCGCCGTCCGCCCATGAGCACCAGCGACGACCCGCGGCAGTACAGCCTGGAGATGGTCGTCGAGCCGGGGAGTCCGCTGGCGGGGCGGACGATCGAGCAGGCCGGACTGCGGCACCTCGACGGACTGTTCCTCATGGAGATCGACCGTCGGGGCCACGTGATCGCCGCCGTCGCGCCCACCGAGCGGCTCGAGGCGGGCGACCGCCTGGTCTTCGTGGGCGTCATCGACTCGGTGGTTGAGCTGCAGAAGATCCGCGGCCTGCGGCCCGCCACCGACCAGGTCTTCGAACTCGCCGGCCCGCGGAGCGAGCGGGTGCTGGTGGAAGCGGTGGTCTCGCCCTCGTACCCGCTCGTCGGCCGCACCATCCGCGAGGGGCGGTTCCGCTCCACGTACGGCGCCGTCGTGATCGCCGTGGCCCGCGACGGGGAGCGGCTGCGGATGAAGATCGGCGACATCGTCCTCCAGCCCGGCGACACCCTGCTGGTGGAGGCCGGCCCGACCTTCATCGACCGGCAACGTTCAAACCGCCACTTCTACCTCGTCAGCGAGGTGACGGGATCCACGCCGCCACGGCATGACAAGGCCTGGATCGCCTGCACCATCCTCTCGGCGATGGTGCTCGCCGCCGCACTCGAGCTGGTGCCGATGGTGGCGGCCGCACTGGTGGCGGCGTGCGCCGTCGTGGGCCTGCGGTGCATCTCGTCGACCGAGGCGCGGCGGTCGATCGAATGGGAATCGCTCCTGCTCATTGCGGCCAGCTTCGGACTGGCCCGCGCCATGGAGAAGACGGGGCTCGCCGAGATGGTCGCCCATTCCACGATCGCCGCCGCCGGCGACAGCCCGCACGTGGTGCTCGCCGCCCTGTACTTCGTGACCATGCTGTTCACGGAGCTGATGAGCAACAACGCCGCCGCCGTGCTCACCTTCCCGATCGCGTGGCAGACGGCAGCAGACCTGGGCGTCAGTCCGATGCCGTTCGTGATGGCCGTGACGGTGGCGGCGAGTTGCGGCTTCGCCACGCCGATGGGCTACCAGACCAACCTGATGATCTACGGCCCGGGCGGGTACAAGTTCAGCGACTACATGCGATTCGGGGGGCCGCTGAACCTGCTGATCATGGCCCTGACGGTGGCCCTGGCGCCCCTGATCTGGCCGTTTCAGCCCTCGTTCGCCGATTTGCAAGGGTCCGCCCCCGGCATACGCTAGGGATACCGCGGCGGAGGCGGATCACCGGCACACGGGCGGCATGAGCGACATCATCTTCCACTATCACCGCGTCAACCCCACGACGTGGTTCTATTTCGCCTCGCTGCTGTCGATCGCGCTGTTCTTCAAGTTCAACCGGCTGCTGAGCATCCGCAACCTCGATCTCCTGGGCCTGATCCTGCTGGCTCCCGGCGTGCTGGCGGTCGAGTACGGCGGCTACAAGGCCAACGTGGCCGACCAGCAGCTGGGGTTCGTCTGGATCTTCGTCGTCACGGCCTGGTTCCTGGTGCGGATGCTGTTCGACTCGATGATGGTCCGCCGGCCCATGCTCGAGCCGAACCTCACCACCGGGGGCCTCGTGTTTCTGGGCGTGGCGCTGCTCGCCTTCCTGCTGGCCCACGTGATCACCACCCGCCCGCAGCGCGACGACGTGGCCGGCGCGGCCGCGGCCGACCGCCTCGAGGCCCGCGAGGCGGAGGTCGACGCCGATCAGCTGGCCCGGCTCGGCCCCGGCTATCCGCTCCTCTTCCTCCTGCCGCAGATCTCGACGCAGCGGATCTTCTTCGCGCCCGACGGGGCGGACGTGGCCCCGGAGCCCGGCGACGCCAGCCGGCGGGCCGTCCACGAGACCACGGCCCGGGTGATGGCGATCGTCTCCCAGCTGGCGATCGTCGCCGGCATGGTCGTGATCGGCTGGCGTCACTTCGAGAACGCGCGGCTCGGCATCGCGGCCGCCGTGCTCTACCTGCTGCTTCCCTACACGGCCACGATGACGGGCCGCGTCGACCACGTTCTCCCCGGGGCCCTGCTGCTGTGGGCGATCGCCGCCTATCGGCGGCCGTTTCTCGCGGGCGTGCTGATGGGGCTGGCGATCGGCACGATCTACTATCCCGTCTTCCTGCTGCCGCTGTGGTGCAGCTTCTACTGGGAGCGCGGCGTGAGGAGATTCGCGCTGGGCGTCGTCGCTGCGCTGGCGACGCTCGTGGTGGCGCTGTGGTTCACGTCGCCGGATGCCACCGTGTTCCTCGGCCAGCTCCGGCAAATGTTCGGCTGGATCTTCCCCAACGAGGTCTCGCTGGAGGGCTTCTGGGCCCTGCCGGCGCAGGATGCGGTCTACCGCCTGCCCGTGCTGGCGGCTTTCGTGGCGATGATGTCGACGCTGGCGATCTGGCCGGCCCCCAAGAACCTCGGCACCCTGATGAGCTGCACGGCCGCCGTTCTCCTGGGCAGCCAGTTCTGGAAGGCCCACAACGGGGGCTTGTTCATGGCCTGGTGGCTGCCCGTGCTGCTGCTCGTGGTCTTCCGACCCAACCTCGAGAACCGGGTCGCGATGCTGATGCTGACGCCGGAATGGTTCCCCCGGCGCAGGGCTGCCTAGCCGCGGCGGAGATCGAGACCGCTCGGCGGGGCGTTCCGCACTGCGAGCCAGGCCCGCCACGCGGCGGCATCCCATGCGAAGTTCGCGCCGGTGAGCTGCACGAGTGCCTCGAGCACGCCGTCGTTGCGCACGGTCACCCTGGCACGCTTCGCTCCGCCGCCCATCGACAGGCCACCGCCCGAAGGCGTGAACGTGGCCGTCGTCGAGCCCTCCGGAGTGCCGTCGCCGCCGGCCATGACCAGGTGCTGCGTCTCCAGGGCATCGATCAGCGGCACGATCGCCGTCGGCGAGCCCAGCCGGCGGAGGGCCTCCGCGGCGCGGTTGACCTGCGCGTTGTCGGCACTGCCCAGGGCGGCGACGAGCGTGGGCACCGCCAGCTGCGGTCCGATCACGACGAGCCGCTCGCAGGCCGTGATCCGGGTTTCGGGATCGGCATGGTCGAGAGCCACGGCGATCAGCAGCCCCACGGCATCCGCCGAGCGGATCCGCGAGACCGCCTCGACGTACCATCCCCGCACCTTCGTGGACGGCTCCCTGGCGACTGCCGCCGCCAGCGCGGGCAGGGCCGCCGGATCGACGATCTCGCGAATCTCCTCCGCGGCGCGGTCCGCGTGGGCGGGCTCGTCGACCTGCCGCCGCAGCCTGGCAAGCTTGCTATTCCAGTCCTTCTCCGCGAGCCTCGCTCGTTCGGCCCGTTCGAGCAGTTCGATCTCCTGGGCGGTCCGCCACGCACCGTCGTGACGGACGTACCCCCGCCTCGACATCAGCTCCCGCTGCGTGGGCTTGAGCTCCTGCTGCACGGGCTGGGCCGCATCGTCCGCTGCGGCCACGGCCACGGCTGCGGCGAGGGCCAGGGCGGTCACCACGGCCCCGTGACACGACGACACCAGGCGCTTGGACATGCAGCGATTGCCCATGCAGAGTGTCTCGGCTCGGTCCGGCCCGGGGCTTGACCGGCGGCCGGTCACCGCGGTCGGGCAAGGTCGTCGATCATTCTGGCATACGTCGCCGCGACGCGGATCACCAGCCAGGCCACGAGGGCGGCGACCAGGGCCCAGGCCACGAAGCCTGCGGCCTGCACGGCCGCGGCACAACCCCGGGTCGCGACGCCGTCGAGATGATCTGCGACGCGATCGAGGGCCTCGGCCGTGGTACCGGTGGCTTCGCCGACGGCCACCGCCTCGACGACGGCCCGCGGCAGCCTGCCGGTGGCAGCCAGCGCCTCGGGCAGGTCGCGGCCGCCCCGCAGCAGTTCCTCGACCCGGCCCGCGGAGCAGCCGACTCCCGGAGCCGCGCGGGATGCGAGATCCACCAACTCCCCGATCGCGATCCCCGCATGTGCGGCCAGGGCCGCAGCCCTGCACCAGGCCGCCGCCTCGGCCGCCATCACGACGCCGCTCATGATCGGCACTCGGCTTCCCAGCCGCCATGCCCAGCCCCGCCGCCGCCACGCCCGCCATCCCGCGGCGACGACCGCGGCGATCGCCACACCCACCACCGCGATGCCGGCGAGAAACGCAGCGACGCCGCCCCCGCCCGCAAGTCCAAGCCCGAGCAGATCGAGCGCTGAGCCATCCACACCCCGCCCGAATCCGGCGACGACGATCAGCACCCCGATCGCCGCCACCGCCAGCACCAGGCGGATCGCAGGCCCCATCAGCCCGGCCCGCAACGTCCGTCGGCGGGCGAGCGATCTCGACAGCGATCGCGAGGTGTCGTCGAGCACCTCCGCCAATCGGCCCGTGCGATCTCCAACCAGCAGCATGGCGGCCACGAGTTCGGGAACGACGCCGGCCGATGCCACACAGGCCTCGCCGAGTCCGGAGCCGCCGGCGACTCGAGACGCGATCCTGCGGACGGCCGGGCGACTGCGGCCCGGCACCCGCTCCGCCTCCGACTCCAGCGCCCGCCGCAGATCGACGCCGGCCGCGACGGCGATCGACAGCCTGTGCAGCATGTCGGCCAGCACTGCGTCGGGGATTCGAGCCGAGACCTGCATGTCGAAGATGACGCCGCGTGTGGCCCCGCCGGAGCCGCGGTTCTAACACAGGCAGTGGCCATCTGGTACAAAACCCGCTCCCACCTCCGCACCACCTCAGCCATGACTTCGAGACCCCACTGGCCCGTCGTTGCGATCGTGGGCGTGGGGATGATCGGCGGCTCGATCGGCAAGGCGGTGCGATCCCGGCGACTCGCGGGGACCGTCGTGGGCATCGGCCGGTCGCAGGCGTCGCTCGCCGCGGCCCGCAAGGCCGGCTGCGTGACCGAGGCGGCCACCGACGTGGCAGCCGCCGCGACCGCCGACCTCGTGGTGGTGGCGACGGGCGTGGGCTCGATCCCCGCGCTGCTCGACGCCGTCGACGCGGTCGTTCGCCCCGGCACCCTGATCACCGACGCGGGCAGCACGAAGGCCTCGATCGTGGGTGCGTGGGAGAGGCGGCGGCGGGGTCGTCGCGGCCGATTCGTCGGCAGCCACCCGATCGCCGGCAGCCACCGTCGGGGTCCCGATTCGGCTGACGAGGAGTTGTTCTCGGGCCGCGTGACCGTGGTCACGCCCGCCAAGGCGACGCCGCCCGGCGATGCCACGGAGATCGGCGACTTCTGGGCGGCCCTGGGCTCGACCGTCTTCATGATGCCGCCGAAGGAGCACGATCGGATCCTCGCCGGCACGAGCCACGCGCCGCACCTCATCGCCGCCGCGCTCGCCGCGGCCACGCCCCCAGCGGCGCTGACGTTCGCGGCGGGCGGCTGGCGCGACACCACCCGGATCGCCGCCGGCGACCCTGAGTTGTGGGCCGACATCCTCCTCGACAACACGGCCGCCGTGGCGGCCGCGATGTCACGGTTCGCCGCGGCCGCCGAACGGCTGCTCGCCGCCATCGAGCGTGGCGACCGCCGCCGGCTCGTCGATCTGCTCGCCCGCGCCAAAGAGAGCCGCGATGCTCTGGGAAGTTGACGTCACGCTCCGCGACGCCGCCGGCGATCACGCAGGCCGCGAGGTGGCCGCCGGAGCCGCTGAACTCGGCATCCCATCCTGCTCCCGGGCCCGCACTGCTGCAGGCTGGCTCATCGAGGGAAACCTGACCCGCGACGATGTGGAGGGGCTTGCGGCCGGCCTGCTCGCCGACCCCGTGACGGAAGCGTTCACTGCCGACGAAGTCGGCGCCGCCGGGCTCGTCGCGCCGCTCGACGGCCTGCCGACGGTGGTGCACGTGCTTCCCAAGGTCGGCGTCACCGATCCCGCAGGGCTCTCCGCCCAGGCCGCGGCCGCCGCCCTCGGCCACCGCGTGGCGATCCGCAGCCTGCGAAAGTTCTGGCTGCCGACGCTCGATGCCGCGGCCCTCGGCCGGCTCGCGGAGAAGCTGCTGGCCAACGACGCCATCCAGGACGTGGTCGTGGGGCCGTTGCTGATCGCATCGCTCTCGGGCGGCCGCACCTGGCAGTTTTCACGGGCGCCGGTCGGGCTCGCCGGGCTTGACGACGCCGCGCTCGCGCGGCTCAGCCGCGACCGCTGCCTGGCGCTGTCGATCCGCGAACTGCACGCCATCCGCGACCACTTCGCTGCGCTCGAACGCGACCCGTTCGAGATCGAGCTGGAGACGCTCGCGCAGACCTGGAGCGAGCACTGCTGCCACAAGACGCTCACCAGCGCCGTCGACCACGCCGGACCCGCCGGCCCGGTCCGCTACGACAACCTCCTCAAGGAGACGGTGTTCGCCGCGACGCAGTCGATCCGCGGAGCGCTCGGCGGCCGAGACTGGTGCGTGAGCGTGTTCCGCGACAACTCGGGGGTGGTGCGGTTCGACGGCGACCACGACATCTGCGGCAAGGTCGAGACGCACAACCATCCCTCGGCGATCGAGCCCTACGGCGGCGCCGCCACGGGCCTCGGCGGCGTGATCCGCGACGTGCTCGGCACCGGCCTGGGCGCCCGGCCGATAGCCAATCTCGACGTGTTCTGCGTCGGCCCGCCCGACATGCCGGCCGACGACATCCCGCCGGGGGTGATCCACCCGCGCCGGCTGCTCGCCGGCGTGGCCGCCGGGGTCCGCGACTACGGCAACCGCATGGGCACTCCCACGATCGCCGGCGCCGTCGCCTTCCATCCGGGCTACGTCGGCAACCCCCTGGTGTTCTGCGGCACGGTCGGCATCATGCCGCGGGGTCACGCCGACGCGGCCGTGCAGCCTGGTGACCTCGTCGTCGTGGCGGGCGGCCGCACCGGCCGCGACGGCATCCATGGCGCCACGTTTTCGAGCATCGAGCTCACGAGCACCAGCGAGACCGAGAGCGGCGGCGCGGTGCAGATCGGCCATGCGATCAACGAGAAGATGCTCGCGGACTTCGTGCTCGAGGCGTCGCGGCAGCGGCGCTTCCATGCGATCACCGACTGCGGTGCCGGCGGGCTCTCGAGCGCCGTGGGCGAAATGGCCGCCACGATCGGCGCCGAGGTCGACCTCGACAGGGTGCCGCTGAAGTACGATGGCCTGTCGGCCACCGAGGTCTGGATCTCCGAGGCGCAGGAGCGGATGGTGCTCGCCGTCTCCCCCGCCGACTGGCCCGCCGTGCGGACGATCGCGGCCGACGAGGGCGTCGAGGCGACGGTGATCGGCACCTTCACCGGCTCCGGTCGCATCGTGCTGAAGTGGCAGGGCCGGGTCGCCGGCGAGCTGGACTGCCGCTTCCTTCACGAGGGCCGCCCCCGGCAGCAGCTCGTGTCGCGGCACGCACCGGTGCCGCCGACGCCGCTCGCCTTCACGGGCGATCCGCCGCCGACGGCCGTCCTCCTCGACGTGCTCGCCCTGCCCGACGTGGCGAGCAAGGAGCGGATCATCCGGCAGTACGACCACGAGGTGCAGGGGTGCTCGGTGCTCAAGCCGCTGCTGGGCCCCGGCGCCGGCCCGGCCGACGGCACGGTGATCCGCGGCGTGCTCGGCCGCAACCGTGGGATCGCGATCGGCGTCGGCCTCCGGCACCACCTGGGGCGTCTCGATCCCTACCAGATGGCCGCTGGCGGGATCGTGGAGGCGATCGCCAACGTCGTCGCCGCCGGTGCGGATCCCGATCGTGTCGCGTTGCTCGACAACTTCTGCTGGGGCGACACGCGCCGGCCGGAGTCGCTCGGCACGCTCGTCGAGGCCTGTCGGGCCTGCCACGACCTGGCGGTCGCCTTCGCAACGCCCTTCGTGAGCGGGAAGGACAGCCTCAACAACGTGTTCACGTATGCCGATGCCGCCGACACGGCATGCGAGATCTCGATCCCGCCCACGCTGCTGGTGACGGCGCTGGGCCAGCTCGACGACGTGCGGCGGGCGATCTCGCCGGATCTCAAGGCCGTCGGCAACCGGCTTGCGGTGGTGGGCGAGACACGGGCCGAGATGGCCGGCAGCCAGCTGGCGCTCACCGGCCGCGTCTCGGGCGGCGGCGTGCCGACCGTCGACGTGGCCGCGTGCCGAGCGGCGGTGCAAGGCGTCGCCGCGGCTGGCCGCGGCGGCTTCGTGCAGGCCTGCCACGACGTCTCCGACGGAGGCCTCCTCACGGCCATTGCCGAGATGGCGATCGCCGGAAGGCGGGGCGTGCGGATCACCCTGGCCGACGTGCCAGCCGTGGCGCCCGCCGCCGGCAACGATCTCGCCGTCGCCTTCGCCGAAACGCCGGGGCGGTTCGTCTGCGAGGTGCGGCCGGAGCACGCGGCCGAGTTCGCCCGCCTCCTCGAGGGCGTTCCCTGGGCCTGGATCGGTGGCGTCGCGGCCTCCGCCGATCTCGAGATCACACTCGCATCCGGTGCGGTGGACAGCATTCCGGTGGACCGCCTTGCTCGCGCCTGGCGGGGGGAGGGAACCTGAATGCTCTCACCCCGCGCCCTCGTCCTGCGTGCCCCCGGCACGAACTGCGACCATGAGACCTCCCACGCCTTCGAGCGGGCCGGTGGCCTCGCCCGTCGTGTGCATGTGCGGGCGCTCGCCGAGCGGCCGGCACTGCTTGACGACTTCCAGATCTTCTGCATTCCCGGGGGATTCTCCTACGGCGACGACATCGCCAGCGGGCGAATTCTCGCCGTCGAACTGAAGACCCGGCTCGGCGACGCGCTGCTCCGCTTTCGCGACCGCGGCGGGCTCGTGCTCGGGATCTGCAATGGCTTCCAGGTGCTCCTGCAGACCGGCCTGCTGCTCGCCGACCCGGCCACCGGCCGGCCGGAGGCCGCGCTGGCGCACAACACGTCCGGCCGCTTCATCGACCGTTGGGTGCGGCTCTCGTGTGCGCCGAGTCCATGCGTGTTTCTCAAGGGACTCGACGAGTTCGAACTGCCGGTGGCGCACGGCGAAGGCCGTTTCGTGCTCCGTGATCCGGCGCGGCTCCAACCGCTGCGGAGCGCCGGCCAGGTGCCGCTCACCTACGCCCTGGACGAGCACGGGAGGGCAACGAACCCCAACGGCGCCATGGGCGACGTGGCCGGTGCCTGCGACCAGACCGGCCGGGTGTTCGGCCTGATGCCCCATCCGGAGCGGTTCCTGGACGCCACGCAGCATCCGGCCTGGGCCGGCCGCCTCGATCCCGCCGCGGCCGGTGTCGGGCTCGTGATCTTCGCCAACGCAGTGAAGGCGACGGCCTAGGCCGTCGTCACGCAAGGTCGGCACCGAGGCGGCAAACCCGAGAGCCTGGGCGAAGCCGCGAAGATGTCTGCCACGCCGCACCGGCGACCAGGCGCTGTCCCGTGTGCCCGCAGCCGGTCGCCGTTGACCTTCATGCTGCCTTTCGCTACTTCCCCAGTCCTCCTGCACCCGCCATCCGGACGCCACGCCAACCCATGGGCACCCTCGCGGTCACCGAACGCCGTCGCCGCGCGGTGATCGCCGTCCTGGCCCCGCTCACCATCTCGATGCTGGCCGCATGCTCAGGCTGTCGCCTCGCCGGCTTGGCACTGCTCGGCACTGAAAGCCATCCTGACGGCCTGCTCGCCGCCGCTCCGCATCCCAAGCCGCCGCCCCGCACGATCCAGCTCGAAGTGCTGTTCGTCCGCTGTGCGGCCGACGACCGAGTGCTCGTGGACGACATCTGGAACCACGTCGACGAACAGGCAATCCCCGATGCGCGGCGGCGGGCACTCAACGCCAATGGTCTGCGGGCCGGAATCGTCACCGGCGGGCTTCCCGCCGAATTCGCCGCACACCTCGATGCCGCGAGTGACGCCGTCTCGGGTGACGTCGCGGCGGTCGAGTCGGGCCGCTCCCGCCAGCTGCTGCAGGTGCTCCCGGGCCGCCGCAGCGAACTGGTGACGGCACGTCGTCTGCCCGCCCTCGTGCTCCTCGAACGATGCGGTGACGAGGTCCGCGGGGGCACGTATCACGATGCGACCCCGCTGATCTCGCTCGAAGCACGCCCCGGAGCCGACGGTCGCGTTCAGATCGCCGCCGTTCCGGAGGTCAGGCACGGTCCCATGGAGAAGTCGTGGAGCGGTGAGGACGGCATGTTTCGCATGGAGGCCTCCCAGCGCCGCCACCGCATGGATCATCTTGGGGTCGATCTCGAACTGCCCGCCGGCGGCCTGCTGCTTATCGGCTGCGCGGGCGATCCGGCCACCACCGTCGGCGATGGACTGCTCCGCGGACACGGAGACGGCGACGCTGCGACGGTGCGGCTGATCGCGATCAGGCCACTGGGCCGCAGCGTCGACCCAGCCTTTGCAGCCACCGCATCCGAAGCGGACGATCCTGCGAAGTAAAACTGCGGGGCCGGGGAGAACGAGGTGTCCTGGCTGAGCCGGGACGGCACGTCGCGGTTCGGTGGGCGTCACGGCCCACAGCTGCCGATGTTCGAGAGGACGAGCGCCTCCCGAGGATCATGGCACGCATGGCAGCCGAGACCAGCAGCACGCAGCCCGCCGCCCGCCATCGACCCAGGTGGTTGACCGTGTTCGCCGCCGCGTTCATCGCGGGAGCCGCGGCAGCGGTGGGCGTGAATCGCGCGCTCGACGTGCATCTCGCTCAGCGGCGTCCCCAGGTCGAATGCGAGCCGATCTTCGTGGCGCTCCGACCGCTCCAGCAGGGTTCGCCCGTCACGGTCTGGGACGTGGCCCTCAAGGACTGGCCCAGGGCGATGCTGCCCGCGTCGGCCCTGCGGGCCGGCGACTCCTTCGAGGGCCTCGTGCTGAGGCATGCCGTCCGCGAGGGCCAGCCGCTGCTCGCCGTGCAACTCGTTCGCCCCGGAACGGTGTTGACCGCGGGCACCGTTGCCGGCGACATCGCCGCCGAGACGTTTCCGGCACCGCTGCCGGCAATGCCGGCCGCCGATGCGACGAGGACCGATGTGTCGCCGGCTTCGGATCCATGGATGCCGGCCGCTGCCGTCGGCGACCCGACCGGCCGCGACGTTGCGGCGGCACCTGCCGCCGCCTCTCCACCGCCCACATCGAGCGACATCGATGCGCCGACGAGCGTTGATGCATCGAGCAGCGGACAACCGCCAACCGGTGCGGACGCACCTGTCGCCGCCATGCCGAAGACCGATGCCGATCTTGGGCCGACCATCGCCGAGCCCGCCGTGACGGACCAACAGCCATCCGACGTGGCGGTCGCACCCACGCCGACCATCGCGCCCCTGACAGACGTCGCTGAGGAGCCAGCGATGACAGAGTCGCTTGCGACCGACATCCACGCGATGCCCTCGGTCATGACGGCAACCAATCGGACCATGACGGGAGATTCGCCCAGACGCCAGGATGAAACGCCCGCCGGCGGACGGGCAGGCGACGACGCCGGCCGCTATCTGGTCGTGCCCGAACGAATCGCCCTGCAGGCCGACGCCTCGTTCGCCATGCCGCAACCACAGCCACCGGCACCTCCGGCCGCCACCGCAGCCGCCGTCCAACGGCCGCGGCCCCAGACGCAGCCCCAGCCCCAGACCCAGACCCAGACCGCCACCCCTCAGGCGGGCCCGCGACGGAGTCAGCCGGGGCGACCACAGGCGGGCCGTGGAGCCCAGCAGCAATCCCGACAGCAGGCCCAGCCCCAGCAGCAGAAGCAGCCTCAGCCGCCGCGGACGCCGGCACAGCAGCCCGCACAGAAGACCGCCGCGGCATCCCGCTCCTGGGGTGGCATGTTTCCCACGATGGCCGCCGGCATCGAAGCGCTCGGTGGCTCGTGGCAGCGATCGCGAACCGAGGGTCAGCCCGCCCGCCGCTGAAGCGGAACGTGCTGCCGGTCCGATGCGACTGGCTTCAGACTCGATGCACTCCGGGCTGGATTCGACGGACTCAGGGCTCAATCACCAGTTTGCCGCGAAGGCATCCGGTGTTGCCGATGGTGGCTGACTCCTGGAGCATGTGAGCCTCGGCGGTCGCGGTCAGCGGCAGCACTCGATCGATCGGCACCCGCAACCGCCCGGACGCGAGCCAGCGGCCGACGTCAGCGGCCGCGGCAGCCTGATCTGCATGGCTCGCCTTGAACATCGCACATCCCATGAGCGAACAGCCCTTCACGTAAAAGGGGCCGACCGGAAATGCGGGCCGGGCATCGCGGCCCGCCATCAGCACCATCCGCCCCCCCTCCGCGAGCAGGCCCACGGCGCGGTCGAAGTCCGGATCGCGGCGGGTTTCCCAGTACACCTGCACGCCATCGCCGGCCGCCGCCCGCGCGTGGTCGGCGAGATGCGGATCGCGGTAGTCCAAGACCACGTCGGCGCCGAGTTCACGAACGAACTGCTGCTTCTCCTCGGCGCCCGCGGTGGCGATCACCCTGCAGCCCAGCGCCTTGGAAATCTGCACCACCGCCGACCCCACGCCGCCGGAACCTCCGTTGACGAACACCGTCTCGCCGGCCCGGGCGGCGGCGCGGCCCACCAGGCCGAGGTGCGCGGTGATCGACACGAGCGCAGCCGCCGCGGCATCGCGGTCCGTGACACCGTCCGGCGTCGGATACAGCCAACGCTCGTCGACGGCCGCAAGCTCCGCGAACGTGCCCTGCCTGCCGAGCAGCCCCTGGTTTGATCCCCACACCCGCATGCCGGGCCGCAGGCGGTCGACCTCCGTCCCCACGGCGACGACGTCGCCGGCGAGATCACAGCCGACGATGAACGGCAGCGGCAGCGGCATGGCGACGGCGCCGCTGCGCACGTAGGTGTCGATCGGGTTGACCGCACAGGCCCGCACGCGGACGAGCACGTCCCGCGGACCCGGCTCGGGAGCGGGCAGGTCATCGACGATGATCGTGTCCGGCGGCCCGGGCCTGCGGATGAAGGCGGCCTTCATCCCCCATCTCCCCCGACGCTGCCGCGGGACGAGGGCGTCGCGGACCCGGCCGCTGCCGCGCCCAGGGCGATGCCGGCCAGCGCCACCACGCCCCCGATTCCGGCGAGCCCCCATAGCAGCCGAGACATCGCCGCTGCCCGGGCGGCGAACTGCTGGAGGCGGAGTTCGTCACTGGTCGCCGGACGATGCACGCCGTTCCGCGACAACGTCTGCCACACCGCATGCACGTCAGCCGGTGAAGTGGACGCAAGCGCCGCACGGATCTCGTCGGCGCCTGCCGGCTGCGGAAAGAAGAGCACGCCCAGGCGACCCAGCGATGCGGCCAGCACCGCGGCGGCCAAGGCAGTCGCCACGCCGCCCACCGCCAGCCCGCGGCCCCGGATCGCGCGGTCGTCTGGCGGTGAGGCGACTGGGGATGCGGCGAAGCCGACGAGATCCCGAAGCCTCGGCACATCTACGACTCGACCACAGGCGTCACAGGTCACCCGACCACCGGCCTGGCCCGACGTCACCCGCACCCTCGCGGAGCATGGACACGGCAGCAAATACGTGCGTTCGGAGGTCGCCATCGGCGGGGCTGTTCAAACGGGATGCCGATCGAGACGGCGTGCCGGGCTTCGTCCCCCGGAGGCCCCGGGGGATGCGGTGCCGGTTGCCGCTCCGCGACGGCAGAGATTCTCCGGCCCGATTCTTTTACCATTCGCGGCCGTCATCCCGTCAAAAAACCAAATTTCCAGTGAAAAAAAACTGGCCCTCAGGAACCGGCAGCGGCATAATGTTGCGTCCTCCGGAAACCCTCGACGATGACGATGGTTCCCCGCACCGTTTGCGCCGCTTGCCCAGACCACATGAACGGAGGCCTTTGACCCTTCGTTCGCGGGGTTGTCAGGCGGGCGGATGATGGTTGGCGGTGGATGCGAGGGCGGATGTGCCCCGCAGTCCGGCCGCGGCCTGCGGCACTGGACTTGCCCGCCCCTTGAATCACACTGACCGCACTCGAAAGATGCCTTGGTGCCCAGGGCACCCCGCAGGCCGGAGGAACCCGGCCATGGACGTGTTCGAACGATTCGCGAAGGAGCTCCACTTTGTACGACTCGCTGCTGGATGAACTCGAGGACGATGTCGTCTCCAATCCCCAGGAGGTCGAGGAACTGACCGAGAAGGTCGTCGACGCCGAAGAGGCGGACGCCGAACTGCTCGTCGAGGATGCCGACGTCACCGGGATCCCCGATTCCGACGTCGAGGCCGAGGTCGAGCAGGAAGTCGATGCGTCCGGCGAGGCCGAGGAGACGCTGATCGAGCAGGTCGAGAACTGGTCCGACGATCCCGTGCGGATGTATCTCACGCAGATGGGTGAGATCCCGCTGCTCACGCGGGCCCAGGAGATCTATCTCGCCCGTCAGATCGAGACGACGCGGGCGCAGTTCCGCGCCAAGTTGCTGGAGTGCGAGTACGTCTGCCAGCAGGCGTACCGAGTGCTCATTCGCGTGCACAAGGGCGAGCTGCCCTTCGATCGCACGGTTCAGGTGTCGGTGACCGACCGCCTCGAGAAGGAGCAGATTCTCGGCCGCCTGCCCCACAACCTGCGGACGCTCGATGTGCTGCTCCGGCAGAACAAGGCCGACTACCGCATCGCCCTCTCCAAGAAGCACCGGATGGCGGAGCGGCGCGAGGCATGGGGACGGCTCGGCCGGCGGCGGCGGCGGTGCGTCAGGCTGATCGAGGAACTCGGCCTGCGGACACAACGGATCGAGGCGATGATCCCGACCCTCGACCGGTTTCTCGACCGGCTCCACGAACTCCGCGGCAAGATCGACGCGCACAAGAAGTCGAAGCAGCCGCCGTCGGGCCGACAGAAGCTCGTGGAGGAATACCGGCAGATCCTCCGCGGCTGCCAGGAGACGCCGCGAAGCCTGCGGCGCAGGGTCGAGGAGATCCGGAGGATCTTCGCGAAGTACCAGCAGGCGAAGCGCGGCCTCTCGGAGGGCAACCTCCGCCTCGTGGTGTCGATCGCCAAGAAGTACCGCAACCGTGGCCTCTCCTTCCTCGACCTGATTCAGGAGGGCAACGCGGGCCTGATGCGGGCGGTGGACAAGTTCGAGTACCGCCGCGGCTTCAAGTTCTGCACCTACGCCACCTGGTGGATCCGGCAGGCGATCACCCGTGCGGTGGCCGACCAGAGCCGCACGATCCGCATTCCGGTGCACATGGTGGAAACCATGAGCCGCGTGCGGAACGTGGCCCGCCAGCTGCTCCAGGAGTACGGCCGCGAGCCGACGATCGAGGAGATCGCCGCCCGGGCCGGCACTCCGGTCGACGAGACACGGCGGGTGACGGCCATGAGCCGTTACCCGATCAGCCTCGACCGTCCGGTGGGCAACAGCGAGGACAGCCACTTCGGCGACCTGCTGCCCGACCAGGGTGCGGAGAACCCGGCCGTGGGAGCGGCGCAGGAGATGCTCCGCAATCGGATCGCGAAGGTGCTGAAGAGCCTCTCCTACCGGGAGCGGGAGATCATCAAGCTCCGCTACGGCCTTGGCGATGGCTACAGCTACACGCTCGAGGAAGTGGGCCATATCTTCAAGGTGACCCGGGAGCGGATCCGGCAGATCGAGGCCAAGGCGGTCCGCAAGTTGCAGGCCCCTGCCCGCAGCGAGGAACTCTCCGGATTCATTGACTGAATTCACGCCCGCCGGGGCATCCATGCCCCCGGCGGGCTGATGCAGTGGCACGCCTTCCCGGCGGGCAGATGAATCCGCCACGACCCCTCATGCCCCCGGCGGGCTGATGCAGTGGCCCGCCTTCCCGGCGGGCAGATGAATCCGCCACGACCCCTCATGCCCCCGCGCCCCGCCCGTCCATGCACGACCGGCAGGCGGGTGGGAACGCGCGCATGAGCCGGTGAGATGTGTGCCACACGGAAGCCGCATGCTTCCGGAGGAGAAGAGAACTCACACATCCCGCCGGCGAAGAGCACGTTCCCATCCGCCTGCCCTGCGGTGTGAGTCCGCAGCCAAGACCCCCGAGGGCCGCTGGTATCATCCACATCCCATGTCCAGGAGCCCCCACATGCACCGCCTCGTCCTCGCCCTCGTCGCCTGCTCCACCCTGCCCTGCCCGGCCGCCGATCCGGAGGCGTTCCCCCGCACGACCATCGATCTCGGATGCGTCGTGAGCAACCTCGACGCCAGCGTCCGCTTCTACACCCAGGGAATCGGCTTTCGCGAACTGCCCGGGTTCTCCGTCGACCCCACGCTCGCCAGCGCCGCCGGGCTCACCGATTCCAAGCGGCTCGACATCCGGGTGCTCGCCCTCGGTGACGGCGACGACGCCACCCGACTCAAGCTCATGCAGGTGGCCGGAGCCGAGCCGCGCCAAGGCGACAACGAGTTCATCCACTCGCACACCGGCTTTCGCTACCTGACCATCATGGTGGCCGACACCGACGCGGCGGTCGCCCGGCTGGCGAAACTCGGCGTCGCGCCGATCGCGACGTCGCCGGTCGCGCTGCCCGACCAGCTCGGGAAGGGGCTGTTCCTGACGTGCGTCCGCGATCCCGACGGCAACCTCGTCGAGCTGATCGGGCCGCGGCCCGCCCGCTGATCACGCGGCGGAGATCTTCCCGCTTCGCTCGAGCCACGCCACCACCTCGGCGGCCAGCTCGTCGGGCCGCCGGGCCGCAGAATCCACGACGAGTTCCGGAGCGGCTGGTTCCTCGTAGGGATCGTCGATGCCGGTGAAGCCCTTGATCTCGCCGGCGCGGGCCTTCTTGTAGAGCCCCTTCGGATCGCGGCTCTCGCACACTGCCAGTGGCGCCTTCACGAACACCTCCACGAAGTCGCCCGGGGCGAGAAGCCGACGGACGGCGTCACGGTCGCGGCGGTAGGGGCTGATGAAGGCGGTCAGCGCGATGATGCCCGCCTGGGCGAACAGGTCGGCAACCGAGCCGATCCGCCGGATGTTCTCCTCGCGGTCGGCGGCTCCGAAGCCAAGCCCGAATCGGGCGGCAAACTCCTTGCCGTGGCGTTCCTCCAGCAACGCGGGCGAGGCCGAGAGCCCGTGGCGGACGTTGTCGCCGTCGAGCACGAACGTGCGGCAGCCCCGCTCGTGGAGCAGGCGGTCGACGGCATTGGCCAGGGTGCTCTTGCCGCAGCCGGAGAGGCCGGTGAACCAGAGGACGCAGCCCTTGTGGCCGGCGGCCAGTTCGCGATCGGCCCGGCTCACCGCATGCTCGTGCCAGCGGACGTCGACGAGTTCCCGTCCCGAAGTCGAATCACTCATGCCGTCCTCCCGGGTTCTTGATCACTCACCAGGCATCGAGCCGCACGTCGCACTCGATCCGCTCCGGCTCCCCATCCGCAGAGCCGCCGCGGCGGGCCACCACCAGCCGCGCCGCCTCACCGGGGGTGCGGTCGCCGAGCCGAGCCGTCAGGTCGTCGAAATTCGCCACGTCGACACCGTCGACGGCGAGTATCACATCGCCGCCGCGCAGGCCCGCCTGATCGGCGGCGGAGCCGGGCTCGACGGTCCGCACCTCGCACGGCCCGCCGACCGCGGCGGAAGTCACGCCGAGCCTGCCGCCCCTGCGGACGTCGATCCGGGCGGTGGGCAACCGCCGCCCGAGCAGCTCCGCCGCCTCCCTGCCGGCGCCGGTGCCGAAGAGTTCGATCTGCTGGAGCTCGCGCATCTCGCCGAGCATCTCGACCGCGGCGGCATCCAGCGGCACGCCACGGATGCTGACAGCCGCCAGCCGCTGCAGCGCAGCGATCGCCAGCATGTCGTCGGGACCCCCACGCCACGTGGCTCCGATCTCGACCTCGAGACCGCGGCCGTCGACGGGCGGCCGCTCGCGGACGATGGCGCCGAGTTCCTCGAGACGAATCCGGGCGGCCGCCGACCGGGACCGGCGGTGAAAGTCGAGGGCCGCGGCCGCCAGCGGAACGACAGCCGCCGGCCCATGGGCCCCGAGCCGTGCCAGGCTCCGTTCCGCCGCCCCCCTCCCGGCCTCATCTCCCGCATCGAGCAGTTGGCGAAGCACGTCGACACCTCGGCTGGCCACCTCGAGATCCCCGCTGCGGACGGCCTGCTCGATCGGCTCAACGGCCGGCATGCCCATCGCCACCAGTCCGCGGGCGGCGGCCTCGCGGCGGGCAAACTGATCGGCGCCCAGTTGCTCGACGAGAGCCGCCACGTCGGCGGCCCCGGCCAACCGCGCAGCGGCGAGGACGACCAGCACGGCCCACGCCGCGGGTGAGCAAATCGGCCACGCAGCGGCCCGACCGATCATGAACCCTCCGGATCGTGACGAATATACCAACCCCCGGACGACCAACGTCCCGGGAGTAGGATTGAGCAAGGACCCTGTGACCATCCATGACGCTCCCCATCACGCCTCCGCCGCGGCCCGCAGCACCGCTGCCCACGTCCCGCGCGGAGATGACCGCCCGCGGCTGGGATACGGTCGACGTGGTGCTCGTCAGCGGCGACGCCTACGTCGACCATCCGAGCTTCGCCAACGGACTGATCGCG
Organism: Planctomycetaceae bacterium; assembly: GCA_046075685.1. GTDB lineage: Bacteria > Planctomycetota > Planctomycetia > Pirellulales > UBA1268 > QWPN01. The sequence continues at coordinate 7,712 of JBJTQP010000237.1, read as the reverse complement.
CGGCTGCTCGAGGCGGCCGGTTTCCGCGTCGCGGTGCTCGCCCAGCCGGACTGGGCGACCTGTGAACCGTGGCGGCAGTTCGGCCGGCCCCGCCTGTTCTTCGGCGTGTCGGCCGGCAACATGGATTCGATGATCAATCACTACACGGCCAACCGCAAGGTTCGCAATGACGATGCCTATTCGCCGGCCGGCGTGATCGGCCGCCGGCCGGACCGGGCGACGCTGGCCTACTGCCAGCGGTCGCGCGAGGCGTTTTCCGGCGTGCCGGTGGTGGCTGGCGGCGTCGAGGCCAGTCTCCGACGACTGGCGCACTACGACTACTGGAGCGACACGGTCCGCCGCTCGATCCTGATGGACTCGAAGGCCGATCTCGTGGTCTTCGGCATGGGCGAACGGACGGTGCTCGAGATCGCCCGCGGCCTCGATGCCGGCAGGAGCGTGAGGGATCTCCGCGGGCTGCGGGGCGTGGCCTATCGGCTCGGGGCCAGCGAGCCGCCGCCGACCGGGAGCGACACGCTGGAACTGCCCACCCATGAGGCGGTCACCGCCGACCCGCTCGCCTTCTGCGAGATGACGAGGGTTTCCCACCTCGAAACCAATCCCCACAACGCCCGCCGGCTCGTGCAACGGCACGGTCGCGAGGCCGTGGTGGTCAACCCGCCCGCGTTGCCGCTCGAGCAGCACGAGATGGACCAGGTCTATGGCCTGCCCTTCACGCGGCGGCCGCATCCTTCCTACGGCTCCGCACGGATTCCTGCCTTCGAGGTGGTGGAGACGAGCGTGCAGATCATGCGGGGCTGCTTCGGCGGCTGCACGTTCTGCTCGATCACCGCCCACGAGGGGCGGATCATCCAGAGCCGCTCCCCGGAGTCGGTGATCACGGAAATCACGCTGCTCGCCTCCCAGCCCGGCTTCAAGGGCACCGTGTCCGACATCGGCGGCCCCACGGCCAACATGTACCAGATGCGGTGCACGCGGCCGGATGTCGAGGCGCGGTGCCGACGGCTCTCCTGCGTCCACCCCACCATCTGCAAGCTGCTCGGCACCGATCACGGGCCGCTCAAGCAGCTGATGCGGGAAGCCCGCACCGTTGCGGGCGTGAAGCGGGTGCTCGTGGCCAGCGGCGTGCGCATGGATCTCGCCCGCCGCGACCCGGAGTATCTCGAGGAGCTTGCGGCACATCACGTGGGCGGCCACCTGAAGGTGGCGCCCGAGCACACCAGCCCGGAGGTGCTCCAGCTCATGAAGAAGCCCTCGGCCGACGACTATGTCGAGTTTGACAGGGAGTTCAAGGCGGCCAGCCGCAGGGTGGGAAAAAAGCAGTACACCGTGCCCTACTTCATCGCCAGCCATCCCGGCAGCGGCGTCGAGGAGATGATCGATCTCGCCTTGTTCCTCAAGCGCAACGGCTACAAACCGGACCAGGTTCAGGACTTCATTCCCAGCCCGTTCGACATCGCCGCCTGCATGTATTACACGGGCCTCGACCCCATGACCCGCCAGCCGGTGAAGATCGTGAAGGGGCTTCGCGACCGGCGGATGCAGCGGGCCTTGTTGCAGTTCTTCAAGCCCGAGAACTACTTCGAGGTGCGGCGGGCGCTCGAGCAGGCCGGCCGCCACGACCTGATCGGCTCGGGCTGCGACTGCCTGATCCCCGCGAACCCGCCCCGCGAGGCCCTCGATCGCAAGCGGCGGGAGGCGACACGGGCCTTCACAGAGCAGACATCGGGCGACCACGTGCGCGGCGGCCCTGCCACGGGCCGCGAGGGGCGCGGCGGCCCTGCCGCGGGCAAGAGCTCGCGGAAACAGGGCCGGCGCCGCAAGAGCGTCGGGTACCGCCCCAAGCGGCCCGGCCAGGCCGACGGATGATCAAGTATCTCGGTTCCAAGCGGCGGCTGCTCGACCTGATCGGTGACGTGATCAGCCGCGGGGGCGGGGGCTCGACGGTGCTCGACATGTTCAGCGGCACGTCGCGGGTGGGCCATGCACTCAAGCGACGCGGCTGCCGGGTGATTGCGAACGATCACAACGCCTACGCCCATGTGCTGGCACGCTGCTATGTCGCGGCCGATCGCGACGACGTGAAGCACGAGGCCCGGCTCCTGATCGACGAGTTCAACCGGCTTCCGGGCAGGCCTGGGTACGTCACGGAGACGTTCTGCGAACGGGCCCGATTCTTTCAGCCGCGGAACGGCGCCCGGATCGACGCCATTCGCGAGGAGATCGCTGCCAAGAACCTCTCCCCGGACCTGGAGGCGGTCGTCCTCGTGGCCCTCATGGAGGCGGCCGACAGGGTCGATTCCACGACGGGCGTCCAGATGGCGTACCTCAAGACCTGGGCGCCGCGGGCCCTCAACGACCTCGAACTGCGGATGCCCGACGTGCTGCCGCGGCCGCCGGCGGGCCGCTGCGAAGCCCACTGCCTCGACGCGGCCGAAGCGGCTCGGCGGTGTTCCGCCGACGTCGCCTACGTGGATCCGCCCTACAACCAGCATTCGTATCTCGGCAACTACCACGTCTGGGAGTCGCTCGTCCGCTGGGACAAGCCCGAGGTCTACGGCGTGGCCTGCAAGCGCGTCGACTGCCGCACGCGGCGCAGCACCTTCAACTCCCGACCGCGATTCGGGGACGCGATGCGCGACCTGCTCGCCGCGATCCGCGCGGCGATGATCGTGGTCTCGTTCAACGACGAGGGCTGGCTCGACCGCGACCAGATGGAAGCCATGCTCACCGGCCTGTGGGGGGGCCGGGGCCATGTCACCACGCTCGCCACCGACGTCCGCCGCTACGTGGGCGCCCAGATCGGCATCCACAACCCCCGCGGCGAGAAGGTGGGCAGGGTCGGTCACCTGCGAAACACCGAATACCTCTACGTGGCCTCCGAGCGGCCCGTCGCCGACCTCCTCGCAGGGCTCCCGATCGCCGCCGCGAAACGAACCAGCCAGCCCGTCGATGCGTAGCAGCACTCGGCTTCTTCCCGAGGAGATTCCTGCCGTGCGTTTCATCCGCTCGCTGTGCATCGTCGCTGTCACCTGCGTCGCGCCACTGGTCACCGGCGGCTCCGCCGAGGCCCGCAATCCCCCGAACCCCTACTCGAGCTTCAACCTCTCGGGCATCAACTACGGTTCGATGCAGTGGGAGAAGGATCAGCGGCAGGGCAAGCGGGTCTGGCCCTCCTACACCACGCCCGCCCGCGGTTATTCCCGTGGAAACGCCTTCAGCGTCGGCGGCTCCGGCGGCGTGGTGCGTGGAAATCCGCGTCGCTGGCGGCGGTAGTTCGCCGGCGGGTCCGGTACCCACTCCGAGCTCACCGGAGTCCGGCAAACGGGCAGCGCTCATTTCGGGTCGCAGCCCGGGTCCCGCAGGCGGCACGCCCGCGGCTCCGACAGAACCTCCGAGCCGATCCTCACGCGTGCGGCGGATCGTCCTGGTACATGCGGTATTTTTTGGTCACGATCGCGCCACCCCGCTCGAGCGTCCGTCGCGAGAGGTAGTTGCTCTCGAGCACCCAGGAAAACTCCACCTCCTCGAGCCCCCAGGCAATGAACCGCTCGTAGAGTCCGCTCATCAGCACCAGGCCGATGCCCCAGGCCTGGTACTCAGGCACCACATTGGTGCTGATGGCCCGGAGCCGCTTGATGGCCCGCTTGTTCATCAGCAGCTTCAAGAAGCCGAACGGAAACAGCCGACCGTTGATCGCCTTGATCCGCGGGTTGTAGTCGAGCAGGCAGAACACGGCGCCCACCGGCTTGCCTCCCACCTCCGCCACGATCGCAAGTTCGGGCACAATCAGGTATTTGAGGCTCGCCGCCATGTGGTCGACCTCGCCGGCCGTGAGCGGCACGAAGCCCCAGGTGCCACCGAGGCTCTCGTTGTAGATGTGGAGGAACATCCGCACCTCCTCGGCAAACCGCGTCGTGTCGAGCGGCCGCAGGGAGACGCCGAACCGCTCCTTGACCCCCTGGATCATCGTGGCCAGTTTCGGGTCGATCGCATCGAGCATCGATGATCGACCGTAGAAGGCGAACATGTCCTCGATCTTGCCGAAGCCCGCGTCTTCCACATGCCGGGCGTACCACGGACGGTTGTGCGTCATCATGAAGAAGGGGGGCGTGTCGAAGCCCTCGATCAGCAGGCCGCATTCGTAGTTGAGCGTGGGATTCGCCGGGCCGCGGATGCAGGTCATCCCCTGGGCATGGAGCCAGTCGCCCGCCGCCTGAAAGAGCGCCCGCGAGGCGGCCGCGTCGTCGTCGCATTCGAAAAACCCGAAGAAACCCCGCTGCTCCTGGTAGCGGTCGACGTGGCCGGCGTTCACGATCGCCGTGATCCGCCCCACGTCCCGCCCTCCTCGCGTCGCCAGAAACGACCTGCTCCTCGACCGCTCATAGAAGGGATGCTTCCGAAAGCCCAGCAGTTCCTCCTGCGACATGATCAGGGGAGGCATCCAGCAGGGATCATCCGCGTAGATCCGCCAGGGTAGGCGGATGAACCGCTTCTGCTGGCCCCTCGTCTCGACCGGCTGGATGGCGATGTCGGCCACAAAAACCTCCTTGGGATCACGGCATCTTCGGCAGGCGTGTTCGCGTTCGTCAATTGCGGCGGTGGGCGGTGGCGCAGCGGCGATACACTCGGAGGACATCCCGGTCACTATCGACCGCCACATCGGGACGTCGCCCCATGCCGCACATCCTCGTGGTCGAGGACGAGCAGCACCTCGCCTTCGGCATCAAGTTCAATCTCGAGGCCGAGGGCTACACCGTGTCCACCGCGGGCGACGGGCCAGCGGCGCTCGAACTGCTGCCCAAGGCGGTTCCGCCGGTCGATCTCGTGGTCCTCGACCTCATGCTTCCCGGCATGAGCGGCTACGCCGTCTGCGAAACGCTCCGCGGCACGGGCACCACGCTCCCGGTGGTGATGCTCACGGCACGAACGCTCGTCGAGGACCGCATCCGCGGCTTCGACTCGGGGGCCGACGTCTACCTCCAGAAGCCATTCGACCTCGAGGAGCTCCTGTCGGTGATCCGCAGCCTGCTCTCCCGCCGGGGTGGCCGCGACGAGCGGACCGCGGAGGTCGCCGATTCCGCCGCACCGCCGACGGTGCGGTTCGGGTCGGCGGAGGTCAACTTCGACACCTGGGAGGCCACGAGCCGGGGTGTGGCGGTGAAGCTCACGAGCCTGGAGATGAAGCTGCTCAAGTATCTCGTGCAGCACGAAGGCAAGGTCGTGACCCGCGACGAGCTGCTCACGAAGGTCTGGGGCATGAGCCGGCCGCCCGCGACGCGGACGGTCGACACCTTCATGCTCAACCTGCGGAAGACGTTCGAGGCCGACCCATCCAGGCCGGTGCACTTCCTTTCCGTCCGCGGCACTGGCTATCGCTTCGTCAGCGGCCAAGCAGCCGCGCCGCGGCCCGCCCCGGGTCAGGATCCGTGAGCAGCGACTCGCCCACGAGCATGGCTGCGATCCCGGCCGCCTCGAGCCGCTCCACGTCGGCACGGCTGCGGATGCCGCTCTCGGCCACGAGCAGCACGTCGTCGGGCACCCGCTCGCGGAGCCGCAGCACGGTGGTCAGGTCGGTGGTCATCGTCTTGAGATTGCGGTTGTTGATGCCCACGAGCGTGGCCCCGAGGTCGAGCACGCGGGGCAGGTTTGTCTCGTCGTGGAGCTCCACCAGCGGCGTCATGCCGAGATCGAGGATCTCCCGGTAGAGGCTCCGCAGCAGGCAGTCGTCGAGGCACTCCGCGATCAGGAGCACCGCGTCGGCCCCATGGGCCCGAGCCTCGATCACCTGGTAACGATCGACCACGAACTCCTTGCGAAGCACCGGCAGCGGCACGGCCACCCGCGCGGCCTCGAGATCGACGAGGCTGCCGCCGAAGTCGACCGCATCGGTGAGCACGGAGAGGCAGCTCGCCCCGGCTGCGGCATACCCGCGCACCACGTCCTCGACCGTCGCGCCGGGCCGAATCTGCCCCGCGGAAGGACTCTTCCGCTTGAACTCCGCGATCAGGCGGATCGGCCCCGGTTGGCAGAGGGCGGCGAAGAAGTCCCGGGGCGGCGGACTGACGGAAAGCCGGCCGCTGAGGGCCGCCGTCGGCACGCGTTCCCTCGCGAGAGCGACCTCCGCCTTCTTGCGAGTCACGATCTGGTCGAGGATGTCGGGCATGGGCGGCGTTGGGACGTTTGGGACGTGCGACTGCCGGGATTCTACCCATGGATCCGCGAGCCCGCGCGGATCAGCGCACCGGCGGCGACACGGGACGGCCGTCGTCGATGGCGATCAGGTAGGCGAGTGTGACCTCGTCGATCCCGTCCTCGAGGAAATCCACGCGGCCATCGGCCCACAGCGCCTGCACGCCTCCGGGATGCGTGCTCCGTGGCGCGCTCGAGAGGTAGCGCCAGATGTCGTCCTCACGCCACTCCGCGCAGGGCGGCCCACGCGTGCCGGCGGGGTCGGCATCCTCGTCCGGGCAGGCGTAGAGGATGTCGACATTCACCTCCGCATCCCGCAGGTTCGGCCGCTGCGTGTGGCCGAGGCTCATGGGGAAATGCCGGAATGGGGGCCTGTCCGGATAGGCGTGCATGTCGTAGGCCAGCACGCTGGCCGCGTTCCAGCCGACGGCCCATGCGCCGCGGGCGTCCCACTCCTCGACTCCGCCGAGCACCTCGGACGCCACGAGCGTGGCATGGGCTCCATCGCGAAGGTCGGCGAGCCGGGGCCGCTGACGCCAGCCGAGCGCCGCCGGATGACGATGCTGATGCTCCACGTGGTAGGGACTCGCCCACGCTGCATAACTGCCCTTGCCGCACGGCCTGCCGCGGGTGAGCGTCTCGTGCCGAAACGGCGGACCGCCAGGATCGCCCGGGCAGGCGAGCACCGCGGGCCTGTCCGCCTCGGGCCCCGGCGGCCCCGATTCCAGCCGAGGATCGAACAGGCTGCTGCCGAGGTCGAAGCGGTCGAACCGCGACTGTTCCTCGAGGTAGGGCAGGATCTGCACCAGCCACGAGTGCGACGTGCCGGACCGCGGGTCAAGGTCGTTCCGCTCGGAGACCGTCCCGGACGCCACCGTGGTCGGCAGCCTCCTCCGGGCCTCGTGGTGCATCATGACCGCGATCCCGATCTGCCTGAGGTTGCCGCCGCACTTCATGCGGCGAGCCGTCTCCCGGGCCGACTGCACGGCCGGCAGCAGCAGCGCGATCAACAGGCCGATGATGGCCACGACCACCAGCACTTCGATCAGCGTCACTCCGCCCCTGCCGGCACGGATCATACGAAGGCGTCCCCGGCGCATCGATCGTGACGCCTTCTCCCTGCACAAAGGCTTAGTCTACCTGTCCGTGGCCAGAGCCCTCCCCGGCCTTTGTCCACGTGGCCGACCGGCGGAAACGCCGTGGTTTCCGCGGTCGGCATGCCTCGCATCCGGCGACGCCCACCACGCCTCAGCCTGTCGGGGCCAGGAGGGCCCGGCAGGCGTGTACTCATACGGACTCCACTTGATCCTCGCGCGTCGGTTCAGCTCCGCGGCCGGCCGGATTCCGCAGGCTGCAATCCCGCGGCTACGAGAATCTCAGCGAGGGGCTGCCTGTGCCCGAGAGCCGGCGTATGACGCCAAGCGAAGCCACGATGGCGAAGCGATGGCGGCATCCGAGTGAGCGTCGGGCAGGATGCCCGACGCGAACGTCCGGCGACGGGCATGGGCAGCCCCGAGCCT
>JBJTQP010000236.1:0-6354 GCA_046075685.1 Planctomycetaceae bacterium | reverse complement strand
GTCCAGACCGGCCAGGTTCGACGTGGCCCCGAAGTTCCGGCGGATGGCGTGGGAACAGGAGGTGTTCTGCGGCTGGAAGTGCTGGGACGCAGTCGATAGGGGCGGCGGCGCCGCCGAACCGCCCGTGGTACATAATGGGATTTTCGGGGCCTGCGCCTCACAGATGGCCGAACAGTGGCGGTCCGGAGACGCAGAAACCCCCTTCGCGCCCGTAGCTCAGGTGGATAGAGCATGGGATTTCTAATCCCAGGGTCGCTGGTTCGAGTCCAGCCGGGCGTACTGTGTTCGAGCCTCCAGCGAAGCCACCGCCACGCGTGCAGCAGGCGCATCGCTTCCGCGGTCGCGTTCGACGATCACGGCTCGGGGCCGGATTCACTCGTATCTCCCAGCAGGTGCGGCTGATCCTTGTAGAGCTCCGGCCTGTCCTTCGGCCCGTCCGCGTACCACGCCGGAGCAAGCGTCCTGCCATTCGCGGCCGCGACCTTCTCGGCGTACTGCCGAAAGGCGCGATAGATGTCGAGGATGGTGGCCCTCGACTGGATGTCGAAGCGGACGGGTTCCTGGTCTGCTGCCATGGGGTGCCTCGTACATGCGTTGTGAAGCCGACCGCGAGTCACCGTGCCCGCCGCGGCCGTTGATCGTACGCTTCCGCCGCATCTCAAACCCGCGTCATAGTCGGCACGAAGATGGCGTATGCTGAACGCGGCAACGGTGCCTCGTACCCCACCGGCATCACGCCTGGCTGCCGAATGCCATGCCGAAAAACATCGAAATCAAGGCGCGGGTGACCGATCCCATGGCGATCGCCGCGCGGGCCGTGGCCCTCGGCGACCAACAGCCCGAAACACTCGTGCAACGTGACACGTTCTTTCGCTGCCGGCATGGCCGACTGAAGCTGCGCGAGCAGCTCTCCGGACAAGACGAGCTGATCTGGTACGACCGGCCGGATCTCATGGGCAGCAAGCCGTCGACCTACCTGCGGGCGGCACTGGGCAAGGCCGGAACGCTGCGCGAGGTCCTCGCGCAGGCTCTCGGCGTGGAGCACACGGTCGAGAAGACGAGAAGCGTCGTGATGGCGGGCCGGACGAGGATTCACCTCGACGACGTCACCGGTCTCGGGCACTTCCTCGAACTGGAGGTGATGCTCGACGACGGGCAGCCCGAGGCCGAGGGACACGCCCGGGCCGCCGACCTGCTGCAGCGGCTCGGGATCACCGAGGCGGACCTCGTCGATTGCTCGTACGCGGATCTCCTCGCCCGCCGGCAGGGCTCGCCCGGGTGAACCCCGGTGCTCAGCCATCGCCACCCCGCGACCGGCGTTCCTCCACCGCCCGGGGCGCCTCCACGAATCGCCGGCCCGCCACCCCGGGCGGCGGTGTCCAGATCGGATCGACGCCCGCCGGCAGCGGATCGCAGCGGACGAAGATCCGCGGCGGGGGGTCGAGGAAGTAGAGCAGCAGCGCCGGGCACAGCCAGCCCTCCATGCGCTCGCCGGCCACGTCGCCGGCGTACCAGTTGCCGCCGAGCGGGTCGGGCCGCAGCCAGCGCAGCTCGACGTCATGCCCGGCGAACGGCTGGTCGGAGAACGTGAGCGCGAACCCGCGTTCGGCCTCTGGAACTGCCTTGTCGACCACGACCCGGGTGATCATCTCCGACATGCCGAGCACGAAGGCCTCCTCCTTGAGCCCGGTCCGTTCGTCGTCAAAGACCCAGCAGCCGGTGTGCAGGTAGGGAAACAGCGTCAAGACCCGTTGCGTCGTGCTCATGTCGCGGAACTCCAGGGGTGATGGAAAAGGGGGACGAAGGATGCGGCCACCGGTGGTCCGGGAGGCGGACGTCGTTCGGGAACCGGCTCTCCTTCGCGGGCGAGCCGTTCCAGAATCTCGTCGCGCCGGCTCATGGCATCGGCGACGGCGGTGGTGCGGAGCGACCGGCGGATGCGGCGTTTGCGACCGTCAAAGTGGAGCGTGTAGTGGATCCACCACGTGCCGTTGTTGCACCACAGGTGGTGCAGCGGGTTGGCGGGATCGACCCGAAGCGATGGGTATCCGAGGGGCATGAGCGGCTCCTTGCCTCCGATGGCGGGAAGGAGCCCGTGCCACGCTCCGCGACGTCGGCCGCAGACCGCGCGAGGCCCGAAAGCTTCGCCGAGAACCGACGATCCCCTGGGGACCGTCGCACTCCCGACGCGCATCCTCCTGAACCGTCGCCGGGTCAGGTCGCCACCTTGTGCTTTCGCGAGGTTGGCCCGGGCGGCCGCGTGGGTCGCCCGAATCGAGACGGATGCACCTTCCAACGCCAAGTATACGCACGCCACGGCGCCGAGGTTCGCACCGCGGCGTCGAGCCGTGTCATATGTGAAATCCCGGGCGCAGGGTGTGGTCGGCGAACCGCGGCCACGATCGGGCCGTATCGTTGACGGCAGAACCCGTCTTTCCTAGCCTGCCAGTGGGTGGTGACGGCGGGTCGAGCGATTCCCCGGAGAAAGCCGCCCGCCGGCGGCCCCAGCAGGAGGTGGGTCATGATTGCCCGTCGCTTCGGTTCATCCCGCCGCTCCGCGCAGCGGCGGCAGGCAGTGGAACTCGTGGAACGGCTCGAGCCGCGGTCGCTCCTCACCGCGTCGCCCGGGCTCGAGTTCGCCCGGCCGGTGGGCATGGCGGCCGCCACCGACCCGACCGCCTACTTCGACGTCTCCTCGGGTGAACTCCAAATCGACCCCGTGGCACGCAACATCTCGCTGGTCAACTTCACCTACAACACGGAAGTGGTGAACATCACCGGCTCCACCCCGGGGCCGTTCGTGTTCCCGGCCGGCACCGTGCAGAACGCCGTCTCCACGGCGACGGAGAGGAAGACGCTGCCCGCGGGCAACTGGTCGATCGTGACCACCTTCCCTGCGCGTCTCGCGGGAGCGCCGTCGCTCTCCAACACGCCCACGCTCGCGACCAGCGGGCCGAACACCGCGTCCACGAATGGCTGGTTCAACAAGCCCTGGAACTTTGGTGTCGTCGTAGCGCCCAAGTCACTGACGATCGCCGACGCGGAGCGGAACTTCGTCTCCATCACGACGCAGGACATCGGCTACGGCCCCGGCCGAGACATGTTCCAGTACACCGAGCATGGCGTCGTGGGCAGCCGCTACGGCCGCGTGGTGGTCTACGCGTCGCCCGACCTGACGACCAAGGCCAACTCGGTCGTCGGCCTGGCCGGCGACGAGCTCTCGATCAGCCGGTCGACGGGCTCGTCATTCACGACCACGTCCCTCGCGACCCTGCCCGCCGGCCAGACGTGGGCCAACACGGTGTCCGGCGACTTTGACGGCGACAGCCGCACCGACGTGGCCGCACAGACGAGTGCCGGCACCTGGTTGGTGACGACCAACCCGTCGTCGGGCCCCTCTGCTCCCGCCGCTTGGGGCGGTGTCGCGGCGTTCCAGTTCCCCACCGTGGGCGACTTCAACGGCGACCGCAAGGCCGACATCGCCGTCCGCGATCCGGCGGATGGCTCGTGGCAGGTGCTGACGAGTTCCGGCACCGGATTCACCGCCTCCCAGTTCGGCCGCTGGAATCCCTCGCTGACCTGGAGCAACGTCCTGGCGGGCGACTTCAACAACGACGGCCGCGACGACCTCGTCGGCCAGAGGTCGGACAGTGCCTGGGTGGTGGCCGCGAGCACCGGCACCTCCTTCTCCTCGAATGTCTGGGCCTGGTTCTCAGCGGGCCAGTTCGGCACCGTCGGCGACTACAACGGCGACGGCCGTGACGACGTCGCGGTCCGCAACCCCGGCAACGGATCATGGCGGGTGCTGACCAGCAACGGCACGATCTTCACGCCCCTGAAGGTCGGAGCCTGGGACAACACGACGACATGGACCAACGTCCGCGGCGGCGACTTCAACGGCGATGGCAGGGCCGACATCGTCGGCCAGCGGGCCGATGGCGCCTGGGTGGTCTCTCTCAGCGACGGCAAGACGTTCGCCACGTCGGCCTGGACGTACCTGGCGATCGGGCAGTTTGCGACCGTGGGCGACTTCAACGCCGACGGTCTGGATGACGTGGCGGTGCGCAATCCGACGAACGGCGCCTGGCGGGTCCTGGCGAGCAACGGCCGCAGCTTTACGCCGCTGAAGTTCGGCGATTGGCCGACTGCGAAGGCGTGGTCACGGGCCTTCGCGGCCCGCAGTTGACGGTCCCTTCGCGGCCGCCGGCAGCGCCGCCTCGATCCGCCGGGCCACCTCGGTGGCGAGCGTCTCGGAGCCCTTGGCCGTGTAGTGGACGTCGGCCGGCTTGCCGATCTCGGCGCGTCGGGGAGCTGCGAACGCGTGCAGGTCGTTGATCTCGACCCCCTCGGCGGCCATGACCTCTGCTGCCAGAGAGTTGTAGGCCAGTTCGTCGCCGGGGATGCGGCCCTTGGCGCCTTCGGGCACGGGTGTCGTCGAGCACCAGATCAGCTTCGCCCCGGTCTGCTTGAGCCGCCGCACGATGGCCAGCAGGTTGTCGCGGTAGGCGGCCGGCTCCACCTGCCGGTTGCCCGCGACCACATCGACCGTGGCGCCGGACGCATCCACATGCTTGAGGTCATGAAGTCCGAAGTTGAAGTGGATCACGTCCCACTGCGACGAACCCAGCCAGCTGTCGAGGTGTGCCAGCCCCCTGGTGGTCGGCCCGCCGTTGGTCGGGATGCGGTGCACGTTGGCCCGGCCCTCGAGCAGCCTGCGGGTGGGAAGCGTGTAGCCGATCGAAATCGAGTCGCCGATCAGGAGCACGCGGGGAAGCCCGGGCACGTCGGCGACCGGCGCGAAGGCGGGATCGGGAGTCTTGGCAGGTTTGGCCGCGGCCGTGTCGGCCAGCGCCACTCCTGCCACGGTCGAGGTCACCGCCGCCATCACCACCAGCAGCGACGTCAGTGAACGCATCGGCACAACTCCCCGCGGAGGCAAAGCAACCCTACCTGGCTTGATCCTACCCGCGGGCGGGGCGTCCGTCAGGCTGGGTCCACCCGCCATGCATCTGCGGGATTCCCGCCCCCAGGGGCACCTGCCGCCGACTGGCACGCAGGCGGCATTTCGGCTTGCCACGACAGGCCGATCGGGCGACACTACGGGGTTCAACGCACAGGGATTTTGGGCCTGGAACACTCTCGCGCCATGGAACCGACCGACGTCTCAGATCCGCGCTATTTCCACAAGGTCGTCGACTGCCAGTGGGCCTGCCCGGCCCACACCAACGTCCCGGCCTACATCCGCCTGATCGCCCAGGGCCGGTACACCGAGTCGTACCTGCTCAATCGGGAGTCGAACGTGTTTCCCGGGGTGCTGGGCCGCACCTGCGACCGCCCCTGCGAGCCCGCCTGCCGCCGCGGCCGCGTCGACGAGAAGCCGGTCGCAATCTGCCGGCTCAAGCGGGTGGCGGCCGACCTGCGCGACGAGATCCGGCCGTTCCTTCCCAAGCCGCCCGAGGTGAAGAACGGCAAGCGGGTCGCGCTCGTCGGCGCGGGCCCCGCGTCGCTCACCGTGGCCAACGACCTCCTGCCGCTCGGCTACGAGGTGGTGATCTTCGAGAAGAACCACGAGCCGGGCGGACTGATGCGGATCAACATCCCCTCCTTCCGCCTGCCGGCGTCGGTGCTCGACGACGAGTGCGGCTACATCATCGACATGGGTGCGGAGGTGCGGTACGGCACACCCGTGACCAGCCTCACGGCGCTGCTCGCGGAAGGCTACGACGCCGTGTTCATCGGCAGCGGTGCTCCCCGCGGCAAGGATCTCGACATCCCCGGAAGAGCCGAGGCGGCAGCCCAGGTGCACCTCGGCATCGAGTGGCTCGCGAACGTGCATTTCAAGCACGTGGAACGGATCGAGCCCCGGGTGATCATCATCGGGGTCGGCAACACCGCCATGGACTGCTGCCGCACCGCCAAGCGGCTCGGGGCCACCGACGTGAAGGTGGTGGCGCGGCGGGGCCGGAGGCACTTCAAGGCTTCCCCGTGGGAACTCGAGGATGCCGAAGAGGAGCAGGTCGAGATCATCGAGAATCACGCCCCCACGCGGATGATCGTCGAGCACGGGAAGCTCGTGGGCATGGAGTTCGAGGTTCTCGAATGGACCGAGGACGCATCCGGCCGGGCCACGAGCCGGGTGCTGCGGACGATCACGATCCCGTGCGACGCCGTGATCCTCGCCATCGGTCAGGACAACGCCTTCCCCTGGATCGAGCGTGACATCGGCGTGGAGTTCGACGCCAAGGGCATGCCCGTTGTCGATCGCACCACCCACCAGAGCACGCACCCGAGGGTCTTCTTCGGTGGCGACGCCGCCTGGGGCCCGCAGAACATCATCTGGGCGGTCGCCCACGG
>JBJTQP010000235.1:0-4876 GCA_046075685.1 Planctomycetaceae bacterium | reverse complement strand
CGGGCGAGGCTTGAAAGACGTCGCGGTCGTCGTGGGCCTGCACGAGTTCGTCCCAGTCGGTCGGCGGGCCCCGCGCGGCTGCGATTGGTGGCGGTGCGAGCGGTTCGCACAAATGTGTGAGGATCTTCCGGATCGGCCCCGGCTCCGTGATGAACGCGATCAGCCGGATTTCGTCACCACAACCCGGGCACTCGAGGGGAAACTGCTCCCCCACCCGGGCCATGAGTTTCGCCCAGGCCATCCGTGACGTGTCGTGCGAGCTTGGCTTTTGATGTGCGTCGCAGCAGCCTCCCGTGGCGTGACCGTCGCCCGCATGCCCAGCGTCGCTCCGCTTGCCGACATTCCCGATCGCGAGCGCCGTGACGGCCCGCCTGAGCTTGTGGTTAGGTGCAAACACCCCGTGATACCTGTGCCGGTGCTTCCGCGGCGGCGGCACGAGATCGGCGGCACGAGATCGGCGAGCCGGTACCCATGCCGGCGGCCTGGCGCTCACGACCAACGGCGGGGCCAACACCTGGGCAGTGGGTAGCTACGCCGCCAACTACAACGTCTTCGGCAACCCGCCGGCGGCCACCGTGGCGGCCCGGCTCGAGGGCGTGTCGCGGATCCCCGCGAGCGTGCCCGATGGAGCCTCGAAGACGGTGATGCTCGCCGAGCGGTACGGCACCTGCGGCTCGACCGGCCGTCAGGAGGACGCCCGCGGCAACCTCTGGAGCGACGCCAACGACATGTGGCGGCCGGTGTTCTGCATCAACGAAGACCGTCAGACGCCGGGCACGCCCGGATACCGCAGCTGCAAGCCCTTTCCAGGTAACGCCCAACTGGGTCTCGGGCTGCGATTCCACCCGGGCGCAGGCGTCGCACCCCGCCGGCCTGCCGGTGGCGCTGGTGGACGGCAGCGTGCGCACCGTCGCCGAGGGGATCGCCGAGGAGGTCTGGGCCGGAGTCTGCCATCCGGCCGACGGTCAGGCCGGGGGCGGCGACTGGTAGCCCGCCGCGGTCCCCGCGAGCAGGGAAGCGGCCACCCCACCCCTCCGAAGGATCTTCCTTGCCGCTCCGTCGCGTGAGGGGGCTTTCCTTTTTCCCTTGCCACCCTGCGAGACGCCGCTATAAGTTATTCCTTGGCGGAAGTGTGTCCGCAGGAACGATGCCGTCGTGGGGGAATCTCGATGAAAAAGGGACGTGGGGGTGTGGTCCGGCGTCGGGCCGTGGGGTTTCGGGGAGTGATCGGGCTCCTGCTGGCCGCCTGGACGGGGACCTCTGCCGCGCAGACGTGGCGGGACACCTTTCCAGGGGGAGTCCCCCAGCAGGCATGGATCCGCAGCGAGCTGCCGGGGGGGTCGCAAGCCACGCTGAGCTACTTCGCCGACGGCCTGCAGATCTCGAGCACCAGCACCCTCGACAAGAACGGCGCTCAGATCGCCTATGGCTACGTCGACCAGACGTTCGACGGCACCCAGGGCGTGGTGGTCCGGTCGGTCGTGAACCCCACGCCCCACCAGCCCCAACTCTTCTCGCACGTGGGCGTGCTCGCCAGCCTCAATCCGTTCTTCACGTCCGCCTATTCCGTGGGGGTCACCTGGTCCACGAGCGCGACGGGCACCAACATCATCGAGATCAACAAGTCGTCGTTCGGCAGCGTCACCTTCCTCGGCGGGGCCAACTTCACGGGATTCAATCCGGCCACGAGCTACGTGGTTGAGGCGGAGGTCAGCCCGCTCAACGTGCTCGGCAACGGCGTGGTGACGGCCCGGCTCTACACCACGGGGGGCACCCTGATCGCCGAGTATGCCGACATCCTCCGCGACAACTTCGATCCCCTCGATCCCGCGGCGGTGAGCCCGCTGCCCCCGGGCCGGGCGGGGGTGTTCGCCTGGCGGAACGCCGGCGGGGCGTCGCCCACGCTCCTGGGCCGGTTCGGCACCACATCGGCCTCGTTCTCCTCGCCGGATCTCACCTGGGGCGGCAACACCGACCTCACGATTCCCAAGGACACCTTACGCGTGGGCGGCAGCGGCACCTGGCGGAGCACGCAGGCCAACTGGCTCTATGCGGGGGCGCCCACCTTCTGGGAGTCGGACCGCAAGGGAATCTTCCGCGGCACGCCCGGCACGGTGACGATCGAGTCCACGGGCGTGACGTCGGCGGGGGGCCTGGAGTTCGGCGTCAACGGCTATGTGCTCACCGGCGGCACGCTCACGCTCGGCGGCACCGGCGGGACGATTCGCGTGGCCCCGGGCGTCTCCGCCCGGATCGCCGCGCCGCTCTCGGGCACGGCCGGCTTCCGTAAGACCGACACCGGCACCCTCGTGGTCGCCGGCGCCGGAAATCTCTCGGGCACCAGCCGCGTGGAGGCGGGCCGGCTGACGCTCGCCAACGGAGGGGCGCTCGGCACGAGCCGGCTCGTGCCGCTCGCCGGCGGCACGGTCTCGATGACCACCGGCCTGCAGGCGACCCTCGGCGGCCTCAATCCGAATGCGGGCGGGCTGTTCGACGTGGGCAACGGCCTGGTCACCGTCACCTCGGGGCTCTCGCCGGCCGGCCTGGTCACGGCGGTGCTCGCCGGCCGGGGCGACGGCTCCTGGAACGGCACGGCCGGGATCACGTCGAGCGCGGCGGCGGCCAGCGCCGGCGACCGCACGGTGGGCTGGCTCGACAACGGCGACGGATCGGTGACCTTCGCGTTCGCCGCGGCCGGCGACACGAATCTCGACTGGCAGGTGGACATCCTCGATGCCGGAAACTTCCTCGCCGGCGGCAAGTTCGACTCGGGCACGCCCGCCTCGTGGAACGAGGGTGACTTCACCTACGACGGCTTCGTGGACATCCTCGACGCCGCGAGCTTCCTCTCGGCGGGGCTGTTCGACGCCGGGCTCTACAACACGTCGCCTGCGGCCGGGGCCGCCGTGGCGGTGCCGGAGCCGGCGGGGTGGGCCGGCCTGATCGCGGGGATCGCGGCTCTGGCCTCGGCCGGCCGTGGCCGCCGGTTCTCGGGGAGATCGCGATGACGTCGGCTTTCATCGGGTGCCGAAGCCGCACCCCGCGGCGGGGTTTCACGCTCGTGGAGCTCCTGGTGGTGATCGCGATCATCGCCACGCTGATCGGCCTGCTCCTGCCGGCGGTGCAGTCGGCCCGAGAGGCGGCCCGCCGCACCCAGTGCCGCAACCAGCTCAAGCAGCTCGGCCTGGCCACGCTCTCGCTCGAGTCGGCCAACCGCTTCTTCCCCAGCGGCGGCATCACCACCTATCCGCAGATCCAAAACTACGTGCAGGGGGGAAAGCCGCTGGGGCCCGACAAGCAGGGGCTCGGCTGGGCCTTTCAGATCCTGCCCTACATCGAGGAGTTTGCGGCGAGCACGATCGCCACCGAGGCACAGATCCAAAACACGCCGGTGGGGACGTACTTCTGCCCGAGCCGCCGGTCGCCGTCGAAGTTTTTCAATCCTGAGCGGAACACCGACTTCTGGCTGCTCGACTACGCGGCCGTCCATCCCGGGCCCCCGCGGAGCGTCGATGCGTCGCGATTCGACAGCAACATGCAGGAGCAGACCGCCCCGGGCACCCTTCCGGCCCTGCGGGGATGCGCGATCGGCTGGGGCTTTTACGGCTCACTCGGCGGCAACGACGGCGGGAGCCGATCGCCGCGGCCGAAGGCGGCCATCTCCAACTATTACGGCTACCAGGGAGCGATCGCCCGTGGCACCTTTTTCCGGGAAGGAGGCAACCTGGTCGATCTCGGCTACGGCGGCAACGCCCGCATGCGGCAGATCGCCGACGGGACCTCCAAGACGCTGCTCTACACGGAGAAGCGGCTCCGGCAGCCCTACGACAATCCGCGGCCCAACGAGCGCTATGGCGACGACGAGGGCTGGTCGACCGGCTGGGACTTCGACGCCGTGATCCACGGCTACTGCCGGCCGCAGCAGGATTCGCCGCAGTTCGTCTACGGCGACTTTTCCCGCTGGACGACGCCAGGCTCGGCCCACGCGGCGGGCATCAACGCCGTCTTCGCCGACGGCTCCGTGGCCGGCTTCGACTATTCGATCGACGTGGAAACCTTCAATCGCCTCGCGCACCGCGCCGACGGCGAACCCATGCAGATGGATCGGTAAGCGGCGCTCTCGGCCCCCGTTCCGCCGCGCCGGTTTCGAACTCGCGCCCGCACGTCGCCACGGTGTTCCACCCGTGCCCCACGTCGCACAGGTTTTCAACCTGTGCCTGCGCCCGATCCGACACAAACCTGCTCAATTTCCCGAACGCCTCGCCGCCGATTCGTCCCAGCCCTTGGCGGATTCATCCCTTCTTTTTCCCGATTCGTCCCTCCCCGTGCCCGATTCGTCCCTCCCCGTGCCCGATTCGTCCCTTTTCCAATTTTGGCCGTTGACGTCGCATCAGATGTCACTAAGTTATTATTCCGTGGAGGGAAAGCTGCTCGATATTTGCACCCGGGATTCGCGTTGAAGGTCGACTCGTCGTGACCGGGTCTTCTGGGTTGTGAAGCAGTTTTTCTGCGTACGCAACGACTTTTTTGGTGACACCACTTCTCTTGGAGACGCTTCTATGAATCGCTCATGGTTGACCGGATTCGCCCTGCTGGCCGTCACGGTCCTGCCTCGGGTGGGCTTTGGGCAGACGTCGTGGAGCGACAGCTTCCCGTCGGGGCCCCAGCGGACATGGTCTCTGGCTGCCAACGGTCCCACGGGGGCGGCCCAGACCTATGGATCGGGATACACCACGCTGTCCGGAAGCGGCGCCGGGGCCGTGTTCGCGAGCGTTTCGAGCCCGACCTTCAGCGGCTCGACGGGCGTGACCGTCCGGGCCACGCTCAACCCCAACGCCAGCACCCAGAGCGTGGCCAACGGCGTGCTCGCAGCCAC
>JBJTQP010000234.1:0-4077 GCA_046075685.1 Planctomycetaceae bacterium | reverse complement strand
GCCAGGTTCGTCAGTTCCGGCACGCTCGCCTGCATCCGAAACGCCATCTCGTACTGGGCGATGCGCGTGCGTGTCTCCGGGTCGCCGATCTTATCGAGTGTCCGCTGATTGAGGGCCTGCAGACCATCGAGCGTGGCGCGGCGGACATCGGCCGGCACGCCGGGCGGATTGTTGATGTACAGGATCGGGTCGCCGGCGCTGCGAAAACTCACCCCGGAATACTCGCCCGGCAGGAATCCGCTCGACCAGAGCCGGGCGCCGATGGCCTGCGGCTGCTCGGGCTTGCTCGACCGGGCCACGAGCACCACGAAGGTGGGCAGGTCGGCGTTGAGGCTCCCGAGGCCGTAGCTCGTCCACGAGCCCAGGCACGGCCGCCCCACGATCTGGTTGCCGGTCTGCATGTAGCAGATCGCCGGCTCGTGGTTGATCGCCTCGGTGTGCATGCTGCGGATGAAGCACATCTCGTCGACCATCTTCGCGGTCCAGGGGAGCACCTCGCTCACCCACATGCCGCACTCGCCATGCCTGGCGAACCTGAAGATCGAGGGCGCGATCGGAAACCGCTTCTGGCCGGAGGTCATCGTGGTGAGCCGCTGGCCGTTGCGGATGCTCTCAGGGAGGTCCTTGTCGTACCAGTCGTCCATCGCCGGCTTGTAGTCGAAGAGATCCTGCTGCGGCGGGCCGCCGACCATGTGGAGGTAGATCACATGCTTCGCCCGGGGGGCGAAGTGCGGGCCGATCGCACCCGGCACCCGGGGCCCGGCGGGGCCGGTGCCGAGCGTGGCGGCGCCGGCATCGTGTGCGGCGAGCGCCGCCAGGGCCGCGCCCCCGAGCAGGTGGCTGCCCTGCTCGAAGAACCGCCGGCGGGTGAGGTTGAGCCCCAATTCATCGAGCGGCGAGCGGATCGGCGGGTTCATTTGCAGAGCGCCTCGTCGAGGTTCAGGAGCTCGTTGGCGAGCATCGTCCAGCCCGCAAGCGCGACGGTGTCGGGATGCCGGGGCTTGGAGTCGCCCACGGCGACCACCGCGCTGGCGTCATCCGGATGGGCGGCGTAGTGCGCCGCGAGCGTGGCGAGCGATTTCTTCGCCACGGCCAGCTCGTCGCCGTCGAGCGGCCGCGACAGCACCCGCCGGGCCAGGAAGTCGATCCGCGAGTCGTCGGTGCCGCCGCCGAGTTCCAGGGTTCGGTCGGCGAGAGCCCGCGCCGCCTCGACGAACTGCGGGTCGTTGAGCACGACGAGCGCCTGGAGGGGCGTGTTGGTCCGCTCCCGCTTCACGCAGCAGTTCTCACGCGACGGCGCGTTGAAGATTTCCATTGGCGCGGGCGGGGCCGACCGCTTCCAGAACCAGTACATGCTGCGGCGGTAGAGCCCCTCGCCGCTGTCCCGCTTGTAGGAGCGGGTGTCGCTGTTGTCCATCGCCACGGCCTCCCAGATGCCGTCGGGCTGGTAGGGACGCACGCTGGGGCCGCCGATCTGCCGCACGAGCAGCCCGCTGGAGGCGAGGGCGACATCGCGGATCATCTCCGCATCCATCCGGAACCGGGGGCCCCGGGAGACGAGGCGGTTGGCGGCGTCCTTGGCGAGCTTCTCGGGCGTGGCGACGGCGGCCTGGCGATAGGCGGCGCTCGTCACCATGAGCCGGAAGAGCCGTTTGATGTCCCAGCCCGACTCGCGGAACTCCACCGCCAGCCAGTCGAGCAGCTCCGGATGGCTGGGCAGTTCGCCGGTGATTCCGAAGTCGCCGCTGGTCTTCACCAGTCCCGTGCCGAACACCTCCTGCCAGAAACGGTTCACCGTCACCCGCGTCGTCAGCGGGTGCTCCTGAAGCAGCAGCCACTTCGCGAGGCCGAGGCGGTTTTTCGGCAGCGACTCGGGAAACGGCGGCAGGATGTCGGGCGTGTCGGGGCCGACCTCGTCCTTCCGCTTGTCGTACTCGCCCCGGTCGAGCACGAAGGCCTTGGGCATCTCCGGCTTTTCGTTCATCACGTGGGCGATCGTGCCGCGTGTGCGGATCTCCGCCTGCTCGCCCTCGAGGCCGGCCACGCGGGCCGCAGCCTCCTGGTAGATCGTGTCGGCGGTGACGAGCCACCAGTCGTAGAGGCTGCCGGCCGCCTTCGGCCGCTCGTCCGGCGGAAGCTTTACGATCTCCGCGAGCGCTCCGCCGCGGGCCAGCCCCTCGACCTCGCCGGCGGCGAAGGCCCGGCCCCAGATCCGCACCTCCGCCACGCCCGCGCCGTGGGCGGCGGATCCCTTCGAGCGGCCGCCGATCACCAGCGGCACGTCGCCACGGATCGACGACTTCTTGAACGAGTTGTTCTCGACCTTCGTCTTCTGGGGCTTGCCGTCGAAGTAGATCTTCAGCCCCTCGGCCTTGCCCGAGCCGTCGGCGGTGATCGTGACGAGCGTCCAGGTGTCGGGCTTGAGCTGGGCGTTCGACGCCACCTTGAGCGCGTCGTCCGACCAGGAATGGATCTGGTGCATGGCGATCCGCCTCCCCTGCACCCAGACGTCCCAGCCGCGGAAGCCTCGATCCTCGTCGATGCGGGCGAGCAGCGCGTACGACGAGTCGTTCGCCGGCACCCGCGCCCAGAGCGACACGGTGAACGGCTGGTCGTGCTCGAAGTCGCCGGCCGCCGGGAGTTCCAGCGCCCGGCCGTCGAGCAGCAGCGCCTGGCGGCCCGTCGGGCCGGCCTGCCACTTCGTGGCCGGTGTCAGCGGGAGGTCGGTCTGCTTGCCGAGCAGGCCCACGCGCACCGTCGCCCCCGTGCCCTCGCTGCAGGGCACGTCGACCAGCGGCGTCTCCTGGGGCAGCAGCTTCGCCACCGACTCGGGCGTGGCTTTCGTCAGCCACTGATGGAACTCCGGCCGGGCCGACTTCTTTCGCTCCTCGACGGTGCTTCGGGCGGGAGGCAGCAGCCGCTCGAGTTCCGCGAACCGCTCCTGATCTTCCGGTCGCGGCACGGCGAGAATCGGCGGCGTATCCTTCACGTTGCCGTCCATGGCCTTCTGCGTCGTGTTGTTGAAGAAGGCGGCAAGTTCGTAGAACTCCCGCTGGCTGAGCGGGTCGAACTTGTGGTTGTGGCAGACCGCGCACCCCGTGGTCATCCCCATCCAGACCGTGGCCGTGGTCTCGGTGCGATCGCGGGTGTAGAGCACGAGATACTCCTCGTCGATCGCTCCACCCTCGTTGGTGGTGATGTTGCAGCGGTTGAAACCGCTGGCGATCCGGTCGTCGAGAATCTGCGCCGGCGTGGCGTCGCTGCCATGGTCGCTCACGAGGTCGCCTGCGAGCTGCAGGATCGTGAACCTGTCGAACGGCATGTTGCGGTTGAAGGCGTTGATGACCCACTGCCGGTAGGTCCACATCTCGCGGAAGTTGTCGATGTGGATGCCGTGCGTGTCGGCATAGCGGGCGTAGTCGAGCCAGTGGCGGCCGCGATGCTCGCCCCACTCCAGGCTGGCCAGCAGCGTGTCGACGAGCCGCTCGTAGGCATCGGCCCCCGGGTCGATGACGAAGGCCTCGACGAGCGCCGGATCGGGCGGCAGCCCGGTGAGGTCGAGTGCCACACGGCGCGCCAGCGTTCGCCGGTCGGCCTCCGGCGCGGGCTCAAGGCCGGCCTGCTCGAGCCGGGCCAGAATGAACCGGTCGATCGGGTTCCGTGGCCATGCCTCGCGGGCCACGGAGGGGGGCTCGGGCCGGGCCGGCGGAATGAACGACCAGTGTGGCTGATACTCCGCTCCCTCGGCGATCCACGCCTTGAGTCTCTCCTTCTGTTCGGCCGTGAGGGCTTTTTTGGCGGCGGGCGGCGGCATCACCTCCTCGGGGTCGTCGGAAAAGATCCGGTCGAGCATCACGCTCGAGTCGGGATCGCCCGGCACGATCGCGGCCGATTCGACCGCGTCGTCGCGACGATCGAGCCGCAGGTCGGCCTGGCGGCTCGCCGAGTCGGCGCCGTGGCAGGAGAAGCAGTGCTCGACCAGGATCGGCCGGATGTCGTCGTTGAACCGCAGCTCGCCGGCTCCCGCGGCGACCGAGAACCCGATCGACAGGGCGGCACAGATCTGCGGAAGCATCA
>JBJTQP010000233.1:0-9516 GCA_046075685.1 Planctomycetaceae bacterium | reverse complement strand
CGTCGCGGGCGGCTGGGCCTGCCTCGGGCTCGCCGTGCTCGGGGCCCTGCTGCCGTTCGTGCCGACCACGCCGTTCGTGCTGCTCGCGAGCTATTGCTTCTACCGCGGCTCGCCGCGGATCCATGCCTGGCTGCACCGCTCGAAGACCTTCGGCCCCACGCTCGACGACTGGCAGGAGTATCACGGCATCCGCCGGTCGCTGAAGTACCGGGCGATCGGGATGGTGCTCGCGGTGGTGACGGTGAGCCTGTTCCTCAACAGCCTCACATGGTGGCTGAGGTGGACGTTCCTCGCCGCGGTGGCCGTCGGGCTGTACACGATCTGGTCGGTGCCCACGCTGCCCGACGACGCGCCCAAGGCGCCGCGGACGATCAGCGGGTGAGCGGCACGGCCAGGCCCGCCGTCCGTGCCACGGCCGCGTCGTCGTCGAGGTCGGCGACGAGGTCGGCCAGATCCGCCGGCTGCACCGCGAACTGGCCGAGATAGGGCCGCGTGTAGGCGAACAGCACGACGAAGCAGCAGCTGATGCCCACCGCCACCATGCCCAGGGCCATCCGCCGCGCCCGGCGCGACTCCGCGTGGATCAGGCCCACGCCGAGCAGCGTGAGCAGCGCCAGCACTCCCACGATGCCCCAGCGGGCCGGCGGCGGGCGGGTGGCGGCGATCCGCAGCCGCGTCTCCCGCGCGGTGGCCGCCTGCTTGGCGAGGTCGTGGAGTTCGGTCCTCAGCGACTCATCGGGCAGGACATGGATCGCATGCCGCAGGTCGCGGACGGGCCCGGCCGCCACCCGCGGCACGAGCAGGTGGGCCAGCTGCGGCCATTCCTCGTCCACGACGAAGGCGACCGTGTCGCGGAGCGCCGCGCGGACCGGCTCGGCGGCGGGATCGCCGGAGTCCTCGATCGCCTCGGCCATCTCGCGATAGGCGGCGGCCTCGGTGCGGGCCGACTCCTCGGCAAGGCTATGCTGCTCCCACACGGCGATCGCGATGAACGAGATCAGCAGGCCGAAGGCGAGGCCGATCTGGGCGGGCACCTCGGCCTCCAGCCGCCCGAGCTTCTGGCCATGACGGCCCGCGATCCAGGGCACGAGCCAGCGGTGCACCACGAACGCGAGCCCTCCCCAGTAGGCGAGCAGGCAGAGCGACATCAGGGGCATCGGCAGCGCCAGAAAGCCGTCGAAGCAGGCGGGCAGGCGGGTGAGCATCGGGACCCTCCGGAAGCGGTGAGGGCGAGGAGGGTAGCGACGCATCCCCGACATGAAAATACCGGCTCACGGGAGGGTCGCTTCGAGCCAGCGGCCACCGTGTGCTCGTCTATACTGCGGCTGGTCTACGACAGGTGATGAAAGCGGTGTCGATGGAATCAGCATCCGGATCGCCGGGATCGAGGTTTTGATGCAGACCCCGCTCGATTTCCTGAACACCTTTCGCGGCGAACTGCGGGCGTCGGGCATTCGCTTCGCGATCACGAGCGGGATGGCGTGCGTCCACTACGGACTCCAGCAAACCACCAAGGTTTCGGATTGGATCGTGCCTCCGGATCAGGCCGAGGCAGTGCGCAGCCTGTTCGTTCGCCATGAAACCTCGCTGCCCCCATGGGTGGTCCGATATCGCTCCATTTTCGCGGCGCCGCTCGACGCCGAGTGGCTCGCCGGGGGCTGGACGTCCCATCTGGCAGTCCGCACAGAGGGGGGAGGCCCCGACCAGCATGTCGATTTATTCGGTCGCCCGCCGCGCGTGAAGCATTGGAACGCCGACCCGTCTGATCCCGACTTCGCCGATCGGGATACGGTGACGCGCATGAAAAAGACCGATCGTGACAGGGACTGGCCGATCGTCGGCGGTCTGGCGTCGCAGTCTTTTGCCCGCAACGACTCCCACGCGGTGCTGCACCTCCAGGCCGTGGAGCCGCTGCGGAGGGCGTGGGCCGCGACACCATCCAGCGCCCGCGAGCCAGCCTGCGCTGCACGACCTCTGCGTGCGGCCATCGACCGGACTGCCGATGACGACCGTCTCGAGTTTCTCGTGCGGGCGGAACGCATCGTGTGGGAAGCGGTCAACCGTGGCCGCTACGGCCTCTACCAGACTGCCTGGAAGGCGTTTTATCGACGGTGGCAACGGGCCGAGGATTGCCCGTGGCCGAGATCGATGGCGTTTGCCGACCAGCATGCACTCGTGGTGGCAGCCGCCCGCAGGCATGACCTTCCTCCGGCCCCGCTCACAGCGGCCGCGCGTGGTGCCGTGTACGAAGCCGGCCTGGCCCGCGCCGCCGTGCTTGCGAATCTGGAGCCGAGCGAGATCGCGACCCTCGCCCCGCCCATCGAGGAGATGCTGCCATGAGCGACGCACCCCAACACCACGAGGCACCTTCGGCCGAGTACCCGGAGTGGTATTACGAGTTGCTGGCACGGACGATGGGCGAAGAAGCGGCGGCCTGGGCCCGGTTGCCCCGCGAGCGTCGCGAGGCGGAGTTGACCGCGTTGCACCGCGCGTTCGACACGCCCGACGACCTCTCGGCATGGCCGGCGGAGCTTGATGGCGGCGTCGATCGGCCCTGAGCCGCCTACGCCTCGACCGATGCGGCCGGCTCGGGCAGCCAGTGCGTGAGGACGCCGCCCACCAGTGCGTAGGCTCCCGCCACGGCGGCACCCGCCAGCGCGATCCGCACCGGATCGGGTGGCGTGGCCGCGGAAAGCGTGAGCGTGATCCAGGCCGCGGCGGTGCCGAGCACACGGCCGCCGATGTTGGCCGCGAAGCTCTCGCCGGTGCCGCGGAGGTGCGTGGGGAACACCAGCGGGATGTAGTTGCCCCAGAAGGAGAACTGCGCCACCGTGAACAGCCCGGCCACGAAGATGCCGGCCTTGATCAACGGCAGGGAGCCGGCGTTCGCGAGCTGGGTGGAGATCCACCAGAAGAGCGCCGGCACGATCACGAGGGCCGGCCACTGGAAGAGCCGCAGGAGCATCCGGCGGCTGGCGATGTTCACCGCCGCAAAGGCCAGGAGCACGCGGCCCACGAGGCCGCCGATCTCCTGCCAGATCGTGACCGTGGCCACGGCCTCGTCGGTGGCGTTGCCGGCGATCGCCTTGAGCCGGCCCGGCGGCGGCGCGGGCTTTCCGGCCTTCTCTGCCGCGGCCACTGCCGCGTCCTGCGCCGCCTTCGCCGTGGCCAGGATCGCCGCATGGCCCTTCGGGCCACCGAGAATCTGCGGCAGCTGCTGGATGGCGCCAAACGCGATGCCGTAACTGGCCGCGAACACGAGCGTGGTCACCACGGTCGTGCGAACGAGGGCCGGGCTGAAGAGCTCGCGGAGGCTCGGCCGCCGCAGCGTGCCCGCCTGCCGCTTCGCCGCCCACACCGGGCTTTCCGGCAGGAACGGCCGGATCAGGATGAGCGGCAACGCGGGGATCACGCCGGAGATGAGCGTGTAGCGCCAGGCCTCGTGGCCTCCCTGGATCACCGGCAGCGTGTCGGCACACCGGGCCGCGAGCACGTTGGCCGCGCCCACGAGCAGGCCGCCGAGCGAGGAGAAGGCCTGCGTCCAGCCGAGCACCCGCTCCCGTTGGTGCGGGTCGGGAAACAGTTCGGCCAGCCAGGCGACGGCCGCCACGAACTCCACGCACACGCCGATGAAGACGAGGCAGCGGAAGAAGAGCAGCTGCGGCAGCGACGTCGCGAAGCCGGCCGCCATCGCCGAGAAAGCGTAGAGCAGGATGCTGAACGTGAGCACCCGGCGGCGGCCCAGCAGGTCGGTGAGATAGCCGCCGAGCAGCCCGAACACGCCGCCGGCGATCGCGGGCACGAAGAACAGCGCCCGGGCCCACTTCGTGTAGTCCGGCGAACCCGGCACGAGCACCGGCGTTCCCTCGGCCGTCAGCCCGCCGAGCGCCGCCAGCGCCGGCTTGATCACCAGCGGCAGCATCAGGAGCTCGTAGATGTCGAACGCGAAGCCGATCGCGGCGATCGCGCACACGAGCCACGCCGTGAACGTGAGCCGGCCGGACGACGTCATGCCGGATCCGGAATCATGCGAAGCGGCTGCCATGCGAACACCCCTCTGGCCCACGAAACGACGACGCCGGTCAGGCCCGAGAGCCTACCGGCGGTGATCGTCGATGCCCAACGTGCCCGGCACCCGATGCCGCATCACTGCGGCCCGATCGTCGGCGGGCACTTGGCCAGGAAGTCGCGGGGGCCGCGGGTCGTGTAGTAGGGATATGCCACGGCGCCCGTCGGCGGCCCCGGAGGCTGCGTGGAACCGTAGTCGCTGCCGGCCAGTGCCGCCTTCTCCTCGGGCGTCAGGTGGTGCTTGGCGAGGCCGCCGTAGCGGCCGACGTGCCGCGGATGGCAGGCCCCCCCTTCGCACTCCTGGCACGCGCCGCCGGGCTGGCAGCCGCCTGTCGGGCAGCCCTCGGGGCCGCACTGGCCGCCCTGGCACGCGCCATCCGGGCACGTGCCGTCCTGGCATGCTCCGCCCACGTTCGCCGCGTGGTGGCCATGCGGGCCGTCGGTGTTGAGCAGGAAGAACCGGTCGATGATCGAACAGCCGCTCGACGTGGCGACGACGGCGGTCACGACGGCGAGGCCGAGGACGCGCGAGAGCGTTTTCATGGGCTGGTTCCCGGTGGGCGGACGCTGCGTGCGGGCACACCACCCGCGCCGAACCATCCGCGTGACTCCGGTGGTATCGGTCGTGCCGCCGGCGCCGGTTGAGGAAACCCTGCGGGCGCGAAGCTGGGCAACCTGACCTACCCGCGGAACCGGCCGGCGATCAGCGAGATGTTCTGGCCGCCGAACCCGAACGAGTTCGAAAGGGCCTGCTCGACCCTGCCCTCCCGCACCGCGTTGGGCACGTAGTCGAGGTCGCAGTTCGGATCGGGCGTCTCATAGTTGATGGTCGGCGGCAGGAGCCCGTCGCGGATCGCCAGCAGGCAGACGATCAGTTCCGTCGCGCCGGCGGCGGCGATGAGGTGGCCCATCATGCTCTTCGTGCTCGACACGGGGATCCGGTAGGCGCCCTCGCCGAACACCTTCTTGATCGCCAGGGTCTCAACCTTGTCGTTGACGTCGGTGCTGGTGCCGTGGGCGTTGATGTAGTGGATGTCGCCGAGGCCCAGGCCCGCGTCCTGCAGGGCCATGGTGATGCAGGCCGCCGCCCCGCGGCCCTCCGGGTGGGTGTCGGTGATCCGGTAGGCGTCGGCCGTCGAGCCGTAGCCGAGGATCTCCCCGTGGATCTTCGCGCCCCGCCGCTTCGCGTGCTCGAGTTCCTCGAGCACCACCATGGCGGCGCCCTCGCCGAGCACGAAGCCGTCGCGGTCGTTGTCGAAGGGCCGGCTGGCCCGATGCGGCTCGTCGTTCCGTGTCGACAGGGCCGTGAGCAGGTTGAAGCCGGTCACTCCGAAGGGATGAATCATGCTGTGCGTGCCGCCGGAGAGCATCACGTCGGCCTCGCCGCGGCGGACGATCTCGCAGGCCTCGCCGATCGCCTGGCTCGACGCCGCGCAGGCGGTGAGACAGTTGAGGTTCGGCCCCTGGGCGTCGAACAGGCCCGCGAGGTGGCCGGCGGGCATGTTCGGCTCCTGCTCCACCTCGGAGAGCGGGTGGAGGGTCTCCAGGCCGAGCTTGGTGAACTTGGCCACGTCGAGCGTGTCGCCTTCGATCGCCGCCATCATCATCCGGGTGAAGGCGTCGAAAGCCTGCTGGCCCTCGCCGCTGCCGAGGTAGATGCCCAGCCGCGTGGGATCGGCCGGCAGGCCCGCCGGCAGGCCGGCGTCGCGCATCGCCTGCAGCGCCGCGCCGGCCGCAAACCGCGTGTGCCGTCCGCAAAACTCCCAGGCTTTCGGATCCTGGCCCTCGGCGGCGATCTCCCAGCCCTTCACCTCGGCCGCGATCTTGGTGGGAAACTTCGCCGCGTCGAAGATCGTGGTTCGTCCCACGCCGGATGCCCCGGCGACGAGGTTCTTCCAGAGCGGCTCCACGCCCAGCCCCAGGGGCGTGATGCAGCCCATCCCGGTCACCACCACCCGCCGCCTGCCGCTGGCCATCAGCCGCCTCCGCGTCGTCTCACCAGTCGGGCCGCGCCAGCGGATTGCCCGCCTCGTCGCGGCCGACCTCATAGATGTGCATCTGGTCGAGCCACCGCAGCAGCTCGTCGGTCTCGAAGAGCTTCGGCACCCCTTCGCCCGGCTCGAGGTGGGCGAAGAAGAGTTCGGCCTGCCCCTGCACCCGGTCGCCCACGGTGCTCGTCACCTTGGTGAGCGAACCGGCGGGCTTGAGGTCGAGCACCTCGGCCCGGAAACGCATCGTGTCGCCGGGCACGGCGTCGAAGAAGAACTCCGCCGCCGCCACCTTGGCCAGCACCACGCGGCGGTTGAAGTCGATGGCGTCGGCCACGAGCAGCCCGGCCGCCTGGGCCATGCCCTCGACGATCAGCGAGTTGGGCATGATCGCCACGCCGGGAAAATGGTCGTGGAGATGCTCCTCGGCGAGCGAGACGTTCTTCACCGCGGTGGCATGCCGGCCGCGGATGAACTCCTCGTAGCGGTCGATCCAGAACCAGCGCATGACACACTCCGGGCCACTGCCGCCCCGCGTCCGCCGGCCATCCTGGTGCCGCCGGACCGCTCCACGCCCGCCGGCACCGTGCCGGCCGGGGCTCAGGCCGCCAGCTTGCTCGCCACGTACCGCACCATGTCTTCCACGGTGAGCGTGTTGGCGAAGTTCTGCACGCTCGGATTCGACTCGAACTTGCTGAGGTCGGCGAACGGCATGCGGGCCCTGAGGGCCGCGATCCCGGCCGCGGTCACCTTGCCGTCGGTCACGAACTCGGTGCTCGAGAGGACGTCCTCGGGAAAGAGTTCGCCGCGGGAGATCTTGATGTTGAAGGCCTTCTCCAGCCGGAACACGATGTCGAGAAAATCGATCGACTCGGCGCCGAGGTCGCCCACCATGGTCGCTTCCGGCGTGACGTCGTCCTCGTCGACACCCAGGGCATCCACGAGGGCCGACTTCACCTTGTCAAAGATTTCTTCACGGGAGGGCATCGACGCGTCACCTTGGCATGGAGGGAGGATTGGGAAACCTGCACCGGGGCAGGAATCCGGTTGTTGTAATGTCGGTCAGCCGCGGAGGAAACCCGAAGATAACCGTTTCCTTCCGCGGAACGCGGGCAGACGGAACAATCCGCCCCGGATTTCCGCTTTTTTCGGCGGAACGCCGGTCAGCCGGTCGCCGCGGCGACCCGTCCTCCGGCCTGCGACACGTAGGCCACGGGCTTCGCCTGGCCGGCGCGAGCGGGGTGCAGCACCGCCCAGAGCCGCCGCATTTCCGACCGCACCCGGGCGTCGAGAGCCGCGCCGTGGGCCAGCCGGTCGGCCATATTGTACCGCTCGAGCACCAGGCGGGCCGTCAGGCTGGTCCGCTCGCCGACGGAGCCGCTGGCCTTGACCGTGGTCGTCTTCTCGTCCTGGGCGGTCACCTGGGCGTTGACCGTGAGCACGCGGCCTGGCTCCACGAAGTCCCCGTATTTCACGTTCTTGGCGACCCGCAGGACCACCATGCTGTGGGCGAAGTCCTCGCCGAGCCGGATCGTCCAGGCAGCCGCCTGCGTCATCGCCTCGAGCATCAGCACTCCGGGCAGCACCGGAAACCGGGGGAAGTGGTCGCCGAGATACTCCTCGGCGAGCGACACCGTCTTGATGGCCGTGATCGACGCGCCGGGATCGACCTCGAGCACCCGGTCGAGCAACGTGAACCGCATGGCGAACCTGACCTCCTGGCGCGTGACCTGATTCTCGCCGGCCGAGCGGAGAGTATAGGGGGCATGACCAAGCCCACAACCGCGCCGCGAGCCGGCACGCCTCGGCTGCCACGCTGACAGCCGACATGATCGTTGCGACTGCCAGCCTTTCACCCACCGGTCGGGATTCGCCGGAACAGGGGCGGGTTTTGCGGCTCCCCGAGCGGTGTTCGGGCGTTCACACCGACTGGCACGGTGTTTGCTTCCTCAGTCTCCCGCTGCGGCACGACACCCGCGGCCCTGCGTTCCGGAGCCACGCACCCCACAGAGGATCAGCACCCATGCCCACGTTTCGCCAAGGTTTCCCCCTGCCCTTCGATGAACTCCGCGATGAACTCGACCGCTTCTGGACCACGCTCACGGCGCCGCCTGCCCGTCAGGGTTGGGGCACGCGACCCGCGGAGGGATCATTCCCCGCCGTCAACGTCGGCGAAAGCGCCGAGGCCGTGACCATCGAGGCGGAACTGCCCGGCCTCGATGCGGGCGACGTCGAGATCACCGTGCATGGCGAGGATCTGGTGCTCAAAGGTTCGCGACCGGCCGACCCGGCCCACGCGTCCCCCGCGGACGCGGAGCCCGGACACCGCGTCACGTGGCATCGCCGCGAGCGGGGCACCGGCTCGTTCGAGCGGCGAATCTCGCTGCCTGCGACGGTCGACGCCTCGCGGGTCGAGGCCCGGCTCGTCAACGGCGTGCTCACGGTCACGTGCCCCAAGGCCGCCGAGAGCATGCCCCGCAAGGTCGAGGTGCGGACGTCGTGACGCAGTCCGACGCCAGCCCGCCGGGCGGCATTCCTGTTCCTGTCATGTCCAACCCCACCCAGCCCGAGGAGGTTCGATCCCATGGTCACCAGGTCTGAAACGGCCGCCCCCGTGCGGCCCGCGCGTTCCCCCTCCTATCAGCCGCACGTCGATATCCGCGACGCCGGACGGGAGGTCGTGTTCGTCGCCGACATCCCCGGCGCCGCCGCCGACGGCATCGACGTGACGTTCGACGACGGCGTGCTGTCGCTGCGGGCCACCGTGCCCCCACGGCACCTGCCCGGCCAATCCGTCCGGCAGGAGTATGGCGTCGGCGACTACCGGCGTTCGTTCCGGCTCGGCGAAGGCTTCGATGCCGCGGCGATCGCGGCCGACTACCGGCGCGGCGTGCTCACGGTCCACGTGCCACGGCTCGCAGCCGCACAGCCGCGGAAGGTGCCGGTCGTCGCCGCCAGCTGAGGCGCGGGGCCTGAGGCCTCGACACGTGGCACGTCCGCGACGAGGTATGCTGCGAGGCCGCGGGGCAGATTGGTCCCGCGGCCTCGCTCCCTGCTGACCCGCCGCCTCATGCCGCTCGTCATCACGCCGCGCGACCCTGCGGCCGGCAGTCCTCTGACCGTCGACCTGGCGGGAGTCGTGCCGGACCGCATCGCCGCCCTCGGTCTCGCGGAGATCGAACGGCTCCCGATCGCCGCGGACGGCCGCAGCGCCCGCCTGGGCGACTGCTTTGTGGTCGCCGGAGATCCTCGCGACCTCGCGGTCCACTGCCGCGGCAACTTCTCGCGGGTGCATCGCATCGGCGCGGGCATGGCGGCGGGCAGCCTGGCCGTGATCGGTGACGCCGGCCGCCACGCCGGCGCGGGCATGACCGGCGGCAGGCTCTCGGTCTCGGGTCGGGCGGGCGACTGGCTGGCCTGCCACCTCGCCGGAGGCGAGGTGCATGTCTCGGGCGATGCC
>JBJTQP010000232.1:0-17470 GCA_046075685.1 Planctomycetaceae bacterium | reverse complement strand
CGCGGCGGATCGGGAAGTCGAACAGCGCGGGCGTCTAGTCGATGAACCGCGTGGTGCAGTTGCCGGCGAGAAACTCCGGGTGCGTGACGAGGTTGATCAAAAACGGGATATTGGTCTTCACCCCGCGGATGCGAAACTCCTGCAGGCAGCGCTCGATGTGGCCGGCGGCCTCGCCGTGGGTCAGGCCGCGGGCCGTCACCTTCACCAGCAGGGAGTCGAAGTAGGGGGTGACCACGGCGCCCGAGAAGGCCGTGCCGGCGTCGAGCCGGATGCCCATCCCGCTGGCCGAGCGGTAGGCCGTCATCCGGCCGTAGTCGGGCAGGAAGCGGTTTTCCGGATCCTCGGTTGTCACGCGGCACTGGATCGCCGCCCCCATCGAGCGGATCGCCTGCTGGTCGCCGAGGCCGATCTCGGGGTCGGCGAGCGTGTGGCCGGCGGCGACGAGCAGCTGCCGCCGCACGATGTCGATCCCGGTGATTTCCTCGGTGACCGTGTGCTCGACCTGGATCCGGGGATTCACCTCGATGAAGTAAAACCTGCCGGTGTCGGCGTCGACGAGAAACTCCACCGTGCCGGCGTTCTCGTAGCGGGCGGTGCGGCCGATGGCGAGCGCCGCCTCGCAGATCGCGTCGCGAGTCTTCGCGGGCAGGTTCGGGGCGGGGGCCAGCTCCACCACCTTCTGGTGCCGCCGCTGCACGGAGCAGTCGCGCTCGAACAGGTGAACGAGGTTGCCGTGGAGGTCGCCGAGCAGCTGCACCTCGATGTGGCGGGCCCGCTGGATGAACTTCTCCACGAACACGGCCGCCGAGCCGAAGGCCGTCTTGCTCTCCCGCTGGGCGCTCTCGAGCGCCACCGCGAGTTCGTCCTCGCCGCGGACCACCCGCATCCCGCGGCCACCACCGCCGTGGGCTGCCTTGAGGATCACGGGCCAGCCGAGGTCCTTCGCGATCTTCAGCGCGTCGGCATGGCTCGCCACCGGCTTCGGGCTGCCGGCGAGGATCGGCACGCCGGCCCGGTTGGCGAGGTCGCGGGCGGCCGTCTTGTCGCCGAGCATCTGCAGGAGTTCGACCCGCGGGCCTACGAACGTGATGCCGGCACGGCCGCAGGCCTCGGCAAACTCCGGGTTTTCCGAGAGGAAGCCGTAGCCCGGGTGGATGCCGTCGACCCCATGCGCCTTGGCGAGCGCCACGATGCCGTCGATGTCGAGGTAGGAGCGGATCGGCTCGCCCGCCTTGCCCACCAGATACGCCTCGTCGGCCTTGAAGCGATGGAGGGCGAAGCGGTCTTCGTGGGCGTAGATCGCGACGGTGCGGATGCCGAGTTCGTGCGCCGACCGGAACACGCGGATGGCGATCTCGCTGCGATTGGCGACGAGGAGCTTGGTGATGGGCCGCATGGTCGTGGGTGGTGCCACTCTCTTGGTGAGGGGACGGGAGGTCGCCGCGGGCACCAATGTACCGACGGCCCACCGGGGCTCCCACGGGGCGTCGAGAAGCGAGCGTTTTGGCCGCGCACACGCTGCCACGACGTGGTGATCGGGGCGTGGCGGCCGAGCGTGCGGGCGGGCTTCTCGACCGGCCGTCTCGATCAGCGGGCTGGCTGCGGCCGTCCCTCCTCGGCATAGCTCGGCCGCAGGTAATCCGGAACCAGCGACGCGGGGCTGTCCAGGTCGCCGGTCGCGACGCGAGCCCGGGCGACCTCCGCGACGTCGACCGCCGCGACCTGCCAGGCACCGGGAGGGGCGAGGCGGAGATCGACCCGCGGCGGCAGGCCGCGGCCTGCGAGCACGGCGGCCATGGGACCGGCGATCAGGCAGCCCGCTGGGAGGGCGGCGAGCCAGTCGCCCACGTGCGCCAGCCGCGGTTGACCGATCGTCAGTCCGCCACCGTCCACTTCGGCCCTCGCGGCGAAGACCTCGTCGCGACCGGCGTCGTAGGCGATCTCGACGGGGCCATCGCGGTCACCGGTGGGGCCGGCGGCGAGCCGGATCGCAGCCCGGGCGATCGCGTCGAAGCCAGACACGCCCACGAGCCGCGCGGACGTGGCCCACGCCAGCGTCTTGGCAGACGTGACTCCGACCCGCAGCCCGGTGAAGGAGCCCGGACCACGAACCACGGCGACGACATCCTGTGGCGTCAGGCTCCGCAGGGCATCGACGGGCGTGCCCCACCCGCGGGCTGCGGCGACCTCGCCGAGGGCGGCGGTGAGCACGGCAGCATGGCAGCCGGCGGGGCCCAGCGGCCGCTCGGCCACGCCCGTCGCGTCGATCGCCGCCGCGAAGCCGGTCCCGACGCTCGTGTCGATCGCGAGAATGCGCATCGGGTGCTCCGAATCGTGTTGTCCGGGCGGGATCGTGTCGTCCGGGCGGGATCGTATCGTCCGGGCGGGCGGCCACCGGAACGGGGCGGGGGCCTCGTCCTTGACCGCGCCGAGGGGGGGCCGTAACCTCGATTTTCGCGGAAAGCCAGCCGGATCGCGGCCCGCGACGGGTGGAGTGTACGTGAAGCGGGCCATCATCAGCGACGTCCATGGCAACCTCGAGGCTCTCCAGGCGGTCCTGGAGGACATCGAGCGAGAGCAGGTCGACACGACCATCTGCCTCGGGGACGTCGTGGGCTACGGACCCAACCCCTGCGAGTGCGTCAAGCTGGTGCGCGACCGCTGCAGCGTCGTGATCCTCGGCAACCATGACCAGGGAGCCCTGTTCGACCCGGATGGCTTCAACTCGGGCGCCGAGCGGGCGATCCGCTGGACGCGGCACCAGCTCGAGTCGCACGACCGCCTGCCGCGAAACGCCGCCGACCCGCTGATGGATTTCATCGGCGAGTTGCCCCGCACGCAGACCGACGGCGACTTCCTGTTCGTGCACGGCTCGGCCCGCCGTCCCCTCGACGAGTACGTGTTTCCCGAGGACATCTACAATCCCCTGAAGATGGAGCACATCTTCGAACTCGTGGGCCGGTACTGCTTCCAGGGGCACACGCACATCCCCGGCGTGTTCACGATGTCGCCCGAGTTCATCCAGCCCTCGGTGCCCCAGAAGGAGACGGAGCTCGCCATGGAGCTGCCGCCCACCAAGGCGATGGTGAACGTCGGCTCCGTGGGACAGCCCCGCGACGGAGATCCCCGGGCCTGCTACGCGATCCTCGAGGGAGATCGCCGCGTCCGCTTCCGGCGCATCGCCTACCCGTTCGAGACCACGTGTCGCAAGATTCACGCGATCGCCGAACTCGACAACTTTCTCGGCGACCGCCTCGGCCAGGGCCGCTGACCGCTCCCGCCGCCGCCCCCCTCCCGCCTGGAACGAACTCCCGTGGATCGTCGCTACCTGCAGTTTTTCGTCGTCTCGCTGGCGATCATCCTGGCGAGCCAGGCGCTGCAGGCGTGGCTGTTTCCGAAGCCGCCGCGGCCTGCCGTCGACGACGCGCAGCCCGCTGCCACCAGCGGTGCGTCCGGTGGGGTGGCCGATGGCGCCGCCGGCGCGGCCGCCACGCCGCTGTCCGAGCCCCGGGCCGCCGCCTCCGACCGGGATGTCACCCTCGAGGCGGCGACGGAGCCCTCGGCGGCGGCCCCGCGTGTGCGTCGCACGCTCGGCTCGCTCGATCCAGCCGCCGCCCGGATGCTCGTCACGCTGACCAGCCGCGGAGCGGCTGTGGAGCGGATCGAACTCGCCGAGGAGCGGTTTCACGATCAGGACGACCGCTCCGGTCATCTTGGCCACCTCGCGGTCGCGGCCGCGGACGGCGGCTGCCGGATCGGCGTGGTCGGTGCCGGCACACCGGCCGCGAAGGCGGGCCTCGTGGCGGGGGACGTGATCGCCGACGTCGACGGCCGGGCCACGCCCGACGCCGAGGCGCTGCACGCGATCCTCGCGGCCACCCGGCCCGGGCAGCGGGTGACCCTTGCGGTCGTTCGCGACGGAAGCAGCCGACCCGTCGAGGCCGCGCTCGATCGCCGCCCATTGGAGGTCGTCCGGCCCGAGTACCGCACCGCTCCGGTCGACGATCCAGACGGCCAGCCGCACGACCCGCTTTCGTTCCGGCTGTCGCTGGAATCGCGGGATGCCCGGAAGCGGCCGGCGGAGCCGCTGGCGGAGATCGGCGGTCTGGAACTGGCGGACGTCGACTGGGACGTCGTCGACACCGGCGATCCGACGCGGGTGAGGTTTGCCCGGACGCTGCCCGGCGGGCTCGCGGTGGCCAAGGAATACCGGCTCACGACCGGGGGGGACGCCGCCGGCGACGCGGGCTACGGCCTCGAACTGGTGGTCGAACTCCGCGCCGCGGACCGGGAGGCCGTGGTCGCCTACGCCCTCGACGGGCCGACCGGCCTGCCGACCGAGGGCTGGTGGTACACGCAGCGGGTGTCCCGCGACTGGGGAGGTCTCGCCGTGCGGGATGCCGCCGTGCGGTTCGTCGGCAAGCCCGGCACGATCATCAGCGGCCTCAAGATCGCCGACGGCAAGCTCGACCATCCTGCATCGCGGATCGGCTCGGGCACCCCGCTCTCGTTCGCCGGTGTCGACGCTCTGTACTTCGCGTCCGCCGTGCTCCCGGATCTCGAGGGCGACGCGGCCCCCGCGCTCGCCGAGGTGCGGCCGCTGGCCGTGGGCGCCGTGCCGGCGGCGGCCCGCAAGAAGCTCGTCAACGTGACCAGCCGGCTGGTCTCGCAGGAACTCGTCGTGCCTGCCGGTTCCACCACGACGCACCGCTACCGGATCTTCGCCGGTCCCAAGCGGCCCGAGCTGCTGCGGCAGTTCGGCGTGGCGGGCTCCGGCATGGACGACCTCGTCTACTACGGCTGGTTCGGCTTGGTGGCAGGGCCGATGATCGCCATCCTCCACGCGCTCCACGCGGTGATCGGCAATTACGGGCTGGCGATTCTCCTGCTGACCGTGCTGGTCCGGGGGATGATGTTCCCGGTCAGCCGCAAGCAGGCCCTCTCCTCGCAGAAGATGCAGGAGCTGCAGCCGGAGATGAAGGCGATCAACGACAAGTATGCCGACGACCCGGTGAAGAAGACGCAGGCCACGCAGGAGCTCTGGAAAAAGCACAGCTACAACCCGATGGGCGGCTGTGCGCTGGTGTTCATCCAGATCCCGATCTTCATGGGGCTCTACCGGTCGCTCGCCACCGACGTCGAGCTCCGTCAGGCGCCGCTGTTCAGTTCCGCCATCCGCTGGTGCTCGAACCTCGCCGCCCCCGACATGCTCTGGGACTGGTCGAAGGTCCTGCCGCCGTTCCTCACCGCCCCCGAGGGCTGGCTCGGCCCGTTCCTCAACCTCTTCCCGCTGATCACGATCGGGTTGTTCCTCTGGCAGCAGAAGCTCTTCATGCCCCCGGCGATGGACGAGCAGCAGCGGATGCAGCAGCAGGTGATGAACTACATGATGTGGTTCATGGCGCTGATGTTCTTCAAGGTGCCGTGCGGCCTGTGCCTCTACTTCATCGCCTCGAGCCTGTGGGGAATCGCCGAACGGCTCTGGATGCCGAAGACGCTCCCGGCGACGGCCGGCGGACCGCGGGTGGTGGATGCCACGCCGCTGCCCGCGGACAGGGCCCTGGCCAACGGCGCGGCCGTGGCCGCCCGCGAGAAGCGGCAGTCCCGCAGGCGGAAGTAGGGCCGCCCCGCCGGGGCGCGGGCTGCGGGGCGTGCGGGTGGCGGACGTGAGGTATCGTCTGGTGCCCATGTGGTCCGCCTCCGAACTGATCGTCGCGCCGGCGACGGTGCCCGGCCCGGGCGCCCGGGCGATCGTGCGGCTGGCCGGCGAGCGGCTCGACGACCTGCTGCGGAGGATGTTCGCCGTTCGCGATGCCGCCTGGCCCGCCGGCGGCGAAGCGCCGCGGGTGGTGCACGCCGCCTTCGCCGCCACCGGGCTGCGTGACGCATGGGGCGAACTCGGCGTTGAGATCCTCTGCTGGCCCGGTCCGGGCGGTCCCGTCGGCGGGCCGCTCGCCGAGGTGCAGCTGCCGGCGTCCGCGCCGCTCGTGGATGCCGTGGTGGCCGAGGCCTGCCGGCTCGGTGCACGGCTCGCCCGCGGAGGCGAGTTCACCCTCAGGGCCTTCCTCGCCGGACGGCTCGATCTCGTGCAGGCCGAGGCGGTGCTCGGCGTCGTCGACGCCCGCTCACCGGCGGAACTTGCCGCCGCTCTCGATCGCCTTGCGGGCGGGGCGGGTGCGGCGCTGGATCGCGCCCGCGGCGAACTCCTCGACCTCCTGGCAGACATCGAAGCCGCCATCGACTTCGCCGACGAGGCGATCCCGGATGCCGTTCCTGCCGCTCCGGACTGGCGGTCGCTCGCCGCGCGGCTCGCCGGCTGCAGGCACACGGTCGAGACGGTGGCCGCCACGCTCGCCGGCCGCGACGCCTCGGCCGCAGGCCTGCCGCGGGTGGTGCTCGCGGGCCCGCCGAACATCGGCAAGAGCAGCCTCTTCAATGCGGTCGTGGGTCGCGATGCCGCGTTGGTCGCCGACGAGGTGGGCACGACCCGCGACTCGGTGGACGCTCGAGTGGTCGCCGGTCGCGGTCGCCCCTGGGTGCTCGTCGACGTGGCCGGCGTCGGCGAAGCGCCCGCGCCGCGAGCCGCGCCCGCGGCGGCCGCACGCGAGCAGGCGCAGGCCGAGATCGCCCGGGCCGACGTCGTGCTCGCATGCCGGGATGGGGCCGCTGCCGCCGCCGAGCCCGTGGCCGGCGGCACGGTGCGGATCCCGGTCATCACGCGGTGCGATCGCGGGCGGCCGACGGCCGTCCAGCCGGAGGCGATCGCCACCAGCGCGGCCACGGGCAAGGGGGTTGCGGAACTCGTGGCCGCAATCGACTCGGCCGTCGCCCGCCTGCCGCCTCCCGCCTCCGCCACGCTCCGGATGCGGGCTGCCGCCGAGGCAGCTGCGCGGGCCCTCGGCGAGGCGCAGCGGAGCGTCGCCGCGGCCTCGGCCGGTCTGCCGATCGACGAGGCAATGGTTGCGGCCAGCCTGCGGACGGGCGTTGAATCACTCGCGGATGCCACGGGTGCCGCCATCGGCGGCGATCTGCTCGATCGGATATTCTCCCGCCACTGCATCGGAAAGTGAGTCCCGGATGACGCCCTCGCTCGACGCCGCGATCGCCCGCCTTGCGGCCGGCGCTGCGTCGTTCGCGGGCCGCGACCATCTGGCCCGGGCGACGCTTGCCCGGGAGACGGCGTTGACGGTCGCCGGGGCCGCGGATCGGTGGGTCGAGGCGGCCGTCTCCATGAAGACCCCCGGCGGCGGCCCCGCCGCCACCGGGGTTCGCGCCGAGGAGACCGCGACCGGGCCGCTGGCCTCGCTGCGGCTGCTGGTGATCACGGCGCGGGCCCTGCGGGAGATCGCTTTGCGGGGCACGCCCCTGCCCGCGGAGCCGCCCCGCGTGCTGCATCGGGGCGGCGGCGCGTCGCTGGTGGGCATCGAGGTGCTTCTGGAGCGCTGGCTCGCCGACCGGGCGATGTTCGGGGGGCATCGTGGGATGGTTCGCTGCGGCGACCCCGGCGATGTGCAGGCCTTCGACCGGATCTGGCGGGAGGAGTGTCGCGATCGGCCGCGACGCGGCGGCGTGGCGGTGGTGCTCGGGGCGGGCAACGTCACGGGTCTGGCCATCGCCGACGCCGTCGCGCAGATCTTCGAGCACGGCCGCGCGGCCCTCGTCAAGCTCCACCCGCTCCACGCGCCGCTCGTGCCGGTGGTCCGCGAGGCGGTCGCGCCGCTGGTCGCCGCCGGAATGGTGGAGTTCGTCGCGGGTGGTCCGGAGATCGCCGCCGAATCGATCGCAGCGCCGCTGGTCACGCACGTGCACCTGACCGGCGGCCGCGGGGCGTTCGACGCTCTCGTCTGGGGCGGCGGCGGGCCGCGGCCGGGCGGGGGGCCGGCGCTGCAGAAGCCGGTCACCTGCGAGCTCGGGGGCGTGACCCCATGGGTGATCGTGCCGGGCCGGTACACCGACGCGCAGCTCCGCTACCAGGCCGACCTCGTCGCCGGCTCGATCATCCACAACACGTCGTTCAACTGCATCGCCACGAAGTGCGTGGTCACGTGCCGCTCGTGGGAGCAGCGTGAGGCCTTTCTGGAGCACGTCGCCGGCCGGCTGGCCGCCACGCCCGCGCGACCCGCGTGGTATCCGGCGGCGGCGGCCGCGTGGGAGCAGGCCGTGCAGGCTCGGCCTCCAGCCGACGGCACGCTGCCCTGGGTGTTTCGCTCCGGGATCGAGCCGCCCCGGGAGCCGCACTGGCTGGAGCGGGAGTGGTTCGTGCCGGTTGCCGTGGAGGTGCCGCTCGACGCCGCCGACATCGAGGGCTTCTGCGGGGCTGCGATGGCCTTCGCCCGGACCCTGCCCGGCACGCTCGCCGCCAGCGTGACGATCCCGGAATCCCTGACCACGCAGGATCGGCGGCGGGTCGAGTTGTTCGTCGAGCATCTCGAGTACGGCACGGTCGCGGTCAACACGTGGTCGGCCCTCGCCTACGCGTTCACCAGCCTGCCCTGGGGCGGCTTCCCGGGCGGCACGCTCGCCGATCCCGGCAGCGGCCTCGGTTTCGTGCACAACCCGCTGCTGCTGCCGCTGGTGCACAACTCGATCCTCCGGGCCCCGCTGCACCTGCGGGCGACGCCGCCCTGGCTGCCGTGGCATCCGCACGCCGCCGCTCTCACCCGGGGTGTGATCGACGTCTACGCGTCGATCGCCCGCGGCGGCGGCGGCCTCTGGCCGCTGCTCACGATGCTGCCGAAGGTGCTGGCGGGATGATGGAGCCATGCTCCGGGCGGTGGCACCGCCGCGGCCGTCACCGGCGCCGGCCGCGGGCCTTCTTCTTCGGCGTGGCGGGCTTCTCGGCCGTCTCGGGAGGCGTCTCGCTGAACTTCTCCGCCTGGCCGGTGAGCTCGTAGAGAAAGCGGCTCGGGCGGCAGGGCTTGCTCGTGCCCCACTTCGTCCGCGTCAGGCAGAGGGAGAGCATCAGCCGCCGCTTGGCGCGGGTGACGCCCACGTAGCAGAGCCGGCGCTCCTCGTCGATCGCCTGGAGTCCGTGGGCGAGTGACCGGTGGTGCGGCAGGATGCCCTCCTCCATGCCCACCATCCACACGCACTCGAACTCCAGGCCCTTCGCCGCGTGGAGCGTCATCAGCCGCAGCACGCCCCCCTGGGCCGCGTCGTCCTTGGAGCGGTCCTCCCGCTCCTCGACCTGGAGGATAAAGTCGTCGAGGAAGCCGCGGATCACCGCGGCGAGGTCCCGGCCGCCGGGCCGGGCCCGCTCGTGCTCGTCGAGTGCGGAGGCCAGTTCCTCCACACACGCCCAGCGGGTCTCCGACTCGGCCGGATCGTCCTCGTATGCCTTGGTGAGAAAGGCCCGGTAGCCGACGGTGTCGAGCAGCGTGCGGAGCACCGCGGCCGCCCGCGACTGACCGGCCGCCGGCGGCGGAGCGGACGCCGGCAGGGCCACGAGGCGTGCGAGCGCGTCGACGCCGGCCCGGGCGGCCGTCGACAGCCGCGCCGCGTCGCGGCGGGCGAGGAGCTCGTGCCACAGGCTGTGGCCCGCGGTGACGGCCTCGGCGCGGGCCTGCTGGATCGTGGACGCCGCCAGGCCGCGGGGGGGCACGTTGGCGACCCGGGCCAGCGCGAGGTCGTCGTCGGGATCGACGAGCAGCCGCAGGAACGCCATCACGTCCTTGACCTCGCGGCGGTCGAAGAACGAGTGGCTGCCGACGAGCTCGTAGGGGATGGTCCGCCGCCGCAGCTCCTGCTCGAAGGCCCGCGTCTGCTCGCCGGTGCGGACGAGGATCACCGCCTCGGCCGGATCGACGAGCCGCTCGCGGAGCAGGCTCTCCACGTCGGACACCACCCGGCGGGCCTCGTCGACCTCGTCCTGTGCCTGGATGATCGCGGGCGGCACACCCGCCGGCGCCTTCGACACGAGGGTCTTGCCGTGCCGCCGCGAGTTCCGCTCGATCAGCATGTTGGCGGCGCGGATGATCTCGGGCGAGGAGCGGTAGTTCTCCTCCAGCCGCACGACCCGCGCGCCCGGCCAGCGCGTGGCGAAGTCAAGGATGTGGGACACCTCGGCGCCCCGCCAGGCGTAGATCGACTGATCGTCGTCGCCCACCACGCAGATGCTGCGGTGGTCGCGGGCGAGGGCGGAGAGGATCCGCTCCTGGATGCCGCTGGTGTCCTGGTATTCGTCGATCAGCACGTGATCGAAGCGGCCCGCCTCCGCGCGGCGGACGTCCTCGTGGCGGGTGAACAGCTCGTCGACGAGGAGCAGCAGGTCGTCGAAGTCGACCGCACCCGCCGTGCGGAGGGCGTCCTGGTAGCGGCGGTAGCCGGCGGCGGCGAGCGTCCAGGTGTCGTCGGCGTCGACCGGCACGGCGTCCAGGGCCGCGTCGGCCCGCACCGCGCGGCTTTTCCAGCGGCTGACGCGGTCGAGCAGGTCGCCGGGTCGGAGCACCGTGTCGGCGATTTTGAGCTCCTTGAGCACCTTGCGGGCCGCGGCCTCCTGCTCGCCGCGATCGATGATCGCGAACCGCTCCGGGTAGCCGAGCCGGGCCGCGTGA
Source organism: Planctomycetaceae bacterium (assembly GCA_046075685.1). GTDB lineage: Bacteria > Planctomycetota > Planctomycetia > Pirellulales > UBA1268 > QWPN01. Next base: position 6,917 of record JBJTQP010000232.1, on the reverse strand, counting down.
CGCCGCAGGATGCGGACGCAGAGCGAGTGGATCGTCGAGATCTCGGGGCGTTCCTCGGAGCCCTTCTTGAGTCCGCGCTGGGCGCGGGCGAGCATCTCGCGGGCCGCCTTGTTGTTGAACGTGACCGCCAGGATCCGCGACGGTCTGGCGCCGCGCCACACGAGGTGCCCGATCCGGGCGATGACCACCCGCGTCTTGCCCGTGCCCGCCCCGGCCAGCACGAGCAACGGGCCGGGGGCCGCGTGCACCGCCTCGTGCTGCGCGGGATTGAGGCCGGCGGGTCGCGATGCGGGGGCGGGCGACCGCGGACGACGCGCAGGGGCCGGGGGCGGCTCGGACGCGGAGGGCGAGGGCGGCAGCGGCATCCGCGGAATCTACCACACCCCCGGGCGGTCGACGGGACCGCAGCACGGCGGGATCGTCTTGACGTCCACGGCGCATGCGTCTCTATTTTTCGACGCGCCGCCGGCAGACCGGGGCAGGCGTGTGCCCCGGAGAGTCCACCGATGCGTTCCGCCGACGTCACCGAGATCGAGGACAACGACCTCGCCCAGGCGACGATATCGATCCTTGATCGGATCCGCCCGTACCTGTTCACGATCGCCGCGGCGGTGGCCGCCGCCTTCGTCGCCCTGGCGGCGTGGACGTTCGTCTCGTCGCAGAAGGATGCGGAGAAGGCGCAGGCCTGGGACGAGTGCCTCTCGGCCGTCAGCACCCGCGATGCCGCCCGGCTGTCGGGAGTCTCCACGCGGTATCCGGGCACGGCCGCGGCGGTGTGGTCGCAGATCCTGCTCGCCGACAACGCGCTGGCCGACGGGGGCCGCATCGTGTTCACCGACAAGGCCGGGGGCCGGCAGCGGCTCGAGCAGGCCGCCGCCACCTACCGGGCCGTCATGAACGCCCGGCCCGCCGAGCCGCTGGCGGCCGAGCGGGCCACGTTCGGCCTGGCGCGTGCTCACGAGGCGCTCGGCGACCTTGTCGAGGCACGCCGCGGCTACGAGGCGCTGGTGAAGGAGCATCCGCAGAGCCCCCTGCGCAGCCTCGCGGAGGCCCGCGCCGCGGCGCTCGCCCGGCCCGGCACGGCCACGTGGTACGATTGGTTCGCCAAAGAAGATGCCAAGCCTGCCGCCTCAGATGCCGTCCCCGCCGTCTCCGGAACCACCGCAGCCCCAGCCGGGTGATGAGGCGAGTTTCACGGTCGCGGACGACCAGGCGGGCAGCCGGCTCGACGTGTTTCTCGCGGCGGCCTTTCCCGAACTCAGCCGCTCCGCGGTGGCCCGGGCGATCGACAGGGGTGCGGTGCGGGTCGACGGACTGGCGGCCCGCGCCGCCCTGAAACTGCGGGCCGGCTCGCTGGTGCGGTTCACGGTGCCGCCGCCACCACGCCAGGGGCCGGACGCCGAGGAGATCCCGCTCGTGTTCCTGCACGTCGACGAATGGATGGCCGCCGTGGACAAGCCGGCGGGCATGGTGGTGCACCCGGCCAAGGGCAACTGGAAGGGCACGCTGGCGGGCGCCCTCAAGTGGCACCTGGAGCGTGACGGGGGCGGGCTCTCGACGGCCGGCGGCGCGACGCGGCCGGGCATCGTGCACCGCCTCGATCGCGACACCAGCGGCGTGATCGTGGTGGCCCGGACCGAGGCGGCCCACCATGCGCTCGCCAGGCAGTTCGAGCGGCGGACGACCGCCAAGACATACCTGGCGATCACGCAGGGGGCGCCGCGGCTCGATCGGGACGAGATCGACATGCCGATCGGCATCCACCCCTACCAGCGGGAGAAGATGGCCGTCCGTCGCGACCATGCCACCAGCCGCGAGGCCGTGACCCGCTACGAGGTGCTGGAGCGGTTTCGGGCTGGCGCGCTGGTCCGCGTGACGCCCAGGACCGGCCGCACGCACCAGATCCGCGTGCACCTCGCCGCCATCGGCTGCCCCGTGCTCTGCGACGGCCTCTACAGCGGCCGCACGCGGATCGAGCCGGCCCTGCTCGGGCTGCCCGAGGGACCGCCGCTGCTCGAGCGGCAGGCGCTGCATGCGGCCAGCCTGGCCATCGATCACCCCGCGTCGGGCGACCGGCTCATGCTCTCCGCAGCGCTGCCCGCGGACATGGAGCGGATGCTGGCGGCGCTGCGATCGAGGTCGGCGGGCTGAGCCGCGGATGATTCGCCCGCGGGCTCGCCTTCCAGCAGCATCGCCCGGGGCAGCGTCGACTCGATCACGCGGGCCAGCGCGATCACGAACCCGGCGGCCCCGTCCCGCCAGCCGCCCCGGATCAGGTAGCTGCGGGTGAACGCCGCCAGACCGCGGAAGGGCATCGTCAGCAGTCCCGCGGCCTGGCCCTTGCCCCGCATCACGGCCGCCTTGAGCGGCGCGTAGCGGAGCGGGCGGGCGAGCACGTCGCCGAGCGACTCGTAGCTGTAGTGGAGGATCGTTCCCGGCAGGAGCACCGGCGGCCGCGCGGCCTCCACCTCCTCGTGGACCTGCAGCGGCTTGAAGGCGGCCGTCCGGCGGTTGAACAGCCGCACGACGCGGTCGTCGCTCCACGCGCCGTGCTTGATCTCGCGGCGGCCCACGAACGTCCGCCGTCGAAACGCATAGCAGGCCGCAGGATCGTCGCGGGGGGCGTCGCGGGCGGCCCGTCGCGCCTCGTCGTCGAGCACCTCGTCGGCATCGATCGAGAGGATCCAGTCGTGGGCGGCGAGGTCGACGGCCCGCCGCTTCTGCGGGCCGTAGCCGAGGAAGGGCTGGAACTCGACGCGGGCTCCGGCGGCCCGGGCGATCGCCACCGTGTCGTCGGTGGAGCCCGAGTCGAGCACGAGCCGCTCCGCACAGAACTCGACCGCCGCCAGCACGTCGGCGAGCCGCCGGGAAGCGTTGCGGGTGATCACGACGGCGGACAGGTCGCCCGCGTCGGGCAGTCGGCCGCCCGCGGGTGTGGACGTCATGACGGCGCCCCGGGGGGCGGCGTGCCGGGGCCATCGGCCGCCGGGACGGCCCCGGCGGGGGCGTCCGCGGCATCGCGGAGCGGGAACTCGAGCACGAAGGTGCTGCCCTCGGCGAGGCGGCTCGAGGCGTGGATGTCGCCGCCGTGCTCGCGGAGGATCTTGCGGCTCACCGCCAGGCCGAGACCTGTGCCGCGCGATCCCTTGGTCGAGACGAAGAGGTTGAAGATGTCGGCCAGCGTCTCGGGCGACATGCCCGCGCCGTTGTCGGCCACGGTGATCCGGGCGACGCCGGCCTCGCGGTCGGCGGCCGCCGAGATCGTCACCGCGGCATGGTCGCGGCCCTCGACGGCGTCGAGCGCGTTGGTGAGCACGTTGAGCACGGCCCGCGACATCCCGGCCGGGTCGAAGACCAGGCGGGGCAGGTCGGCAGGCGGCCGCCAGTGGATCCTGACACCCTGATCAGCGGCCCGCTGCTGCACGGTCTCCACGATGTCGTCGATCATCGCCGCGACGTCGGTGGGCAGGGGATCCGGCTCCCGCTCCTTGCTGAACGTGAGCATGTCCATCACCAGCGACGAGATCTTGTCCTGGTTGCGGCGGACGATGTCCCAGCCCTTGCGGAGGACCGCGAGATCCTCGTTGTCCAGCCCCATCTCCACGAGGTAGCTTCCGCCGCGGATGCCCTGGAGGATGTTCTTGATGTGGTGCGAGACCGTCGCGATCGCCTGCCCGGTGGCGGCGAGCCGCTCCGCCTGCACCATGGCTGAGTAATAGGTGGTGTCTTCGACGGCGAGCGCGGCCTGGTGGCCGATCGCGATCATCAGCTTGAGGTGGTCGTCGCTGAACCGCCGCTGCCCCCGCTCGGCCGCCTCGATGAGCGGGGTGGTGGTGTCCACGTAGATCAGGCCCACGGTGTCGTACCGGCCCCGCATCGGCACGCAGATCGCCTCGCGGACGCCCGTCCGCACCACGCTGTTGCCGGCGGCGAAGCGGTCGTCCTCCTGGGCGTCGCTGGTGAGCACGCCCTCGTGGTGGTCGAGCACGTAGTCGAGGATCGTGCGGCTGATCTGCATGGTGGCGGCGTCGCCCGCGCGGCGGTCGCGGCGGGCCTTGGTGCGGAGTTCGCGGGTCTCCGGGTCGAGGAGCATGATGCAGCCGCGGTCGGCCTCGACCCACTCGAAGACCAGCTGGAGGATGCGGCCGAGGAGCTCGTCGATGTCGAGCGTGTGGCTCACCGCCAGCGCGGTGCGGTACATGACCTGCAGGTTGCTGCGGGCCTTGGCGAGCCAGCGGTTGTGCGACTCCTCGGGCGCGGCCAGCACGATCGAGTCGTCCTCCCGCATCGTCCGCACGATCCGCGAGCCGTCGCCGGTGTCGGTCGTGGGCACGATGTCGACCGCGGCGAACAGGGCCGGATCTTCTCCATCTCGTGCATAGACCAGCACGGTCCTGCCGACCCTGATGCGGTCGCCGCTGGCGAGTTCCGCCCGCTCGACCCGGGCGTCGTTGACGAACGTGCCGTTGGAACTCTTCAGGTCGCCGAGCACGAAGCTCTCGCCGACGCGGCGAATCTCGGCGTGCCGCCTCGAGACCTCGTTGTCGTCGACCTGGACGGCGTTGCCGGCCTCGCGGCCGATGCTCACCGCCCCTTGGTTGGCGTGAAACTCGAAGCGGCTGCCGCGGTCGCGGCCCTGGATCACGAACAGCGACGGCACGGCGGCGGGCTCGGGCGGAGGGGATGACCGATGGATTCTGGCATGGGGGGCGGATCGCGGGAAGCGAGGCTCGGCCGCGTGCGGGTGCGGCGTAAAATGCCGGCGGTGGCGGTGTCACGCAGGAACGACGAGGTGCGGCATGGTGGCGTTACGGAAGGCTTCTGCCTGCGGTTGCGGCCTGATCGCATGGGCGTGTGCCGCGGTAGCGGCGGCGGTCGGGGACCCCGCCACCGATCAGCCGCCCGCCGTGGATTCCGGCGTGGCGGAGCGGCTTCGGGCGGCGGTGGAGTGGCTGGCGGCGCCGGAACGCGAGGGCCGCGGGCCGGGCACCGGCGGCATCGATGCGGCGGCCGACTGGGTGGCCGCGGAACTGGCGCGGATCGACGGGCTGCAGACGCGCGGGGTCGCTGACGGGCCGTTTCAGCCCTTTGCGATGACCCTCGAGGCGACGCTGGGTCCGGACGAGCGGAACACGGCGGAACTCGTCGGCCCGGCGACAGCCGACGGCCGGCCGCTGGTGATCCCGCTGGCCCTGGGGAAGGATTTCACGCCGCTCGCCGCCGGGGGGAGCGGGGAGTTCGACCTGCCGCTCGTGTTCGCCGGCTACGGCATCACGGCGCCGGCCGAGAAGTACGACGACTACCCGCCGCTGGGGACGGCGGCGGAGGGAGCCGCGGCGGTGGTGCTCCGCCAGGAGCCCCAGAAGGACGATCCGCACAGCGTGTTCGAGGGCAATCAGGCCTCGCAGCACGCGGCCCTCTCACGCAAGGTGGCCAACGCATCCGAGCATGCGGCCGGGGCGGTGGTGTTTTGCAACGACGACGACGCGGATGGCGACCAGTTGATGGCGTTCACGCGGGCCGGGCAGGGCGGTTCGAGCCGGACCATGCCCGTGCTGCACGTGCGGCGGGCGGTCGTCGACGACGTCGTCCGCCGCGTCGCCGGCACGCCCCTGGCGGCGATCCAACAGGCCATCGACGGCGGCCTCGAGCCGGCCAGCAGGACGCTCGACGGCTGGCGGATTCGCGGACGGGTGACGATCGATCGTCGCGAGGCGACGGGCCGCAACGTGCTGGCATTCCTGCCGGGCTCGGGGCGGCCGGCCACGGGGGACGGGGCCGGGATCGATCCGCAGGAGGTGGTGATCCTCGGCGCCCACTATGACCACCTCGGCTTTGGCGGCGAAGACTCGACGGCTCCGGGCGAGCGGGCGGTGCACCATGGCGCCGACGACAACGCCAGCGGCACGGCGCTGCTCATCGAGGTCGCGCGGCGGCTGGCGGCCGCCGGCCCGCTGCCGCGGGGCGTGCTGTTCATCGCCTTCTCGGGCGAGGAGCGGGGCCTGCTCGGCAGCGGCCACTATGCCGCCCACGCGGTGCTGCCGCTCGCCGACACGGTGGCGATGGTCAACCTCGACATGGTGGGCCGGCTGGTGGACGACAAGGTGATCGTGCACGGAACGGGCACGGGAACCGGCCTCGAGGAACTCGTGGATCGGCTGGTGGCCGACCACGGCCTGACCGTGGCGAAGGAGCCCGGCGGGTTCGGTCCGAGCGACCATGCGAGCTTCTATGCCAAGCAGGTGCCGGTGCTGCACGTGTTCACAGGCTCGCACGGCGACTACCACCGGCCGAGCGACACCGCCGACAAGATCAACGTGGCAGGCATGGAGAAGCTCGCCGCGGTCGTCACCGCCGTCGTCCGCGACCTCGCCTCGCGGCCCGACCGGCCCGCCTACGTGGAGGTTGCCGCGCCGGCCTTCGCCCGAGGCGGCGACCGGCCCTACTTCGGGAGCATCCCCGACTTCGGCAACCCCGGAAACGGCTACTCGATCTCCGGCGTGGCCAAGGACTCGCCTGCCGCTCAGGGCGGGCTGCGGGGAGGCGACCGCATCGTCCGTGTGGGCACGAGCGTGATCGCGAACCTCGAGGACTTCGACAGCGCCCTCCGCAAGCACAAGGCGGGCGACACGGTGCCGGTGGTCGTCGTTCGCGACGGCGCCGAGGTGTCGCTCGACGTCACGCTCGGGCCGCCGAAGTGACGCCCCGCCGTCCGGTGGCTCGGGCCCCCGCGGCGGCCCGACGCACGGTCTCATACGGCTCACACGAGAGCCTCGCGCGTTCGTGAGGCTCGGGGCTGCCCATGCCCGTCGCCGGACGTTCGCGTCGGGCATCCTGCCCGACGCTCACTCGGATGCCGCCATCGCTTGACCATCGTGGCTTCGCCGACCAATCCGCCGACGGCGGATCGGTGCCCG
>JBJTQP010000231.1:0-8685 GCA_046075685.1 Planctomycetaceae bacterium | reverse complement strand
TCGCCCGGATCACGGCGAAGCTCGCGTCGCGCATCCGCTGATACTGCTTGTCGGTGAGCGTCATCGCCGGGGCGACGGTGATCGAGTCGCCGGTGTGCACGCCGCAGGGATCGAAGTTCTCGATGGAGCAGATCACGACGGCGTTGTCGTCGGCGTCGCGCATCACCTCCATCTCGTATTCCTTCCAGCCGAGGATCGATTCCTCGACCAACACCTCGCCCACCGGCGAGAGATCGAGCCCCCGCTGAACCTTGGTGTCGAACTCCTCGCGGTTGTAGGCCACGCCCGAGCCCGAGCCGCCCAGCGTGAAGCTCGGGCGGATCACGGCCGGCAGGCCGATCTCGGCGAGCACCTCGCGGGCCTCGGCGAGCGTCTTCACGATCCGCCCGCGGCAGGTCTCGAGGCCGATCTTCTGCATCGTGGCCTTGAAGATCTCGCGGTCCTCGCCGCGGCAGATGGCGTCGGCCTTGGCGCCGATCATCTCCACGCCGTGCTTCTCGAGCACCCCGTGCTTGACGAGTTCCATGGCGAGATTGAGGGCCGTCTGGCCGCCGAGCGTGGGCAGCACGGCATCGGGCTTTTCGACCTCGATCACCTTCTCGAGCATCTGCCAGGTGAGCGGCTCGATGTAGGTGCGGTCGGCCGTGCCCGGATCGGTCATGATCGTGGCCGGGTTCGAGTTCACCAGCACCCCGCGGTAGCCGTCCTCGCGAAGGGCCTTGCAGGCCTGCGTGCCCGAGTAGTCGAACTCGCAGGCCTGGCCGATGACGATCGGGCCGGAGCCGATGAGGAGGATCGTGTGCAGGTCGTCGCGACGGGGCATGGAGCGGCTCTGCGGGGCGGGCAAAAAATCTCCCGAAGGTAGCATCCGTCGCGGCCTTCCTTCAATGAACGGCTACAATCCTCGCGGTTCGTCGGCGTCCGTTCCCCCGCTGCTCCGGAAACCCGTCATGTCCCTGACCACGCCCGCCCTCGACGCGATCCGTGACACGCTGCCCGACGAACTCAAGGACATCCGCCTCAACCTCGGTGCGGTGCTTTCCGGCGAGAACCTCCAGCCGGCGCAGGCCCTCGGCGTGGCGCTCGCGGCGGCACGATTCGTCCGCTGCCGGCCGCTGGTCGAGGCGGTCGAGGCGGACATCCGCGCCGGCCTCGGCGACGCTGCGGCAGCCGTGGTCTCCGACGCGCTGGCGGCGGCCGGCCTGATGGCGATGAACACGGTCTACTACCGGTTTCGCCACATGCTCGGCAAGGAGTCGTACGAGGCCCGGCCACCGCGGCTGCGAATGAGCCGCATGGCCCAGCCGGCGACAAGCAAGCTCGACTTCGAACTGATGAGCCTCGGCTGTGCGGCGCTCGCCGGCTGCGAGCTGTGCATCCGGAATCACGAGGCCAGCCTGCTGCACCTCGGCGCGAGCGAAGACGCCTGCCACGACGCGGTCCGCATCGCCGCCGTCGTGAACGCGGCCGCCTGCGGCTGCGGCTGAACGGTGGGCCCGCCCGCCGCGGTGCCAGACGTGCAGCCTGAACCGCGTCGCTGAATCCGCAGGCTGCAAGCCGGTGGCTACGAAATCCCAGCGAGGGGCTGCCCGTGCCCGAGAGCCGGCGTATGCCGCCAAGCGCAGCCCGGGCACCGATCCGCCGCAGGCGGATTGGTCGGCGAAGCGAAGGCGGCATCCGAGCGAGCGGCGGGCAGGATGCCCGACGCGAGCGTCCGGCGACGGGCACGGGCAGCCCCGCGCAACGCTCTACTCACCAGAGGCCAGTTCGCGGAGATAATCCAGGGTGTAGATGCCCGTATCGTGGCCGTCGGTGAAGGCGATCGAGTAGGCGTACTGGCCCACCGGCTTCATGCCCACCACCGCCAGGGGCCGAAGTTCCTCGGGCCGCAGCACCGTCAGGCCCACCACCTTCGGCGGGGCGGCCCGCTTCTCCCGGCAGGTGGCGCACGGGCAGGCATCGCGCAGGAGTCGCGCGGGGTAGCGGCCGGAAACGCCGTCACTCCAGTCGATCTCGATCACCGGCCTGCCGGCGGCGTCATCCACGCGGCGGATTGCGGTGGGGGCGACTCGTTCCGACGTCATGCGTTTCCTCCTGACTGACCGCGACGATCCACGAACCGCCGGCCCTTGCCCTCGAACCGCGGCAGGCTTCCGACGGGCACGCCCCGCACGTCGACGCGGAGCCCGAGCCGCACCCTGAGCTCACGGGCGACGCGATCTGGGGCGCCGAGACGATCCTCGATCTCCAGTTCCAGGTCGTCGAGCCCCGCCCGCGTGCAGGCCGTCAGCCGATGCTCGACCACCTCCGGAAAGCCGCGGACGATCTCCTCGACCGCCTGGGGAAACACGTTGACGCCCCGGATGACGAGCATGTCGTCGGTGCGGCCGAGGATCCCGCCTGCGAGGCGGACCCACGGACAGGCCCCGGCCTCGACGTCGGCCGGCAGGGCCCAGGTGGGCCGCACCACGTCGCCCGTACGGTAGCGGATCACCGGCGCGCCGGTTCGGCCGAGGGTCGTGAGCACGAGTTCGGCCCGCTCGCCCGGAGCGGCGGCGGCCCCGGTCTCGAGCGAGAGAAACTCCGGATGAAACCATTCTTCGATCACATCGAGCCCGTCGCCGTCGAGGTCGCCCACACCCCACGGGCCCACCTCCGTGGCTCCCGCGTGGTCGAGCACGTCGGCCCCCCAGGCCTGCGCGATCCGCGACCTCGTCGCGGCGACCGATCCGCCCGGCTCACCGGCCACGATCACCAGTCGGACGTCGAACGCCGCCAGGTCGATCGTGGCGTCGGCCGCCACCTCGGCGAGATGCAGCGCGTAACTGGGAGTGGCAAGGAGCACGCTGGCCCCCGTGGCCCGGAGCAGTTCCAGCCGCGCAAGGCTCGTAAGCCCACCGGCCGGGATCGCGGCGGCACCGCGGCGGACCACGGCCTCGAAGCCGCTCCAGAAGCCGACGTAGGGGCCGAACGACGAGGCAACCACGACCCGGTCGCCGGGCGCGACGCCGCCGCGGTCGAGAATCGTCCGCCAGCACGTCATCCACCAGTCCCAGTCGGCCGCGGTGTCGAGCACCGGCAGCGGCCGGCCATGCGTGCCGCTCGTCTGGTGGTAGCGGACATACCGCTCCGGCTCCCAGGTGAGGTTGCCCGGTGCGCCCGACGCGGCCGCCGCCACCAGCTCCTCCTTGAAGGTGAAGGGCCATTCCGCGAACTCCGCGAACGAGCCGACGCTGGCCGGATCGCGCACGCGGGCAAGCTTGGACGCGTAGAACCGGTTGGCCGGCAGCGCCTCGCGGAGCATGGTCCGGAGACGCTCGAGTTTGCGGACCTCGACCGCGTCGCGGGCAGGGCACCGGGCGGGACGATCGGCGGGAGGCATGCCGCGATTATGGCGCGCCGAGCGAGGGGATGCCCTGGGAAGGTGCATTTCGCAGCGGCGGCTGCAGACCCTGCATGCCCTGCGGCGGCGGCAGCACCAGGGGCTGCTGCACCGGCGCCGGAAGGGGCTGCGGAACGTACGGCTGGATCGTCTGCGTGGGCGGAAGCGGCGCGGGCACCGGCTGCGCGATCGTGGCCGGCTGCGGCGCGGCGGCCGGCATGCTCCCGGCCGCCAGCCGCACCTGCTCGGCGCGGGCGACCACGAGTTCGGGCGGCGCCGCCGAGGCCGGCTGCATCGCCAGATCGACCACCCGCTCGTCGCGGATCTCCCAGGGGATCAGGTTCTCGCTGACGAAGTCGAGCGGGAAATACTCGTACCACGGAATGGGAAAGGGCTGCCTGACGGTCAGCGTCTCGTAGCCGTCCTTCACGAGCCGGATCTTCCGCGTGCCGTAGTAGACGAAGTCGTGCGACACCGGCGTGGCGCCGAGTTGATAGTCGTCGACATACACGAGCGCCCCGGGCGGATTGGAACGGATCGTCATCCGCCGCTGCACGCAGCCCGGCGCGACGGCGGCCCCGATGACCACGGCGAGGATGACGGCCCGATGCATGCGGTGGACGATAGGCAGCCGCCGTGAATGCCGCCAGATCGACGGGTCGGCCGCTCGCCGGCCACATCCGCCGCCGCAGGATGCGTCGACTGCAGACCATGGAAAACCCAGGTTTTCCCGCCGCCGGGCCGGAGGGCGGCCGCCGCATGGATGCCGCGATCCACGGCCAGTTACACTCACGCGGCTTTGTCATCCTCTTGCCCCAGTTTCCCGCCTTCCCGGGGTTCGACGCGTGGGATCCGGCACCACCCTCGAGTACTGCGAGCTGACCGACATCGGCCGGCGGCGGTCCAACAACCAGGACTCCAAGGCGGTGCTGCCCCCCTGGGATGCCGCCCAATACCGCCGCCGGGGCTGGCTGTTCGTGGTGGCCGACGGCATGGGAGCCCACGCGGCGGGCGAGATGGCCAGCGCCCTGGCCGTGGAACACGTGCCGCTCGTGTACGAGAAAAAAGCCGTCCGCTCGCCGCCGCTGGCGCTCAAGTCGAGCATCGAGCAGGCCAACTCCGAGATTTTCGCCCGCGGTGAGAGCGCGGTCGACCTGCGGGGCATGGGCACCACCTGCACGGCGCTGGCCCTCCTGCCCCGTGGCGCGCTGGTCGGCCATGTGGGCGACAGCCGCGTCTACCGGGTGCGGGCCGCGACGATCGACCAGCTCTCGTGCGACCACTCGCTCGCCTGGGAGATGGAGGCCCACCGTCCGGCCGGCGCCGAGGAGGCGATCCCCAAGAACATCATCACCCGCTCGATGGGGCCACACCCCACCGTGAAGGTCGATGTGGAGGGACCATTTCCGGTGGAGGCGGACGACGTGTTCGTGCTCTGCAGCGACGGGCTCTCGAACCAGGTGGCCGACGAGGAGATCGGCCTCGTGGCGGGCGGCTTGGCCGCGCCGGCGGCGGCCGCGGCTCTCGTGGGACTCGCGCTCGTCCGCGGGGCGCCGGACAACGTGACGGTGATCGTCGCGCGCGCCGGCGAGCGGGAGGCATCCAACGACACCGACCCTGCGCCGTGGCCACTGACGGAGGAGCCGGCCGCGACCACCAATCACCGCCCGGCGCCCTGGGGACTGCTGGCCGTGGCCGCCGGGAGCCTGCTGGCGGCCCTCGTCGCCTACGGCCTGCTCTCGACGGGCTACGCCCGCGAGGCCCTGGGAGACAGTGTGGCTGAAGCGCTCGCCGTCGCGGTGCCCGGGGTGCTGGGGCTTGCGTTCATCGGCTCGCTCACTGCGGCGATTGCAGGGGCGATGGCTCCTCAGGGATCCGACGTTCGCTTCCTGCGGCCGGGTGCGCGGATCGGAGGCGGGCCGTATCGAACCCGCGGCTGCACCCCGTCGGCCGAACTCCTCGAGGGGATCGTTTCCAGCGTCGAGGCCGCCGCCGACGGACTGTCGACACGGGATCGGGAGCGACTGTTGGCGGCGGTGACCGAGGCCCGTATGCCGATCGCCGCCGGCGACTTCCCCAAGAGCCTCGCTTCGGCGGCAGCGGCGATCGCGATCTACCGGCAGATCGTCGAGGCTGCCCGATCGGACGCCACCGCCCACGGGTGACGCGACCTGCGGCGGAGCACGCCGGCCCTCCAGCAGACGGCCACGGCGAGCGGAATCGCGAGCCCGGCGGCCGGCTCCGGCACGGCGGCGACGGATGCGGCTGGCGTGTAGCCGCCCGAGTCGAAGAGCGACGTGCCCACGAAGTCGGCCATGTCGAGCACGTCGACGACGCCGTCGTAGTTGAAATCACCCTGGCTCCACGAGGCGGCGGCGCCCGTGTCGTTGAGGTTCGCGGAGAGCACGTCGGCGGCGTCGAGGATGTCGATGACGCCGTCGAGATTGGTGTCGCCCGGGGCGGCGAAGGCGATGGTGTAGGCCCCGCCACCGGTGTCGAGCCAGCCGAGCGCACGTGGCGTGCCGCCGGCGATCGCCGCGGCGACGGCCGATGACGTGATGCCCGATGTGCCGTCCCAGACGCCGCTGCCCCGACCCGCCTGCAGGTCGGCCACCAGCGCCGCCTGGGAGATGCCGCCGGCGGCCACGCTCAGCCGACCCGTGCCCACGTCCACGCGGCCGCCGCTCGCCTGGTCGACGACGAGGGTGCCCAGTTGCATCTCGGCGCCGGCGGCCACGACCTGGAGCACGCCGCTGCCACTGACGCTCACCACCGGCCGAACCGCAAAGCCTCCGGACTGGAACTCGAGCCGCCCGATTCCGGACGCGGCGTTGACCAGCACCGCGGAGGCCTGCACGGTGCCGCCTGCCAGACGCAGCCGCGGGATGCGGGGCGTCACCCCGGAATCGATGGCACACGTGCCACCGGCCACCACGGTGGGGCTCGCGGCAAGCCCCAGCGCGCCGGCAAGCCGGAGCGTGCCGGCCTGGATCGTGGTGGTGCCGGTGTGCGACGTGCTGCCCGAGAGCGTCCACGTGCCGCTGCCCGCCTTGACGATCTGCACCGTGCCGGAGCCGTTGGTGATCCCGCCGGTCACTTCGCCCCGGCCGGCCCCCTGGAGCGTGAAGGTGCGGACGCCGGTGGCGGCGGAGGTGAGCGACACGCCGCCGGCAGCCGAGTCGGTGGCGGTGAACCGCATCAACCCGGCGTCGGATTGGATGATGTAGCTCGTGCCTCCCGTCAGGGCCGAGATCGTCCCCTGGAAATCATTGGTCCCACTCAGATTCTGGAGCCCCACGGTGGTGTTGTTGCGTCCGCTGAACCGCAGCGCATTGGGAACCGACCGCGTGTCCTGGATCTCGATCCGGGCCGTGGTCGCATTGCCGGTGGCTCCGAGCGTGACCGTGCCGGTGCCGAAGGGCCGCGACCTCGTCACCCGGGCCACGGCCGGGCCAGCGGCGCCCGAGTCGATCGTGGTGTCGCCGGTGTAGGTGTTGTTGTTGGAAAACACGATGGTGCCGGTGCCGTCGACGGTCAGGCTGCCTTCGCCCACGATCGTTCCGGTCAGCGCGAGCGTCTGGGTGGAATCGTTCGTGATCGCCGTCGCGGCCTCGTAGAGTTCGATCCGGGCGGCGATCGCCTGCGGCCGGGTGTTCGCGGCGGCGAGGCTGATCGTCGGCGTGCCGCTCGAGCGGGCAAACTGCAGCGAGGCGCCCGCATCGCCCACCGTGTAGGAGGTGGTGGTCGAGCTGAAGGCCAGGTTGCCGATCGTGCGGGCCTGGTTCCAGGCGAAGGTGCCGCTCGACGCGGTGTTGCCACCGAGGGCCACCGTCTGGTCCTCGAACTTCGGCACGCCCCCGCTCCACGCGGATGCGGTGTCCCACGAGCCGATCGCCGCGGTGCCGCTGAAGCTCACGGTGCCCGTCACGGTCGGCTTCTGCCAGACCCGCACCCAATCGATCTTGGTGGTGTCGCTGGCGTTCGTCGGCCACTGGGCCAGCGACGGCGTGCCCGGCCAGCCCCCCACGGCGTAGTTGAGGATCAGGTACATCGACGTCATCTGCGAGATCGCGGTGGCGTCGGAGAAGCTGCTCACCTGCGCGCCGTCGAAGAAATACTTGGCGCTGGTGTCGGAGGTCCACTCCATGCCGAAGGTGTGGTAGGCGGTGTTGAGCGCCGTGGCGCTCGAGGGATTCACGCGGCCGGCGCCGGCGGAGTTGCCGCCGCTGGTGTTCTTGTAGTGCCACGCCGTGTGGTAGTCGGTGTTGGGATAGCCGCTCGCGCCGCCGTCGGTGGTCAGCGGAAATTCCATGATGTCGGCCTCGGGCGGCCAGCCGCTGTCGAGACCCCAGAAGGCAGGCCACGAACCGGCCGTTGTCGGCAGCAGGATGCGGGCCTCGAAGTAGCCGCCGTCCCACTTCTCGATCGAATAGCCCGTGGAGATCACCCCCGACGTGAACGGCTTCCCTCCCTGCGCGACTCGTTCCGCCTTGAGGGTGACCGTCCCGTCGCCGGGAAACAGCACGTTCGACGAGGCCATGTAGGCGTCGTGGTTGTGGGTGCGACCCCAGGGGTAGGCATCGATCCACTTGACGGTGTCGAGCGCCGCGCCGTTGAACTCGTCGGCGAAGACCAGCTTGTAGGTGGTGGAGGGCGGTGCGGCGTGCGCCCCTGCTGCGGCAGCCGCGATCACGGCCACCGCGGTTGCGGTGAGGCATCGACGCGGCAGGATTCGCGAGCGGATCACACACAGGCCCCCGGTCAGCATGACTGGATTATGCGGTCGGCAAGGGGTCCATTGTGGCCACGGGACGGCCTCCCCGGGCGACCCATCGACAGACCGCCGAACGGCTGGCACTCGCGGAGAGGCTGCCACGGCATGCCTCACGGCATGGCACCCGTCCCCCAGGATTGCCCACAAGGTGGGCATCCACTCGGCACACCGATGACGAATGCAGGACATCACGGTCTCAGAAACTCCCGGCAACTGGCTTCGACGACCACTCTAACGGCTTTGTAAGGGTATTTCCCGCTTCCGGTATGCGACTCGCTCTGCGGCAGGTGCCCGGTTTTTTCGGGCACCCCTCTTGCATGGTCTGGTACCCTGACGGCCGAGTTGGATGGGGGTTTGGTTGAACTCACGAAACGCTCACGTGCGAAGGGCATGGTGGTGCCGCCGCGACCGGTAGGTGGGTCGTGGTGGAAGAAAAGTCGGCCCGCATGGATGGCAGGGCAGGACCGGACTGCGGCGACAACGCCACGGCCGGCCCAGAAACACGCGACTGCTTGCCGAGGATCGGCGG
>JBJTQP010000230.1:0-13954 GCA_046075685.1 Planctomycetaceae bacterium | reverse complement strand
AGGCGATCACCGCCGCGCTCGAGCCGCAGCCCGACGACGAGTAACACGTCGCTGCGTGGTGGTGTGCTTCCCATAGCCGCGGGCTTGCAGCCTGCGGAATCAGCGCCGCTTGGTGCAGGCTGCAAGCCTGCACCTACGGGGGCGGAATCGACGCGCTTCCCGTAGCCGCGGGCTTGTAGCCTGCGGAATCAGCGCCGCTTGGTGCAGGCTGCAAGCATGCACCTACGGGGGCGGAACCCGCGCTGGCCCGTGCGGCCGTGCGGCTTACGGCAGGATCCGCAGGCCGACGGCCGTGTTGAGTTCGAGCACCGCCCGGCGATGGCGGACCACCGCGTCGCGATGGCTCTGGCTCACCTCGGCCGCGTCGTCGACGGCCCCCTCGAGGTCGTCGGCGCTGATCTGCCCGGCGGCGAACTGCTGGCCGCGACGGGCCACGAGCGTCGTGGCCCGCGGCAGGATCGACCGCTCGATCTGCGTGATCGCCTCCCGCGACCGGAGAAACTCCCGCTCCGCGAGCCGCACCTCGGAGAGCACCCGGCGTTCGAGCGACGAGAGCTCGAGCTTCGATTGGCCGATGTTGCTCTCGGCCCTGGCGATGTTGCCCTGGTTGCGGTTGAAGATCGGCAGCGCGAAGGTGAGCCCCATGGCCCACGACGCGGCCGACGGCGCGCCGAACGGGCTGTTGTCCTGGATCGTGATCGGATCGTAGAAGAGATAGACGTCGTCGACGCGGTTGGCCCGCTGCAGCGAGAGTTCGGCGCCGGCCCGGCCAACGCCCAGCCGCGCGGCCCGCAGGTCAGGGCGGCACTTCAGCGCCAGCGACTCGAGTTCGTCGAGCGGCGGCGGATCGGCCGCCACCCGCAGCCCACCGGCCGGCTCCAGCCGGGCCGCCTCGGCCCGCGGCAGCGAAAGCAGCACGCCCAGGCCCTCCCGCGCGTCGTCGAAGGCCTCGACGGCGTCGCCGAGCGCCATCCGCGACCGCTCCAGCGCCAGATCGAGGTGCACCATCGCATCCTCGACCTGCTCCGCGTCGCGGTCTGTCGCCCGCTCCAACTCCGCCAGCCGCGCCTCCTGCCGCCGCACGGTGGCGGCCGCCGCCAGCCGGTCGATCCGCGCCGCCTGCAGCGTGACGAAGGCCCGGTAGACGTTGTCGATCTGCCGGCGGGCCACGTCCTGAAACTGCGCCTCCAGCGTCGACCGCGCCATCCGGGCCACCACGGTGCGGGCCTGCCGCTTCTGGGAGACGTCGAGCGGCATCGTGACGTTCACGTCGTACTGCGTGGGGCCGCCCGGCCGGGCGTTGTTGAACGTGCCGTAGGGAATGAACTGCGTGTCCATGTAGACCAGCGGATTGGTCCGCAGGCCGGCGGTGAGGATGTCGGCATCGGCCTGCGTGAGCTCGTGCCGCAGGGCGCGGATGTCGAGGTTGGCCTGCATCATCCGCTCGATCGCCCCGTCGAGCGTGATGCCGTCGGCCGGGCCGGCATCGTCGATGATCGCGGCATCAACGGTGGTGACCGCGGCCCACGAGGGCCCCGCAGTGGCCGCCGCCGGCGCCGGCAGCGACTCCGGCAGCTGCATTCCCCGGGTCGCTGCGATCGACGAGGCTGCCGCCCGCTGCGTGCCGCCGCGGGGCAGCCGGCCGGTCCGTCGCTTGCCACCCATGACCGCGGGCGTGTTCACGCCGGTGCCGCCGAGATCCATGCTCGGGGCGAGCGAGCCGGGGAGCGGCGGTGGCTCCGTGCTGCCGCGGATCGGCCCGAGGTCCGGAAACTCGATGATCGGGCTCTGTCGGGGTGCGGTGGTGTCCTGCTGCCCAAGGGCGTCCAAGGGCAGGCACGCGGCGACCGCGACCGTCGCGACACACGCGAGGATCGGAGAGGCCCGGGCTCGCTCCGCCGCCATGATCCCGCTCCCGCGGCGCCGGGTTTCCTGACCAGCACAATCCGCTTCATCCCTACCATCGGAACGCCACACCCCACCGCTTCAGTCTCGCGGTTCGTGCAGGTTTGCCGGGGCGATCTGGCTTGCCCAGATCACCGCCGCGGGGTGGGCCTGCTCTGGGGCACGTGTCTGGGGCACGTGTCTGGGGCCTGCGTCTGGGGCCTGCTACTGCGGCGGATCGGTGGGCGCGGGCAGGTCGTCCACGCTGGCGAGCTTGAACACCTCGAGAAACTTCGGCGTGGTCCGGTAGCACGGGCCGGCGTCGTCGGCCTGCGTGAGCTCCAGCAGGCCGCGACGGACGAGCTGCCGCAGCACCGCGGGCCCCGCATCGCAGCCGAGTTCGACGAGCTTGTCGCGGGGCACCGGCTGGTTCCAGGCCACGGCCGCCAGCACGTCGAGGGCCTCCGCATCGAGCCGCACCTGCCTGACCTTCGCCTCCAGCACGCTGCCGAAGCGGGCGAACTCCGGCCGCAGCCGCAGCACCCAGCCGTCGTCCCGGGAGGCCACCTCGAAGGGGCAGTTGTCGGCGCGATAACGCTGCCGCAGCTGCTGCACGAGGTCGTCCACCTCCTGCGGCCGCACGCCCCGCATCAGTCCCGCCACGGTGCGGCTGGAGATCGGCCGGCCGCCCGGCAGGCCGACGAACAGCAGCGCCTCGAGGATCGTCAGCGGGCTCACCCGGCAGTGCGCATCGGCCGCCGCCGGATCGTCGGCATCGTCGAGATCGGGCGAGGCGTCAACATGCACGACCTCGCTCTCCGCACCCGCCGCGGGCACGAGCGGGTCGGCAGTGCCCATCATGGCCGCGAACGCCTGGGCGAGCTTGTCGATCGAGAGGCCGCCATCGGCGGGCGGCGATGCAAAACCCGTCGCGGGCTGCGGCTGGGCCGGGGGCTCGGGCTTCTTCGGGCGGGCCATCCGTGACCTCCTCGTGCCGCCGCCATCAGCGGGGCGGTCGCCCCTCGCCAAACAACGTCTGCTGGTCGCCGGCCGCCGGCCGCCGCCGGATCGTCGTCCGCTTCCGCTTGGGCGCGTCGCCGGCCGCCGCGAGCCGCCGCCCGTCCTTGGTGGCCGGCACGCTCTTGAGCGGCTCGGCCGCGCCGTCGAGCTGATCGCCCACGGCGATGGCGGCGAGCCGGTCGTCGATCCGCGCCGCGTACTGCTCGGAGAGCTCGAAGCCGACGAACCGGCGGCCGAGTTTCTTGGCCACCGCCAGCGTGGTGCCGCTGCCGCCGAAGGGGTCGAGCACCACGTCACCGGCATGGCTCGACGAGCGGATGATCCGCCCGAGCAGCTGCTCCGGCATCTGGCAGCCATGCCAGCCCGACCGCTCCTTGAACGTGCCGCAGACCCTCGGGAAATACCAGGTGTCGCCGTCGGCGGCGAAGCCCTCGGGAAGGTCCTGCGGGCGGAGGATCCAGGTGTCGTCGGGCAGCCGGCCGTGTGCGCTCGCCCGCTTGTCGCCATACACGAGCTCGCGGGCGCTCGGCACGCGGATCGCGTCGACGTTGAACGTGTAGGCCGTGGGATCCTTCACGAACTGGAAGAGGTGGGCGTGCGAGCGGGCAAACTTCTGCTTGCAATGCACGCCGAAGGTGTAATACCAGACCACCCAGCTGCGGCACGTGAAGCCCAGTTCGCGGGTGGCGAGCACCTTCAGTTCGGCGGCGTATTCGTCGCCGATCGCCAGCCAGAAGGTGCCCGTCGAGGCGAGCACCCGCCCCACCTCGCCCATCCATCGCCTCGACCAGGCCAGGTAGGCGTCGGCCGTGAGCCGGTCGTCGTAGGCGTCGTAGTCGTAGCCGATGTTGAAGGGCGGATCCGCGAACGCCAGCTGCACGCTCGCCGCCGGCATGCGGGCGAGCAGGTCGAGGCAGTCGCCGCGGTGCACGCGATCCAGGTCGGGCGCGGTCGTCGGGGCTGATGCCGGGTGATGCATGGGCCCCAGTGTAGGGCCTGCCCGCGGGGCGTGGAACCGGGCTACTCGGGCTTCTTCGGCTCCAGCGTGATCGACGCCGAGTTGATGCAGTAGCGGAGTCCCGTCGGCGGCGGGCCGTCGTCGAACACGTGCCCGAGGTGCGCACCGCAGCGGCGGCAGGTCACCTCCGTCCGCACGCCGTAGCCCGGCAAGGCGGCCAGCGAGTCGTCGGCGTGCTCGGCGATCGCCTTGCCCTTCACGCCGTCGATCGGGGCGAAGAAGCTCGGCCAGCCGCAGCCGCTGTGAAACTTCTCGCCCGATGCAAACAAGGGCTCCCCGCAGCACACGCAGCGGTAGGTGCCGGGGGTCTTCGTGTCGGTGTACTTGCCGGTGAAGGCCCGCTCGGTGGCCTTCTTGCGGGTGACCTCATACTGCAGCGGCGTAAGCCGCTTCTGCCAGCCGGCGTCGGTCGCGGGGAGCTGCTCGTCGGGCACGCGGCCGGCGAGGGCGGGGTTGTCGGCGGGCGTGTCTTCGGCGGGAAACTGCTGGCTGCTCATCGGGGGGCGATCCTGGGGTGTGGAAGCCGGTGGTGCGGAGGCGGCCGGGCCCGCGGCAAGCGCCGCCAGAGCGACCGTGATCAGGGCCGAGGCCCCATGCGGCATGGCGAGGCGCATCGTTGCTCTCCGTGGGCTTCTGCTGGGGTGGACTTCCGCTGCGTGGGCGACACAAGCCGCCGCTGAATCTCTCCGCCCTTCACGGCTTCGGATCGGGGAGCGTTTGCGGCACGTAGGGATGGTTTCGCTTGCGCACCACGATCGCCTTCGTGATTGTATCGGGCTGCACGCCGGGGAGGCTGCGGCCCTGGTCGTCGGTGGTCCGCATGATCCGCGGCAGCACCTCGAAGCCCTCGATCACCCGGCCAAACACGGTGTGCTTGCCGTCGAGGTGCTCGGTCGGCCGGAAGGTCAGGAAAAACTGCGAACCGCCCGTGTTGGGTCCGGCATGGGCCATCGACAGCGTGCCCCGAAAATGCTTCCGGGCATCGGGCCGATCGACCTCGCAGGCGATGGCGTAGCCGGGCCCGCCGCTGCCGGTGCCCTTGGGATCGCCCCCCTGGGCCATGAAGCCACCGATCACCCGGTGAAAGGGCGTGCCGTCGTAGAAGCCCTTCTCGATCAGGCTGACGAAGTTCGCCACCGTGTTCGGGGCCTCGTCTTCGAAGAGTTCCACCACCACGTCACCGGCGGTGGTGCCGATCTTCACGCGTGGCCGATCGTCGGCGGCGGCGTCGGCCCGCCGACGGGCGAGTTCCTCGTCGACCTTCAGCCGGTCGTGCTCCACGGCCCCTTCGAGTTCGGCGATGCGGTCCTTGCGACCGCCCGCGGCCTTGGCCGCCGCCAGCCAGGCGGCAGCGTCGTCGAGCTGCGAGGTGACGAGCGCGGCCGTGGCGGCCACGAGGCACATCTCCCCGTCGGCCACGCCGACTTCCTTGAGCCGCGCAGCCTTTTCGAGCGCCGCCTCCGGGGCGTCGGAACGCACCGCCCCCTTGAGCGCCTCGCCGATCACCTGCTTGGCCTCGGCGTTGCCGGGGTCGGCCACGCAGAGCGCCAGCGCCGCGGCCTCAAACCGCTCGCTGGTGGCCACGGCCTTCGTGCTTGCCTGCTTGAAGCGGGCTTCGATGGCGTCGCGGTCGGCGTTCGGCTGGTGATACTGCGCCTGCAGCACCGTCATGTCGGAGACCAACTCCTTCAGTTCCCGGCCCGACGCCTCGAACTCGGCCTTGGCCTTGGCACGGTCTGGCTGCGGATCGGCGGCTCCGGCCGGGCAGGCCAGCAGGGTGGCCAGCGCCACCAGGAACACCGTCCCGCGGGCCATGCGGCCGCTCGTCGTCTCCATACCGCCATCCTCCATGAGGTGCCTGCTTTCCCGGCCATGGGTGAGGGGCCACATCCAAAAGGCCCGATCCCGCGGCGGATTCCCCGGTACGATAGCATCTTCGCCTCGTCCTCCGCCCGATCGGCACACCCACCTCCGCATGGCCCATCCCCGACAGCGACGCGGCCACTCGGCTTCACCTGCGGCCGGAGCGGCCGATGAGGCCGCGAGTCCGCCACGGATCGTCGGGGGAAGCCTGCGGGGCAGGCGGCTGGCCCACGCCCCGGGCGGCCGCACGCGGCCCATGAAGGATCGGGTTCGGGAGACGCTCTTCGGCCTGCTCGGCACCGACGTCCGCGGCGCCGTGGCCATCGATCTCTTCGCCGGCACCGGGGCGCTGGGGTTCGAGGCCGTCAGCCGCGGGGCCGCCCGGGCCGTGTTTGCCGAGCGGCACTTCCCCACGGCCGACACCCTTCGCCGCTCGGCAGCCGATCTCGGCATCGCCGATCGCTGCGAGGTGCGCCCCGGCGACGTGCTCCTCTGGCCGCGCCGGATGCCCGACCTGCCCCACGACCTTCCGTGGATCGCCTTCGTCTCGCCGCCGTGGGCATTCTTCGGGGCGGAGCACCCGCAGCGTGGCGACCTGCTGGCACTCGTCGGGGCGATCGTCGATTCCGCCCCCGCCGGCAGCACGGTGGTCGTGGAAGCCGACACCTCCTTCGACCCGTCTGCCCTGCCCCGGCCGGCATCCTGGGAGCACCGCCCGATCCCCCCGGCGGTGCTCCATCTCTGGCGTTCCGGCTCGGATTCGCCCGGGGGGTGAGCCGCAGGGGCCTGCGGGACACGCTCGCCGCGGCCGCGGGTTCGTCTGCTATCTTTGAGTTCGTGGCCGATGGCGACATGGTGGTGGAACAGTCGCCGGCCGGGGACAGCACGCGGATGCCGATGGACGTCGTCAACCAGAAAGACGCCCCGCCGTTCACAACGGTGGATGGCTCAACGATCCGGGAGCTTCTCGCCCATCGCAACTCCTCGATCCGCAAGCAGAGCCTGGCCGAGGCCCGGCTTGCCGCGGGCCGCGCCACCACGCCGCACCACCACGCCGTGACCGAGGAGATCTACTACATCCTCTCCGGCACGGCCGACATGACGCTCGGCGACGAGACACGCGCCGTCAGCCCCGGCGACGCGATCGCCATCCCGCCCGGCATCCGTCACACGATCCGCAACACCGGCACCGCTGAGCTCGTGTTCCTCTGCACCTGCGCACCCGGCTACGAGCATTCCGACACCTTCCTCGAAACCGGCTCCGCGACCTGACCCACCGTCCGCCCCCCGCCCGCGATCCCTCCGCCCTCCGCCCTCCGCCTCCCGCCTGATTCGCCATGCCACCGGACGCCTTCTCGCAGTTGCTCGTCTCCGAGGGCCTCGTCTCCGCGGAGCAGTTGGCCGAGGCGATGCGGATGGCCGGGTCGTCGGGCAAGAAGGTGCACGACGAGGTCGTGAGGCTCGGCTACGCGCCGGCCGAGACGGTGATGAAGGCCCTCGCCAAGGCCCATCGCCTCAAGTTCGTGAACCTCGCCGAGATCGCCGTGCCGGAAGACGTGGTCCAGCTCCTCCCCGAGAGCGTGGCCCGCGAAAACACGATCTTCCCGCTCGCGGAGTCGGGCGGCGCCCTGCGGATCGCCAGCTGCGATCCGACCGACATGGACGCCCAGGAGAAGCTGCGGTTCATCCTCAACCGCGACATCGAGGTGACGCTCGCCGTCCGCGAGCAGATCGTGGAGGCGATCAACCGCCACTACGGCCTCTCCGACGGCGAGAGCGCCGACTCGATGCTCCAGGAGTTCACCGACACCGCCATCGACTTCACCGAGACGGCGGTCGAGCAGCAGGCGGCGGCCGCCCAGGAGGACAACTCCGACGCCCCGGTCGTCAAGCTCGTCAACCTGATCATCACCGAGGCGGTGCAGCTCAAGGCCAGCGACATCCACATCGAGCCCTTCGAGGACCGGATCCGGATCCGCTACCGCATCGACGGCCGGCTCGTGGAGCGCGACAACCCGCCCCGCCGCCTCCTGGGCGCGATCCTCTCCCGCATCAAGATCCTCTCCAAGCTCGACATCGCGGAGCGGCGGCGGCCGCAGGACGGCCGCATCAAGCTCTCGGCCGACGGCAAGGACTACGACCTCCGCGTGTCGGTGCTGCCCACGAACCACGGCCAGTCGGTGGTGATGCGGATCCTCGACAAGGACAACATCCGCGTCGGCATCCGGCAGCTCGGCCTCTCGGAAAACGACTTCCGGCAGTTCAAGAACCTGATCCGCCGGCCCAACGGCATCATCCTGGTCACCGGGCCCACCGGTTCCGGTAAGACCACCACGCTCTACGCCTCGCTCAACGAGCTCAACCGGCCCGACACCAAGATCATCACCGCCGAGGATCCGGTCGAGTATTACCTCGCCGGCATCAACCAGGTGGAGATCAAGCACCAGATCGGCCTCGACTTCGCCCGCGTGATCCGCGCCATGCTGCGGCAGGCCCCCAACGTGATCCTCGTGGGCGAGATGCGCGACACCGAGACGGCCCAGATGGGCATCCAGGCGTCGCTCACGGGCCATCTCGTGTTCAGCACGCTGCACACCAACGACGCCCCCAGCGCCGTCACCCGGATGATCGACATGGGCGTGCCGGCCTACCTCGTGGCCTCCAGCGTGATCGCCGTGCTCGCCCAGCGTCTCGTGCGGGTGAACTGCCCGAAGTGCAAGCAGCCGCACCAGCCGCTCGACACCGAGATCGAGGAGGCCGGCATCACCCCCGAGATGCTCAAGGGGGCCACCTTCATGAAGGGCCGGGGCTGCTCGCACTGCCAGAAGAAGGGCTACAAGGGCCGGCTCGGGATCTTCGAACTGATGGTCATGAACGGCAAGATCCGGGAACTCGCCTTCCAGGGGGCCGCCACCCAGGAGGTCCGGCGGGCCGCCGTGGCGTCGGGCATGAAGGTCATGTTCGACGACGGCATCCAGAAAGTGCTCCGCGGGATCACCACCCTCGACGAGGTCTTCCGCGTCGCCAAGAAGGTCGAGTAGCCGGGCAGGCGGGCGCTCGCCGGGGTGTCCCGCAGGCCGGCAGGATTCCGCCCGGAGGCTCCCCGCGGCCCGGATGTGCACCCTGCGGCTGGTGGAACCGCGGGTCGAAAGGCCCTGCTCCCGGGGCGGATCGATCCGGCTCGATCGTCGCACCGCCCCCCGGAGCCTGGGTTTTTTCTGTCCTCGGTGAGACTTTCCTGCCGATTCAGCGCATAATGCCAAGAGTCTCTCCGGCGGCTGTCAGGGCGCCCGACCGGAGGCAGGCGACATCTCCCGTGATCGGGCCCCATTTCACGGTGCGAATGCCGGACCGCTGCAGCCGCGGCCCCGCCCGGCAACTGTTCGCGCCGCCGTTTTGCAGGCAGAATAGAATTGCCTTTGGAGGGTGTCCTCGAGGCGGCTTCTCGTTCGGAGCCCGTGTCCGCCAGGGATCGCAGCCATGACGGCGACCGCCGGTTCTTCCGTGTATGCGCAGCAGGTCGAGAAGATCCTCAAGATCGCCCTCGACAACGCCGCCACCGAGGTGCGGCTGGTGGGCGGTTCGCCTCCCCAGGTGCTGATCGACGGGAAGCTGCGGCCGATCGGCAAGACGCCCCTGTCGCCTGAAGACGTGCAGACCCTGGCCACCTCGGTGCTGCCGCCGGGCGGCGACCCGGCCCGGTTCACCTTCACCACGCTGCTGGGCGGCTGCTCCGGTTCGCTGCACAACGTGCAGGGCGCGAAGGTGCTCGTGCTCAAGCCCGGCGCGGAGCCGGCCCCGGCCGCCGCCGAGACGCCCCTCGAACTCGACATGCAGGACGAGGGCCCGAAGGAAGAGGCCGGCGAGGCGGCGGGCGGTGGCGACGTGTATGCCATGCCGGAGGCGGCCGTCGGCACGATCCAGATCGACAAGCTGCTCACGGCGGCGATCAAGAACGGCGTCAGCGACATCCACATCACCACGGGCCTGCCGCCCGTGTTCCGGCACGACGGCCACATGAAGCCCCAGGCCACGAAGGTGCTCACCGCCGACGACACCAACGGCCTGATGAAGGCGATCACGCCGGAGCGGTGCCAGGCCGAGCTCGCCGAGAAGGGCGGCTGCGACTTCGGCTTCGCCTTCAAGGATCTGGCCCGGTTCCGCGTGAGCGTGTTCAAGCAGCGGGGCAGCGTGGCGATGGTGCTCCGCCAGATTCCCAACAAGCTGCTCACGCCCGAGCAGCTCGGCGTGCCCGAGATCTGCAAGAAGCTCGTCACCCGGCCCCGCGGGCTGTTTCTCGTGACCGGCCCCACGGGCTCGGGCAAGAGCACCACGCTGGCCGCGCTGATCGACTTCATCAACAAGAACTACGACCACCACATCATCACGATCGAAGACCCGATCGAGTTCTACCACTTCTCCCAGAAGAGCACGGTGAACCAGCGGGAGATCGGCACCGACGTGTCGAGCTTCTCCGAGGCCCTCCGCCGCGCCCTGCGGCAGGATCCCGACGTGATCCTCGTGGGCGAGCTCCGCGACCTCGAGACCATGGAGGCGGCGATCACGGCGGCCGAGACGGGCCACGTGGTGTTTGGCACGCTGCACACCTCCAGCGCCCAGGGCACGATCAACCGCATCATCGACGCCTTCCCCACCAACCAGCAGGAGCAGGTGCGCACGCAGCTCTCCACCGCGATCATCGGGGTGGTGTCGCAGGCGCTGCTGCCCAAGATCGGCGGCGGCCGCTGTGCGGCCTACGAGGTGCTCGTGGTGGACGCCGGCATCGGCAACCTGATCCGCGAGAACAAGACCTTCCGCATCAACTCCTCGATCCAGACCGGCGCCAAGAAGGGCATGCGGCTGCTCGACGACGACCTCTTCCGCCTCTGGAAAGAGAAGAAGGTGACCGAGGACGACGTGCTGGCCAAGGCCCAGAACGTGGACGAACTCGCGAAGCGGATCATGAACGCCAAGCAGGGCATCTTCGACGACGAGGAGACGATCGCCCGCAAGCCCAAGGACCACTAGCACCACCCGCGGCCCCGCCCCCACACATGGCACTCAAGCGCATCGGACAAATCCTGGTCGACCTCGGGCTCATCGACGAGCAGCAGCTCGCCACGATGCTCGAGGAACAGTCTGCCCGCGGCGGCGAACTGCTGGGCCGGGTGGGCCTGGCGCTGGGGTTCTACACCGAGGAGCAGCTCGGCGAGGCGCTCGCGGAGCAGTGGAACACGACCTTCGTGACGCTCTACGACCGCCAGATTACGCCGGCCGTCACCGAACTGATCAGCCAGCCGATGGCGCAGCTCTACCGCGTGGTGCCGCTGGAGCTGGCGGGCAACCGGCTCACGGTGGCCTCGGCCGATCCCCAGAAGATCCAGGTGGCCGACGAGCTGCGCACGCTGCTCGGCTACGACATCCACGTCTGCGTGGCCACGGAGCCGGAAATCGCCAAGGCGATCGACAAGCTCTACGCGGGCGCCGGCGAGAGCGTGGAGTCGCTGGTCTCCGACCTCGAATCCGACAACGAGCTCGCGGCGGCCGCGGCGGCCGCCGGCAAGGAGGGCGTGAACGACCTGACGAGCGTGGAGGCCCTCGCCGAGAGCGCCCCGGTTCGCAAGCTGCTCAACATGGTGCTGCTGCTGGCGATCCGCGACGGGGCCAGCGACATCCACTTCGAGCCCTTCGAGACGGAGTTTCGCATCCGCCTCAAGGCCGACGGCGTGCTCCAGGAGATGGTGCCGCCGCCCAAGCACCTCTCCTTCGCGATCACCACCCGCATCAAGGTGATGGCCAACCTCGACATCGCCGAGCGGCGGCTCCCGCAGGACGGCCGCATCGAGCTCACCGTGGGCGGCCACCCCGTCGACCTCCGTGTCAGCGTGCTGCCCACGCTGTTCGGCGAGAGCGTGGTGATGCGGGTGCTCGACCGCGGCGTGGTCTCGCTGAACCTCGACAAGATCGGGATGCCGGAGTCGATGCTGCGGAAGTTCCGCGAGGTGATGCAGCGGCCCAACGGCATCGTGCTGGTCACCGGCCCCACGGGCTCCGGCAAGACCACCACCCTCTACTCGGCGCTCTCGGAGCTCAACGACGTCGAGGACAAGCTGATCACCACGGAGGATCCGGTCGAGTACGACATCGACGGCATCGTGCAGGTGCCGATCGACTCGGAGATCGGCAACACCTTCGCGGCCTGCCTGCGGGCGATCCTCCGCCAGGATCCCGACCGCATCCTGGTGGGCGAGATCCGCGACGTGGAAACCGCC
The DNA here is from genome assembly GCA_046075685.1 of Planctomycetaceae bacterium. GTDB lineage: Bacteria > Planctomycetota > Planctomycetia > Pirellulales > UBA1268 > QWPN01. Next base: position 1,897 of record JBJTQP010000230.1, on the reverse strand, counting down.
GAGATCGCCGTGCAGGCCTCGCTCACGGGCCACATGGTGTTTTCCACGCTCCACACCAACGACGCCCCCTCCACGGTCACGCGGCTCCGCGACATGGGCGTGCCGCCGTTTTTGATCACGGCCACGGTCGAGGCGATCCTCGCCCAGCGGCTCGTCCGCCGCATCTGCACCGGCTGCCGCGAGGAGATCGTGCCCGGCGCCGACGTGCTCGCCGACCTCGAGGTGACGAGCGACCAGATCGCCGGCAAGCAGTTCTTCCGCGGCAAGGGCTGCGAGAGGTGCAACCGCACCGGCTACAAGGGCCGCCTCGGCATCTACGAGCTCCTGATCATGAACGACGAGATGCGCGACATGATCATCCGCAACGCCTCCACCGAGGAGCTCCGTGAGGCCGCCCGCCGCAACGGCATGGTGTCCCTCCGCGAATCGGGCATGGAGGGCATCTTCAATGGCCTGACGACCGCCGACGAAGTGATCCGCGAAACCATCCTGGACGCCTGACGCCCCGTAGCCGCGGGCTTGCAGCCTGCGGAACCAAACCACCACCGCCCCAGTAGCCGCGGGCTTGCAGCCTGCGGAACCAAACCACCGCCGCCCCAGTAGCCGCGGGCTTGCAGCCTGCGGAACCAGCCATGCCCACCTACCTGTTCGAAGCCATCGACGCGTCCACCGGCAAGGAAATCCGCGACACCGTCGACGCCGCCAGCGAGGCCGAAGCCCAGGCCACGATCCGGTCGATGGGCTACATGGTCACGAAGCTCAAGGCCGGCAAGTCGAAGGCCGGCAAGTCGGCCGGCAGCGCCAAGAAGCCGGGCCGCACCTTCGCGATCGGCGGCGTGAAGGGCAAGGATCTCACCCTGTTCACGCGGCAGCTCTCCATCCTCCAGGACGCCGGCCTGCCGATCCTCCGCAGCCTCAAGGTGCTCGCCGAGATGCAGAAGCCGGGCCGGCTGCGCAACTCGCTGCTCGACGTCTGCGACGAGATCGAGAGCGGGTCGACGCTCTCCGAGGCGATGTCGAAGAGCCCCAAGGCGTTCGACCGCCTCTACTGCAACATGATCCGCGCCGGCGAGGCCGGTGGCGCGCTGGAGGTGATCCTCCGCCGCCTCTCGGAGTTCATGGAGCGGAGCGAGTCGCTGAAGCGGAAGGTGAAGGGGGCGCTGGTCTATCCGATCGTCGTGGTCTGCGTGGCCGTCGGCATCCTCACCTTCATCATGCTGAAGATCGTGCCGCAGTTCAAAAAGATCTTCGACGACTTCGGCAGCACGCTCCCCGACATGACCCAGATCCTGATCAACATCTCGACCTGGGTGTCGAACTACTGGTATCTGATCCCCGCGATCCCCTTCGGCTTCAACCTGATCATCAAGGCGATCAAGCTGATCCCCTACGGCCGCTTCGGTTGGGATCTGTTCACGCTCAAGATGCCGGTGTTCGGCCAGCTCGTGGAGAAAAACATCCTCTCCCGCTCGGCCCGCACGCTGGGCACGCTCCTGGCCAGCGGCGTGCCGATCCTCGAGGCGCTCAACATCACCAAGGAGACCTCGGGCAACATGATGTTCGAGCGGCTCTTCGGCAAGGTGTCGGAGTCGATCCGCGACGGTGAGGCGATCGCCAAGCCGCTCAAGACCTACGGCATTCCGCCCTTCAACCTCGTGGCCATGCTCTTCTGGACGGTGTTCTGCCCGGGCATCGGCGCCCTGCTCTACATGACCCGCTACAAGCAGACGGTGGTGGACGACCTCGTGGTGAACATGGTGGACGTGGGCGAGGAGTCGGGCGAGCTCGACACGATGCTCTACAAGGTGGCCGACACCTACGACGAGGAGGTGGCGGTGCTCACGGAGAGCCTCACGAGCCTGATGGAGCCGCTGCTCATCATCTTCCTCGGCGGTGC
>JBJTQP010000229.1:0-7996 GCA_046075685.1 Planctomycetaceae bacterium | reverse complement strand
CCGTCGCCGCCGTCCCGGCGTCGTCTCCGGCTTACGGATGCCGCGGCGCATGCACCCCGTAGCCGCGGGCTTGTAGCCTGCGGTGCCCTGGGTTGGCTCGGGGCTTCCCGTGCCCCGTCGCCGGCCGTTCGCCGAGGTCATCCTGCCCTCGGCTCACTCGACGCCGTCTGCGCTTCGCCATCCTGGCTTCGCTTGACGGCATACACCGGCTCTCGGGGCACGGGCAGCCCCTCGCTGAGTTCGGCCCGGATCGGCAGGATGCCGGTGGTTCGCGTGCAGCGAGCCTGGAGGGCGAGCCCTCCCGGCCAGGCGAACCTTGGCTTCGCCCACGCCGGGCTCAAGCGCTGACCGACGACGGGCATCCGCCCGTCTTGGCGGCAGGATGCCGGTGGCTCGCGTGTATTCAGAACACGTCGAGGTGGAAGTGGTGGCCCTGATAGTAGCGCCGCGACTTCGGGTAGTCGTTCTGCCAGGCACGGTTGTACACCGGCACCCGCATCTCCTGCGGATAGCGGTAGTAGAGGTCGTTTGCGCTCTGGTAGTAGCCGTCCTGGTAGAAGTTCTGCGGATACCAGACGTACGGGTAGTGGTAGAGCCGGTTCCAGTCGCTCGTGTTGTACGAGTAGCCCCACTGGCCCCCGTAGGCCTGCGTGCCTGCGTTGGGCGGCTGGGCGGCCGCGTCGGTGGCGGCGAGAACGAGACCAGCGAAGGCGAAGACCGCCCCCGCGGCGAGGTGTCGGAGCATCGGATTGTCCCCCTGAGAATCCAGCGTCAGGAGGAGTATCGGCATCCCCTACGACCGTCCTTCACGGAAAATCCGGCAGGGTCGCAGCGGCACGGCGGCGTGCCGCACGGCATGGTCGCCAACGACCGGCGCCCCGCTCAGGCGTCGGGAAACCGGCCCTCGGCGAGTTCGCGATCCCACTCGTCGATCAGCGGCCAGTGCGGAGCGCAGGTGCCGAAGTCGGCGAGCGTGAGATAGCTCCGCAGCCGGGCGATCGTCGCCGCGAGCAGTCGGTCGTCCTTGCGGAAGATCGGTCCGTGGCTGGGCAGCAGCCACTCCACGTCGCTGGCGGCGATCCGTTCCAGTGACTGGATGAAGGAGGGGATGTCGCTGCCATGATGCGCGTCGATCGCCCCCACGGAGCCGTCGCGATAGATGTTGTCGCCGGAGAGCAGCAGGGCGCCCAGTCGGAAGGCGAGTTGGCTGTCGGTGTGACCGGGCGTCAGCCAGACCGTCAGCGAGCGGCCGCCGACGTCGATCGTGTCGCCATCGACGATCGCCCGGTCGACCTTCACCTTCGGCATCTCGAGGTGCACGTTCTGGGCGTCGATCTCCGCGAAGGTCTTGATGCGGTCGCCGCTCTCGAGCGACGGCACCGCCTTCGGGTGCGCCAGCACCGGGGCCTTGAGGAGCGCGCGGGCCTTGGCGAGTCCCTGGATGTGATCCACGTCGGCGTGGGTCGCCACCAGCCCCCGGCACTGCGAGAGCGGGAAGTCCATCTGCCGAATCAACTCGATGATCTCGTCGACGCTCTCCTCGTAGCCGATGTCGACGAGGATCCAGTCGCGGTCGTCGTAGACCAGGTAAACGTTGCAACCGATCCGCCAGCCGGCCTGGTAGTTCATCTCGATCACGCCGGGAAAGACGGGGCGACGTGCGAGCATGGATGCGAGGGCGGCCGGCGGGTTTGCGGGGACATCCCGGGGAAGACAGACTTGGCCGGGTCGTTCGCCACGGCGACGCAGAGTCTAGGTCGGTCGGCCAACGGCGGCAACGAACCGCCGGGACACGCGGCCGCGTGGATGACGCGGCGCACCGCTTTCGCAGGACGAACATGGCCTCCGAGAACACCGTCACGGCACCGTCGTTCGCCGCCTGGGCGGGCACCGTCGCCGAACTGTGCGGCCAGGTCGACGCGCTGGTGCCCCTCGCGAGGCAGCTTGGCGCCGCCGATCCGGCCGGCAGCGAGTGGCATGCCGCGCTGTTCGGCAAGCTGCGGCCGCAGGTGTCGCGGGAGCCACTGGTGGTGGCGGCGGTCTGCGGCGGCACCAATACCGGCAAGAGCCTGATCACCAACACGCTCGTGGGGGCGGCGATCAGCAGTTCGACGCCGGAGGCGGCCCGCACGCTGCATCCCGTGGCCAGCCTGGCCCGCGGTGTGCCGGCGCGGACCGACCTGGCCGCGCTGTTTCCCGGCTTCACGCCCGTGCCGTGGGCGAGCGCGGCCGATGCGGTGGATGTTGCCGCGGCCGACGTGCTCGTGTGGCGCGAGGATCCCGGCGGCATCCAGCCCGAGCGGCTCGTGGTGCTCGACACGCCCGACATCGACGGCACGCTCCGCGAGAACTGGCATCGCGCGGAACTCGTCCGCAATGCCGCCGACGTGATCGTGGCCGTGCTCACCCAGCAGAAGTACAACGACGCCGCAGTGCGCGACTTCTTCGCGGCGGCGGCCGCCGCCGGCAAGACGATGATCGTGGTCGTCAACATGGTCGACTGGCCGCGGCAGCGGGAGCGGATCGCGGGCTGGCTCGCCACCTTCAGCGCGGAAACCGCCGCCGCTCCCGTGGCCGTGTATGCCACCCCGCACGACTTCGCCGCCGCCGAGGCGGGGCGGATCGAACTGCACCCGCTGCCGGAACTCACCCCCGACGGCACGTCACAGCCGCTCGCGGAGCGGCTGGCACGCGGCGACTTCGACCGCATCAAGCGGCAGGCCATGGCGGGGGCGATGCGGGTCGTGGCCGATCCCGATCGGGGCCTCGCCGCGTGGCTCGACGGCATCGACCGGGCGGCATCCGGATGGCGCGACGCGCAGCGGCTCCTCGAGCGGGAGGGCCGCGTGGAGGTCGAGTTGCCGGCGCCGCCCCGCGAGATCGTCTGGGACGAGGTCTGGAAGTGGCTCGAGCCGCGCCGCTCGGCGGTCGACCTCATCGTCAGCGGAGGCTATCGCACGGTGGGGCAGGGGGTCTCGTGGGCGGCCCGCCGCCTCGGCATCGGCCGGACGGCCGCGGAACGCAAGGACGACTTCGCGGCCACGGAACTGGAGGCATTGAAGCGGGCGTTGGCCGACTTCATCGACCGGCTCGACGACGCCTGCCGCCGCGACTCCCGGCTCGCGACGCGACTCGGCCCGCGGCTCGCGGCTGCCGACCGCCCGGCCTGGTATGCCGACCTCGAGCGGCGGCACGACGCGCTGCCGCTGGTGTCCGACGACTACCGGGCCTTCGTGCGCACCGAACTCGACCGGTTTGCCGCGGAGAACCCCGGCATGGTGAAGGCGGTGCTCACCGGGCTGACCGTGGGCTCGGTCGTGCGGCCCGTGATGACCGTGGCGCTCTTCTCCGCCGGCGCGGCGGCCGTGCCGGCGGCGGCGGGCGTGCTTCACCACGTGCTCGACGTCGGCATCACCGTCGCGGCGCCGCTCGCCGGCGAGGGGGCGGTGGCCGCGGCCGCACAGGGCATCCGCCCGCTGATCGGCCGGCTGTTCGCCGGCTGGTCGGCCGAGCGGGGCCGGATCCTCGCCGAGACGCTCCACGACGTCGTGCTCGGCACGGGCGTCGAGGAGATCGCGTCCCTGGCGGCGGCGGGCTCGCGGCCCGAGTTGACGCGCGCCCGGCAGCTGCTCGACGCCTGCTCGAGGGAGACCGCCTGACATGGAAACGCCGTCGACCACCACGCCGCCACCAGCCGTGGAGCCAGACTTCGCCGCCTTCGACCTGCTGGTCGATTCGCTGGGCCGCTGGGCCGAGGCGTCGCCCGCGTGGCCGCCCGCGCGCCGCGCACGTTCGGAATGGGAGGCGGTGGCGCCGCGGCTCGACAAGGCCCGGCGCGAGGTCTCCCGCGTGCTCGTCGTGGGCGTGATCGGCGGCACCGGCACCGGCAAGAGCACGCTGGTCAACGCGCTGGCCGGCGCAGAGGTGACGACGGCGGGCGACGTCGCCCGGCCGACCACGGTGACGCCGGTCGTGGTGGCGGCCAGTGACGTCGACGTCTCCTGGCTGCCGCTTGAATCGATGCACGCCCGGCTGGTGCGGACCGATGCGGCCGCCGTGGCGAACGTGGTGCTCGTAGACTGCCCCGATCCGGACACGCAGGCGTCTCCCGACACGACGGCCGCCCCGTCGCGGCCCAGCGCCGCCAACCACAATCGCGACCTCTTGGAGGCCGTGCTGCCGGCCTGCGACGTGCTCCTGCTCGTCGCCACCGCGCAGAAATACCGCTCGTGGATCGTGGCCCGCGAGGTGGCCGCCTTTGCGCCCGGGCGGCCGCTGTTCTTCGTGCAGACGCACGCCTCCCGCGATCCCGACATCCGCGCTGACTGGCGGCGGGAACTCGAGTCGCAGGGCTTCCAGGTGCCGCGAATCTTCCGTGTCGACGGGGTCGAGGCCGCCCGTCGTGCGGCCTCCGGGCTGGAGCCTGAGCCGGGCTTTCGCGACCTCGTGGCGGCGATCGATGGCGAGCTTGCGGGGCGTGCGGCCCGCCGCGTCCGGCGGACCGGGGCTCTCGATCTGGCGGCCTGGTTCACGCGGCAGGCGCGTTCCGATCTGGCCGCGACCGCGGAGCCCGTGGCGGCGCTGGCCGCCGGCGTGAAGGCGGAGACGCGGCGGCTCGAAACGATCCTCGCCGCGTCGATCGGTGAGTCGCTCCGCGGCCATCGCGCCGCGTGGCAGCGCTTGATCGGCGACGACGTGGTGTCGCGGTGGCACGGCGGGCCGTTCGCCAGTTTCCTGCACGTGATCGCGGCGGCGGGCTCGTTCTGGAGCCGGCTGCGGCCCGGCGGCGGCGTGGTGGGCAGGCTGCTCGCCGGTCAGCCGGCTGCGGCTGCGGGCCGGGAAGGCGGCTGGCGGGCCGTTGAAGAACTTGGCCTCGCGGCGGGCGAGGTCGAGCAGTCACGAAGCGTGCTCGCAGGCCTGGCCGCCCGCGCCGGGATCAGGGAGCCGCTCGTCGGCCGCGCCCGGCTCGACGATGCGGCTGCGACCGCGGCGACCACGGCCGTCGTCGAGCGGGCCGGCGCGTGGCTCGAGGCGGGCATCGAGACGCTCGTGGCGGAGCGGCGGAGCCGCGTCGGCCGGGGGGCGATTCACTGGCTCTTCGAGGCGCTCTTCGGAGCGCTCCTGGTGACGGTGCTCGTGCGGGCCGGGTGGAACTTCTTTCACGGCAATCTCTGGGAAGGCAGGCCGGTGTCGGGCGTCGGCTTCCTGCAGGAGGCCATCGTGTGGCTCATTCTCTGGGGCCTGCTGCTTCGCTGGCTGGTGTTCACGATCGTGCGGCTCGGCCTCGACCGCGACATCCAGTCGCTGGTCCAGTCGGTGGCCGTGTGCCGGCTCGTCGATCCGCTGCTTGCCGACTTCGCAGCGGCGGCGGAGGTCACGTCGACGTGGCTCGACGAGTCCGGCCGGCTCGGTGCCGAGGCCGAACGGCTGGCCGCATCCTGCGGTGAGACGCCGGGCCTGGGCCGGCTCCGGAGGCCGGGGCCGTGACCGCCGGCCGTGCCGTGACCGCCACGACGCTCGTTCTCGCCGTCGCGAGCGGCATCGGCATCGTGGTCGCCGCCGAGCTCGAGGAGGTTCGCAGGCGGGGCGAGCTGGTCTGGGCGGCCGACCAGGAAGGGGGCGGGCCCCACGTGTTTCCCGACCCCGCCGACCCGCGCCGGCTCACGGGCTTCGAGGTCGAGTTCGCGGAGCTGATCGCGGGCGAACTCGGCGTCAAGGCCCGCTTCCAGCAGGGCCAGTGGGATCGGCTGCCGCTCCTGCTCGATCAGACGGCCGACTGCGTCATCAACGGCATCGAACTCACGCCCGAGCGGCGGCGCGACTACGCCTGCTCGCGTCCCTACTTCGGCTACGCCCTGCAGATGGTGGGCCGGCGGGGAAGGCCTCCGGCGGCCCTCGTCGACCTCGGCGAACCGGGCCCGAACGGCGCGTGGCGGGTGGGCGTGCTGACCGGATCGGCGGCCGATCTCGAGATGCGATCGCGGGCCGCCGCCGGCCGGGCGGCGATCGAGGTGATCGGCTATGACGGCACGCTCGACTCGCTGGAGCAGGTGCGAGCGGGGGTGCTCGACGCGGCCGTGCTCGACGACTGCATCGTGGCCTTCTCGGCCGACCGCTTTCCCGAGCTGAAGATGGTCGACCGACCGTTCGCCGGCGGGACGTACACCGTGCTCACCTCCCGCCGCACGCCTGGGCTGACCGCCGCGATCGACGCGGCCATCGGCCGGCTGCTCGCCGACGGCCGGCTGAAATCGCTGTACGACCGCTGGGATCTCGCCGGTCGTCAGCAGATGCTCATGATCCGCGACGCGGCAGAGATTCCGGCGGCCGGTCACCGCACGTTCGGCGAACTCGTCCGGCAGACGCTGCCGCTGCTCGCCTCGTCGGCCGGGATGACGCTCCTGCTCTCCTGCGCATCCTTTCCGTTGGCGGTTGCGATCGGCCTGGCCGTCGCCGTCGGCCGCACGCACGGCCCCACCTGGATCAGGCCTTTGCTCACGGGCTACGTGGAGCTGCTCCGGGGCACTCCCCTGATGCTCCAGCTGTACGCGATCTTCTTCCTGCTTCCCAAGGTCGGCCTCGCGCTGCCGGCGCTGGCGGCGGCGATCATCGGCCTGGCTCTCAACTACTCCGCATACGAATCGGAAATCTATCGCGCGGGCCTGAAGGCGGTGCCGATCGGGCAGTTCGAGGCTGCGCTCTCCCTGGGGCTCTCGCGGTGGCAGGCCCTGTGGCACGTGCTCGTGCCGCAGGCGGTGCGGATCGTGATGCCGCCCGTGACGAGCGACTTCATCGCGCTCTTCAAGGATACGAGCGTCTGCTCGGCGATCACCGTGATCGAGCTCACCAAGCGGTACAGCGTGCTCGCGCTGACCACGGGCCGGATCGTGGAACTGGCCGTGGTGACGGCGCTCCTGTACCTCTGCATGAGTTGGCCCCTGGCGGTGCTCTCGCGCTGGTTCGAGGCCCGGCTCGAGCAGTCGCACGGTGCGATACAGTGAGGCCCGCCGCATGATCGTCGTCCAGTCGTTGACGAAGCGCCGTGGATCCCGCGCCGTGCTCGACGGCGTCGCCCTGCGGGGTGCCGAGGGGGGCGTGACGGTGCTCATCGGTCCGTCGGGCGGCGGCAAGAGCACGCTGCTGCGCTGCCTCAACGGGCTGGAGACCTTCGAGGCCGGATCAGTGGAGATCGCCGGCCATCGCCTTGGGGCCGGCCCGCATGCCGCGGTGGGCCTCGAGGCGCTCCGCCGCGATGTGGGCATGGTGTTTCAGCAGTTCAACCTCTTCCCGCACCTCTCCGTGCTCGACAACGTCACGCTCGCGCCCCGCGCGGTGCTGAACCTGACGGCCGAGGAGGCCCGGTCGCGGGCCCAAAAACTGCTCGACCGCGTGGGCCTCGGCTCGTTCGCCGCGGTCCGGCCGGGAACGCTCTCGGGCGGTCAGCAGCAGCGGGTGGCCATCGCGCGGGCTCTGGCGATGCGGCCGCGGGTGATGCTGTTTGACGAGCCGACCAGCGCGCTCGACCCCTCGATGACGGCCGAGGTGCTCGACGTGATCGTCGATCTCGCGCGGTCCGGGCAGACGATGGTGGTGGTGACGCACGACCTGTCGTTCGCGAGGCGGGCGGCCACGTGGGTGGTGGAGTTGGCGGCCGGCAGGATCGTCCGCGCGGGCACGGTGGATGCGATGCTGTAGGGGGCTCGGGGTTGCCCGTGCCCCGGCGCCGGACGTTCGCGGATGCCCTCGTGGCATCCGCTCACTCGACGCTGCCCTGCGCTTCGCCATCCTGGCTGCGCTGAGGCGGCGACGCCGGCTCTCGGGGCACGGGCAACCCCTCGCGGAGGGTTTGTCGTAGCCGCAGGCTTGCAGCCTGCGGGATGCGGGCCGTGGCAGTCGTCTATTAAAAAAAGACTCCGCCCGGGGGTTTCCCCCCGGGCGGAGTTCACTGGCCGATGTCGGGCAACAGATCTCCGTTCGACCTATCGGCCCGTCAGAT
>JBJTQP010000228.1:0-6101 GCA_046075685.1 Planctomycetaceae bacterium | reverse complement strand
GCCAGGACCCGGAAGGAACGCATCGAGGTGGCCAGGTGCAAGGCCGGGTCTAGCACCAAGAAAACGGCGCCAGGCCCCATGTGCCTGGAGACCCCGGCCTGCGGCCGGGGCTGGTCGGACTGCGCCGACCAGCACATGGCGTCAGACCCCGTTTTCACCTCCCGCGATTCCGTGAGCCGAGCAAAGGCACCGGTGGCCACGTTCAAGCCCACGAGCGTCTTGCCTGCTCCGGGAACGCCGGTGACACACACGACCGCCTTCCGCTCCCAATGAAACAAGTACCCCCGGGCAGGATCGAACTGCCGACCTACGGTTTAGGAAACCGTCGCTCTATCCACTGAGCTACGGGGGCGGACATGAAAATCCTAGCGAAAAACGGCCCTGGATCTAGCATAGAAGGCTCATGCACGGGGCCTTTCACGATGCCACTCGACTTCAATCCCGGAAGCTTGCTGATCGCCGCCGGTGCGATCGCCGTCGCCCTCGGCCTGTGGTGGAATCTCGCGCCGCAGGGCTGGCCCCGGTTTCCGCTCGGCAACCTGCCAGGCGACATCCGCATCCAGCGCGACGGCTTCTCCTTCCTCATGCCGATCACCTCCTGCCTGGTGGTCAGCGGCATCCTCTGGCTCGTGCAGGCCATTTTGACTCGCAGCGGCCGCTGATCCCCTGCAATCGCCGGGGCTGACGCGGCGCCCGCGGCGGCGGCGGCAGTGGCGGGTATTATGCGGCGGTCCGCGGCGGAATTGCGGGCATCGGCAACCAGGAGCACGAGCGATCATGCCACGCGCGGCACTCGCACTCGAAGACGGCACGGTCTATCTCGGTGAGTCGTTCGGTGCCACGGGCACCGTGTCGGGCGAGGTGTGCTTCAACACCTCGATGACCGGCTACCAGGAGATCCTCACCGATCCCTCCTACCGCGGCCAGATCCTCTGCATGACTGCGCCCCAGATCGGCAACTACGGCGTGAACCACGCCGACGTCGAGAGCGGCGCGCTCCAGATGAGCGGCTTCGTGGTTCGCGAGGTGAGCCGGATCGCGAGCAACTTCACGGCCGAGGGCACGCTCGGTGGCTACCTCGCCAAGGCCGGCGTCGTGGGCCTCGCCGGCATCGACACCCGGGCGCTCGTTCGCCGGCTGCGGATTCGCGGCGCGATGACGGGAGTGCTTTCGAGCGAGATCCTCGACCCGGCGGCGCTCGTGGCGAAGGCCAAGGCGGCCCCCGCGCTCGTGGGCCGGGATCTCGTCCGTGAGGTGATGCCCGAGCGGCCGACCGCCTGGCATGAGCAGCTCGACGACTGGGCCCGCCCCGTGCCTCAGCCTCGCGAAGGGGGCGAGCCCGCGCCCGTGCAACGCTTCAGCGGCACAAAGAAGGTGGTGGCGCTCGACTACGGGATGAAGTGGAATATCGCGCGGCATCTCGCGAGCGTGGGCTGCGACGTGACGGTGCTCCCCGGCCGCGCGACCATCGCCGAGGTTCTCGCCCACAAGCCCGACGGCGTGTTTCTCTCCAACGGCCCCGGCGATCCGGAGGTGCTCGGCTACTGCGTGGAGACGGTGAAGGGCCTCGTCGGCAAGGTGCCGATGTTCGGCATCTGCCTGGGCCACCAGTTGCTCGCCCTCGCCTGCGGCGCGAAGACCTTCAAGCTCAAGTTCGGCCATCGCGGCGCCAACCAGCCGGTGATGGATCTCACCACGGGTAAGGTGGAGATCACGTCGCAGAACCATGGCTTTGCGGTCGACGAGGCCTCCCTCCCGCCCGAGCTCGAGGTGACGCACCGTAACCTGAACGACGGCACGATCGAGGGCCTGCGGCACACGACCGCGAGCGCCGCGAGCGTGCAGTATCACCCCGAGGCCGCCGCCGGCCCTCACGACTCGGCGTATCTCTTCACGCGGTTTCGCCAGATGATGGCGTGAGGTCGCACCGCTACGACCGGAATAATCGGCACCGCACAGGTTTGACTGCTGCGAACGGCGTGCCAGAGTTGAGTGGAGTCGGGCTGCATCCCGGCTCCACCGCCGTCCAAAGGATCCGGCGGTCCCCAGTCTCTGCCAAGGAGGTTCTCTCCCATGATTCGTTTGAAGCCCATTCTGCTGTGTTCCCTGCTCGCCACGGCCGCGGTGCTCGTCGCCGCGACGTTCGCCGAGGCCGGCCTGCGTCATCGTCATCACCTCGAGCCCGGCTGTGCCGCCGTGGACCCCGGCTGCTGTGCCGCGGAGCCCGGCTGCTCGGCCTTCGCCCCCGCCTGCGGCATGGAGCCGTCGTGCGGATGCGAGCCTGGCTGCGGCGCTGAGACCGTGTGCCCCACCAATCCCTGCATCAAGTACCGCCACAAGCACGCCTGCAAGCATCACCACTGCAACCAGGGCTGCTGCGGCGAGCCGACGTACCAGACCGTGCTGACGCCGACGAGCCCCGAGACCTGCCAGACCGTGGCGGTGCCGGTCTGTCTGCCGGCCTGCTGCCAGGGCTGCCCCTGCCAGAGCTCGCGGTGCACGCTCCTGGGCTGCGGCCAGGTGCGATATGACTACTGCTGCGGCTGCTCGGTCGTCGTCCGGTTCCAGAAGTGCGGCGACATCCTCGTGATCTACGAGGGATTCTGACCATACAGGCCCGGGGCCATCCATGGCCCCCGCGGCCTCGAGCCCGTCGCGGGGCACGCCAAGGGTGCCCTGGACGGGCAGCGGCCGCCGTCCGGGCGGCGGTGGGTGCGATCGTCGTCACGCCGTACGAAGTGTTCATGCGAAGCCCCGGCCCGGAGCAATCCAGGCCGGGGCTCTTCGTTTTCGCTCGGGCCGCGCGCGAGGAACTCGTGACCGATGAAAAGAAAACTCACGAGCGGCAGCGCGAAATCCCCGTCGCGATGCGACGGCAGACCATGACTCGTTTATGCAAACCTCACGAGGAGCGGCGGCTGCCGTATCGCAGCCGGGTGAAAAGGCTGCGGTAGTCATCAGGGCGCACCGCCGCCACGCCCCGGGCGAGCACGTCGGCGTCATCGGCGTCGTCCACGACGACCACCATGTCGGCATCGTCGTCGACCGGCCCCGCATCGTCGCGGCCGACACCGGATGTGTGCCGCGCCGGTGCGGCTTCCGGCTGGGGCGGTGGCGGCTGTTCGACGCCACTGCCGGCGAGGCTGGCCAGCAGCCGGCCGATCGCCTGGCCCTCGCGGCTCCGTACGTGCGGTCGCCCCCGGAAGTCGTCCGGCCCGCCGTCGTTCCAGGATTGGGCGGTTGCCGCGGCAGGGTCGCTTGCCGCATCCTCGCGAAAGAGGGCGGCAAACGGATCCTCGCCGTGGCCCGCCACCACCTCGATGTCGGGGCCCGACCATGGATCGTGCGCACCCGCATGGCTCGCCGCCGCCACAGGGGGCTCGTCGCCTGCGCCAAACTCGATCATCTCCAGCCGCTCGTCGCCGAAGTCGATCGGTGGCAGCGGTGCCTGCAGCGCGGCAGGCCCGTCGCCGGAGGCGCGGGCCGCCATCGGCTCCACGCCGGAAGGCGGCGGCAGCCGCTGAATCTCCCGCCACGCGGCGGCGATGTCGGCGGCCGTCACCTGGCGATTGCATTCGGCCACCAGCACGAGCGCGTGATCACAAAGCTGATTGATCAGTCGCGGCACGCCGTCGGTCGCCCGGAAGACGGCGTCGTCGCTGCCGGGGGCGAAGAGCCGCTCCCACTCTAGGCCGGCGGACCGGGTCTGCGACCGCAGGTAGGCCGTGGTCTCGGCGTGGTCGAGTGGCTCGAGGTAGCCGCGGACGGCGACCCGCTGGGCGAGGCATTCCATGCGGGGGGCGGCCAGGAGTTCCTCGAGCCGCAGCCCGCCGGCGAGCACGATGTGCACCGCCGGCAGCGGCGTGGGCACGTTGGTGAGCAGCCTCAGTTCCTCGATCAGCCGGGTGGGCAGCGTAGCCGCCTCGTCAACGAGGATCACGAGTCCCGAACCGGCCGCCGCCAGCGCCCGGATCCGCTCCACGATCGCCATGCGCAGGTCTGACTCGTCGATGCCGCGGAACGGCTCGCCGATCGCTTCCATGATCGACTGCCAGAGCGCCCGCCGCGTGCAGATGCTGGCCCCCGAGAGCAGGGCCACGTCGAAATCGTCGCGGATGTGCTCGGCCACCATCGCGAGCAACAGCGACTTGCCGGTGCCCGGCGGTCCGACGACCAGCGCCATCCCCTCGCCCCGCCGGATGCACCGCTCGACCGATTTCAGCGCCGCGTCGATCTGCGTGGCCGGATGGTAGAACTGCGTCCGCGGAGCGGCCATGAAGGGTCGGCTCGACGGATGCCGGCTGGGGATGTGCATCGCGCGGGTGGTTCCGCAGGAGGAGGTCGGGCGAGCGGCCGCCCGCACCCACTTGGTTTCGTCCAGCGGACGTGACTTCCTCCACCGCCCGAGACCCTCGTAGACTTTTCCGGTCGGGAAATCGGCACGCCGGCTGTCGGTGGCGACGAATGTGCCGGGAAGGGACGACGCGAGATGCCCGCTGCTGCGCCGCTGTTTCACGTGAAGATCTGTGGCGTCACGTCGGTCGCCGACGCCGGCATGGTGGCCGCCGCCGGCGCCGATGCGATCGGCCTCAACTTCGTGCCGGGGTCGCCGCGGTGTCTCGACCCGGGGGCGGCCCGCGCGATCACGGCCGCGGTTCCCGGCGGCGTGCTGATGGTGGGCGTGTTCGCCGGCATGCCCGCCGCCGACGTGCGGCGGATCGCCGCCGCCGCGGGCCTCCACGCGGTGCAGTTGCACGGTCATCTCGATGGGGAGACGGCCGGCGATCCGCCGCAGCGGTGTGCGGATCTCGCCCCGTGGCCGGTGATCCGGGCGATTCGTCTCGGCCCAGACGGGTTCACCGCCGCCCGCGCGTGGATCGCGGCGGCCCGGTCGCTCGGCCATGGACCCGCGATGGCGGTGGTCGATGCCGCGGTGACAGCAACGACTGCGGCCGGCCAACTCGGGGGCACTGGGGCGACCATCGACTGGCGGCTGCTGGCGGGAGCCGGGGGCTTGGGCATGCCGATCGCGGTGGCCGGAGGGCTGACGCCCGCCAACGTCGCCGAGGCGGTGGCCACCAGCGGTGCCGGGGCCGTGGATACCGCCAGCGGTGTCGAGTCGGCTCCGGGCCGCAAGGATCCCGACAAGGTCAAGGCATTCTGCCGGGCGGCCCGGGCAGCCTTGGCCGCAAATCGCCCCTGAACCCTTTGCGGGGCCGACCGGACGGCTATGATCCGAATGTCGGAGGCCGGATTCCCGGCCCGCTTTCATCCCGCCAGTTTGCCAGCCAGGAGGACCCCGTGGCCCACGTCGAAACCCGCCTGCCATACAAGGTTGCCGATCTCGCCCTCGCTGATTGGGGCCGCAAGGAGATCATGCTCGCCGAGAACGAGATGCCCGGCCTGATGGCGCTGCGTGAGAAGTATGGCCGCTCGAAGCCGCTCACCGGCGCCCGGATCGCGGGCTGTCTCCACATGACCATCCAGACCGCCGTGCTGATCGAGACCCTCAAGGAACTCGGGGCGGAGGTCACCTGGAGCAGCTGCAACATCTTCTCCACCCAAGATCACGCCGCCGCCGCCATCGCCAAGGCCGGCATCCCGGTCTACGCCTGGAAGGGGATGACCAACGAGGAGTTCGACTGGTGCATCGAGCAGACGCTGTTCTTCCCGGACGGCGAGCCGCTCAACATGATCCTCGACGACGGCGGCGACCTCACCGCCATGGTTCACCAGAAGTACCCGGAACTGATCGGCGGCATCCGTGGCCTCTCCGAGGAGACCACCACGGGCGTGCACCGGCTCTACCAGATGCACGAGAACGGCGAACTCAAGCTCCCGGCGATCAACGTCAACGACTCCTGCACCAAGAGCAAGTTCGACAACCTCTACGGCTGTCGGGAGAGCCTGGCCGACGGCATCAAGCGGGCCACCGACGTGATGGTGGCCGGCAAGGTGGTGGTGGTGGCGGGCTACGGCGACGTGGGCAAGGGCTCGGCCCACGCCATGAAGTCGCTCGGTGCCCGGGTGATCGTCACCGAGATCGACCCCATCAACGCCCTGCAGGCGGTGATGGAGGGCTTCGAGGTGACCACCATGGA
>JBJTQP010000227.1:0-12589 GCA_046075685.1 Planctomycetaceae bacterium | reverse complement strand
GCGGCTCGGCGGGATCAAGTTCTGGCTCGACGGCAGCCTCGACACGGCGTGGTTCACGACGCCCTATGCGACGAATCCGCCCGGCAAGACGGGCTCCTACGCGGGCTTCCGGCAGATTCCGGACGAGGTCGTCGACGCCGCCTTCGATCGCTTCTGGCCCACCGAGATGCAGATCCACCTCCACATGAACGGCGACGCCGCGGCCGACCAGGCGCTGGCCGCGATCGACAAGGCGGTGACGAAGCACGGCATGCGGGATGCGCGGCACGTGTTCGTGCATGGCTCGTGGCTCCGGCCCGACCAGATCGAGAAGATGAAAAAGGTCGGGGCGATCCCGAGCTTCCTGCCGTCGGGGATCGTGCCGGGGGGCGACAGCGTGGTGAAGCTCTGGGGACCGGAGCGGGCGGCCGGGGCGATGGCGGCACGGACGTTCCTGCGGGCCGGGCTGCCGTTTACGTTCTCGCACGACGCGCCGGTGTCGCCGCAGCCATGGATCCTCGCGCTCGTCGACGCCGGCACCAATCGCCGCAGCGGCTCCGGGCAGGTGATCGGGCCCGACGAGCGGATCACGCCCTACGACGGCCTCCGGGCGGTGACGGCGATGGCGGCCTACCAGCTCAAGGAAGAGACCACGAAGGGCACGCTCGAAGCGGGCAAGCTCGCCGACCTCGTGATCCTGGACAAGAACCCCCTCGAGGTCGATCCGCTCACGATCAAGGACATCGCGGTGGTCGAGACGATCAAGGAAGGGAACTCCGTCTACCGGGCCGAGCGCCCCGGAGTCGCGAAGTGAACGCAGTCGCCTGCATGCTCCTGCTGGCGGGCACGGCGGCGATCCCGCCCGACCTGCCGTCATTTCAGCGCGACGTGTCGCCGGCGATCCTCGCCGCCCGGCCCTGCGACGCGAAGCACTGGCGGCAGATCGAGCCGGCGGTGCAGCATCTGGCGCTTCAGCATGCCGACCAACTCGCCGCCCTCGACGACACGGCCCGCATCGCCACGCTCGGGAAACTGGCCGACTTCATCGACCGCGTGCGGAGCGCGGCCCGCGATCGGCCCGTGCTGGCCTCCGGCCGCCACGTGATCGGCCTGCTCGATCCCGACACGGGGCTCGGGCCGAAGGAGGTGACCACGATCGCCGAGGCCTACGGCGGCAGCACCGCGGTCTTCAAAAAGGACGAAGCCGGCGAGACGCTCGTCAGCGTGGCCGACGCCTTCCTCGCCGCGGTTCGGGATGCCGTAGCCGGCACCACGCCCGTGACGGTGGTCGTGCTCGGTCACGGCCTGCCGACGGAGATTCAGAGCTACCACATCCGCTTCGAAAGGGTGGCCGACGCGCTGATCGACGGCGCGGCCCGCCGCAGCGGAGGCACAGCCGTCGATCTCGGGAGCCTCGTGCTCGTCTGCGACGACTGCTTCAGCGCCGACTTCTCGATCAATCTGCTCGACTGCGTCACGACCCGGTGCACGGACCGCGGGCTGTCCCTCGCCTCGCTGCCGGTGTGCATCGCGGGCACCAACCGCGACCGTTACGGCCTGGCCGATTTCGGCGCCCAGTTCGTGCCTCACTTCTGGAAGGACGTGGTCGAGCTGTATTACGTCCGCCGCCCGCGGCCGAAGGCGGTGGTGCTCCGCAACTTCTTCGAGAACGTCGACTCCATGATGTATGGCTACGGCCGGGTGCCGATCATGCAGGGCACGACGATCACCGGCTGGAATCTCGTCGATCCCACGCTCGTGCAGGACCCGGTGGTGTTCGTGCCGCTGACGGACGAAGAGCGGGCCGAACTCCGCACGATCCTCGGCCTCGACGCCGACGCCCCGCTGCCGCGCTGGCTCGACATCGGCTGACGCCGCGGGTCAGGCGATGCCCTCGGCCCGCATCGCCTCCCAGTCGGCGGCGGTGGGCCGGGCGATCGTCCCGCACAGGAAATCGCCGATCGGAAAGGCCACGTTGAAGTTCTTGTCGGGGTAGCGGTGGTGCAGGTAGTGGTGCCGGGCCACGCACTTGTAGGCGGCCCAGCTCGCGAAGAATCGTCCCTCCGGCTTGTGCATCTCCATGTGGATCTGGTTCCAGATCGCGTGATGGAGGCACACGACCAGCGGAAACATCACCGCCCCGGTGATCGTGAAGGGGGCGAGCACCAGGGCCAGCGGCAGCGACTCGACGAGCCCTTCCGCAAGGTTCAGGCGGATGCCGTGATCCTCGCCGGGGGGCACCGGTGAGTCGTGAAAGGTCTTGCGGTACTGGCGATGATGCTCGACCGCGTGGCTCGTGAAGATCCGCCGCCGCGCGCGGAGGGTGCGCAGCCATGCGTGACGCGGCTTCTTGTGCATCAGGCGGCAGTGCACCTGGTGCTCCACGAGCGACATCACCACGACCATCACGACGAACCAGCCGGCGATGCCGGCGATCTGCAACAGGACCGCGGCCATGCAAACAACTCCAGTGGCACCGGGTGCCAGATCGGACGCTGCCGACCGGGCCGGGCCGCAGTGTGGGGGATATAGCAGGCGACCCCGCTCGACGTGAGGCCAACTTTGCCGCCCCAGCGACCGCCCGGAAGCGACGGCGGCCCGGGTGTGACGCCGGCCTCGGCCCCCCGCCGCCGTGTGCGCGCCGGGGTCGACCTAGTCGCTGGACAGGGCCTCGAGCAGGTCGAGCCGCACGGCACGACGAGCCGGCAGCCAGGCGGCCGCCACCGTGACCGCGAGTGCCGCAAGCAGGTTGACCGCCACCACGCCCGGCCGGATGTGCACCGCCAGCGGGTGCCCGAGCAGCGGCTGGCTCGCCGCCTGGATGAACACCGCCGTGAGCAGGCCGGCGGCGAGGCCCACCACCCCGGCGGCTGCCCCGAGCAGCAGGCTCTCGAGCAGCACCATCGCGACGACCTGCCCGCGGCGCATCCCCACGGCCCGGAGCAGGCCGAGCGAGCGGCGCTTCTCCAGCACGCTCATCGTCACGGTGTTGGCCACGCCGAGACTGCCCACCACGAAGCCGAGCCCGAGAATCGACCACAGCGAGCCCACCACCCCGGAGACGATGCGGTCGAGATGGCTGCGGAGATCGCCGAATGAACGCAGCAGCATCGAGTGCTCGGCGGCGAGGGCGGCCAGCGGATCGCCGAGGCCCGCCGCCGCGCCGGGCCGGGCGGTCACGAGGAGCACGTCGGCCGACTCGATGCCGAACAACCGCCGGGCCGCGTCGCGCCGCAGCATCACCGAGGCGCCGCCCGAGGAATAGTCGACAACCAGCGCCGCGATTCGCACCGGCGTGCGGCGGCCGAACACCTCCACCAGCAGGTCGTCGCCGGGCTTCAGGCCGGTGCGCTGCGCGAGCACCGTGCCGGCCACCGCCTCACCGCGGTCAAGCGCGGTCCGCACCTCGGCCTCGCCTGCTCCGACCGGCTGCAGCGGCAGGGGGCCGGAGGCCGGCAGGTCGCGGGCGATGACGACGCATGACGCGCCCGCCGCGCGTCCCGTCGCCACGCCGATCCCCTCGACGGTCGCGACGCCCGGCAGGCCGCGGACCTTCTCTTCGAGCACCTGCGACGCGGCGGCGCGATCCGCCCGCACCGCCGACAGGGCGCCCGCCTCGGTCAGCACCCAGTCGGCCCTGAGCATGCGTCCGTACCAGCCGAGCACGTCGTCCACGCTGTCGCGGATCGCATGCCCCAGGCCCACTCCATTGCTCACCGCCGCCACCAGCACACCGGCAGTGAGGGCGGTGCGGATCGGCTGGCGGACGATCTGCTCAACCGCCAGCCCGCCCTCGATCCGCCACCGCGCCGGAATGCAGCGGCCGAAGAGCCGCACCAGCGGGATGAGCAGAAACGGTGTGACCGCCACGAACGCCAGCAGGAGAACGACGCCCGACACGACCGACGCCCGCGGCGGCAGCACTCCGGCCATCATCGCCCCCTCGCAGCAGGCGGCGATCGCGATCAGCACGCCGGCCGCGAGGAGCAATGCCCGCAGCGGCTCCGGCCGCGGTCCCGCGGAGGCCGACGCGAGCCCCTCGAGCAGGTCGATCGAAGTGGCCTGGCGAGCCGGCCACCACGCCGCCGCCACGGCCACGACGATGCCCATCGCCACCGACACCGGCACGACCAGCGGATGCACGGCGAACGCGGTCGACGGCGCATTGAGGGCCCGGGAGATGCCGCCGGCGATCGGCCCCGCGGCAGCCAGACCCACGGCCGCACCGACCACCGCGCCGATGGCGCCGAGGATCGCGCCCTCGACGGCCACCAGTCGTCGCACCTGGCTGCCCGTGCCGCCGAGCACCCGGAGCAGCGTCAGCCCCCTGCGCCGCTCGGCGACGCTCATCAGCATCGCATTGCCCACGATGAACCAGGCCATGGCGAGCGTCAGCGAGGTGACGAAGTCGAGGCCGAGGTTGGCGGAGTGCAGCACGTCGTCGGCCATGCTCGCCCGCCCGGCGGGCACGTCGGCCACCAGGCGCTCCGGCAGTCGGCGGGCACCGCCGCCAGCACCCGGCCGCGATCCGCGTCCGGGGCGACCGCGATCCGGATGCGATCGACCTCCGCGGTGGAGAGCGACATCGACTCCAGCACCTGGATGTCGACCACCACCGTGGCGCCCTCGGCGAACCAGCGAAGCGAGTCGGTTCCGGCGAGCCCCACGACCCGCATCCGGGCGATCCGCCGTCGGGCGAAGAACAGCACCTCGTCTCCGACACCGACGCCGAGCCCCCTGGCCAGCGTGGCGTCGAGCACCACCTCGTCGTCCTCGCGGCACGGGTCGCCCGCCTCGAGCGTGAGGAGCCCGTCGGCCACCAGCGCCGCGCAGTCGACGCCGACGGCGACCTCGCGGAGCCGGCGCTCGCCGACGCGAACCAGCGACGGTCGATAGAAGAGCGGCACCACGGCCCGCACGCCCGGAACGTCGACGAGGCGGGGGACGGCCGCGGCATCGAAGCGGCCGCCGGCTCGGGGCGTGACGTCGATCGCAGGGACGCCCGCCACCGCCTCGGTGAGCCGCCGGTAGCCGGCCCGCGAGGCGTCGGCGGCGGCCCACGTGGCGACCACCGCCCCGACCGCGACGGCCACGCTCGCGGCAGCGGCCACCGCCCGGCCCGGCCGAAGCCGCCACTGGCGGAGGATCAGCGTGCCCAGCCTCATGAAGGGCCCGAGGCGGCGGTGTCGGACTCGATCCGGCCGTCGCGCATCCGCACCACCCGCGTCGCCGCCGCTGCCACCGTCGGATCGTGCGTCACCAGCACGACCGTCTGCCCGCGGTCGGCGACGAGCCGCTGCAGGAGTTCCACCACGCGGCCCGAGTTGGCGGAATCGAGCGCGCCGGTCGGCTCGTCGGCGAGCACGACAGCGGGATCGGTGACGAGGGCCCGCGCGATCGCGCCCCGCTGCTGCTCACCGCCCGAGAGTTCGTCCGGCCGGTGGCCCGCGCGATGCTCCATGCCGACCGCCTGCAGCGCCTGGCGGGCCGCGGAATCGCAGCGGGCCGCCGGCTGGCCATCGAGCGCCAGGGGCAGCGCGACGTTCTCGACGAGCGACAGTTCGGGCAGGAGGTTGTACCGCTGGAAGACGAAGCCGATCCGCCGGCGGCGGATCGCGGCCAGGGCGTCGTCGTCGAGCGCGGCGAGATCGACCTGCTCGAGCAGCACGCGGCCGGCCGTCGGCCTGGTGATGCCGCCGAGCATGTGGAGCAGGGTGCTCTTGCCCGAGCCGGAGGCGCCGGTGACGGCCACAAACCCGCCTTGCTCGACGGCGAAGTCGACGCCACGGACGGCAGGAACGGCCGCCTCCGCGCCGGCGGCGAAGGTCTTTTCGAGGTGCTCGGTCCGCAGGATCGTCGGCATGGGCAGGGCCTCGCGGCGGGAGGCGACATCCTACCCGTCCGTGAAACAAGCCATCCACGGACCTTTTTCATCCGCCTTCACGTGGTCAACGTGAGGAACCGCCGAGGGGTTCCGGGCCGATCGTCGCTGCATCGTCCGGCAGCCGAACGCCATCGTCCGCCCGCCACGCACCCCGGCTCAGCGGGAGTCGGCGACGACCTCGAGCGGCAGGCTCGACTGTGAGGAGACGCCCGCGAGGGTGTCGACCACCGCGATGTCGATCCGGCAGCCGCCCGGCGGGGCCTCGTCGGGAATGCGGATGACGTAGCGGGCGAAGTAGTCGCGCCGCTTGGCGGCACACGTCTCGGCGATCGGCTCGAACGTCCACCGGCGAACCTCGCCGCCATCCGCAGCGACCAGCGAGAGCGTCGTGTCGATGCACGTCGTGTGCCCCGCTGGCGACTGCCCCGACGAGAGGTTGTCGAGTTCGAAGTACACGATCAGTTCCTGCCCGCGGCGAAATCGCGGCTCGGGAAACCGGTCGAGCACGCCCCACGCCTGCACGCGGGTCGCGAAGCAGGGATTGCGAACTGCAAACGTCGCCGTCACCGGCGGAGCCGACGCCACGGGCGGGGCGGGAGCGACCGGGCGCTCCGCCACCGGAGGCTGAACCACTGATGACGGTTCACGGGATGCCGCCACCAGCACGACCTTGACCGGCGTCGCAGCGGCGTCGGCCGCTGGTGACTGTGGGGTCGACGCCGCGGGCGACTCGGCACCGGTGGCCGCTCCGTTCGCCTCCGGAGCATCGAGATCGGCCTTGGCAACGACGTGCGTCGCTGCGGGTTCAGCCTCGGCGGCGCGATCACCGTAGGCGGCGAGATCGGCCTCGGGAGCGGCGACCGACTCCGCAGAGACCCTGTCTGCCGAGAACCCGTCTGCCGAGACCCTGGTGGACTCAAGCGACGACACGAAAGCCTCGACGACCACCGGCCAGTCCTCCTGCTGCGTCCGCTGGAGAGTCTCGACCAGCGTCTCGCGGGCCGCGGGGTCGAGGGTGCCGAGCCTCGCAAGCCGCGCCACCGCCTCGTCCACGGCGGCCTTTCGCCGCTCCGCGTCGATCGCGAACGTCTCAGCCACGTCGTCCGTGCCCGCCCCTTCGTCGGCTTCAGCGACGGTCGCGGCGGCCGGTTCGCCCTCCGAGGCATGCTCGGAAAAATCCCAGAGGGTGTCGCGAAGGTAGGCCGTGCTGATGGCGGACGTGCATCCGCTTGCGGCCGCGACGATGACGCCGACCACGAGCGCGCGACACACGGTGATCGACCTGACAGGAAGGTTCATGTCTCGGGCGTGCGGGGCGTGCCGGCGGGGCTGCCCGCCCGGCGCCGAACATCAATGCGTGTGGGCGGGAGGGTAGAAGCCCCGACCGAGCCGGGGCAAGGTCAACCGCGATGGCCGCGCAGCCCCGCAAATCCAGCCCCGTCTGCTAGACTTCCGCCGACACGATCCCGGCACCAACACCTCAAACGGGGGGGGTTCGCCGTGGGCCTGTCGCCCCGCCGAGCCGCATGAGCAGCGTCACCCTCGCCCACGACACGGTCCCCGCCCACTGGCGGCATCGTCACCTGCTCGACCTCGAGCGGCTCACGCCCGAGGAGATCCGCACGCTCCTCGACACGGCGACCCTCTTCAAGGAGGCCACCGACGGCTGCCGGCGGAAGCTCGCCGTGCTCGCCGGCACCACCGTGGTGACCTTGTTCTTCGAGAACTCGACCCGCACCAAGACCAGCTTCGCGCTGGCCGCCAGACGGCTCGGCGCCGATGTCGTCGACTTCTCGGCCTCGTCGAGCAGCCTCTCCAAGGGCGAGTCGTTCATCGACACCGCCAAGAATCTCGAGGCGATGGGCGTGGACGCGGTCGTGGTGCGGCACTCCACGCCGGGCACCCCGCACCTGCTGGCCCAGCACCTCGACGTCGGCGTCATCAACGCCGGCGACGGGCCGCACGAGCACCCGACGCAGGGGCTCCTCGACATCTTCACCATCCGGGAGCGACTGGGCGACCTCGCGGGCGCCACCGTGGGGCTGGTCGGAGACATCGCCCACAGCCGCACGGCACGGTCGAATCTCTGGGGCCTCGTGAAGCTCGGCGCCCGGGTGATCCTCTGCGGGCCGCCGACACTCGTCTCCGAGCGGTGGCGGGAACTCGGCGTGGAGGTCTCGCACGACCTCGATGCGATCGTCCCGCGCTGCGACGTGCTCAACCTGCTGCGGATCCAGTTCGAACGGCAGAACACGCGGCCGTTCCCCTCCGTCCGCGAGTACGCGCACCTCTACGCGATGACCCGCGACCGCCTCAAGCGGGCCAAGCGGGATCTGCTCATCCTGGCGCCCGGCCCGATCAACCGCGGCGTCGAGGTGACGGCGGAGGTGGCCGACTGCCCGCAGTCGCTGATCCTCGACCAGGTGGCCAACGGCCTCGCCGTGCGCATGGCGGTGCTCTGGCTGACCTGCGGGCCGCGGGCCGCCGCGCGGACCGGTGGCGAGAGCCCGGCGTCGGCGACCCGCATCTACTGACGGAGAACCCGATGCCCACGCTCCTGATCCGCGGCGGACGGGTGGTCGATCCCTCGCAGGGCGTCGACCGGATCGACGACGTGCTCGTCCGCGACGGCCTCGTCGTCGCCCTCGGCCTCGCCGGAGCCCAGCCGATCGGCAAGGCCGACGAGACGATCGACGCCACGGGGCTCGTGGTCACACCCGGGCTCGTCGACATGCACGTGCACCTCCGCGAGCCGGGCCGCGAGGAGGACGAGACGATCGAGTCGGGCACGCGGGCGGCGCTGGCGGGCGGGTTCACCAGCGTGGCCTGCATCCCCAACACGGAACCGCCGATCGACACCCAGGCGGCCGTGGAGTTCATCCACCAGAAGGCGGCCCGGGCCGACACCTGCAACGTCTTCGTCGTCGCCTGCGTGAGCCGCGGCCGCGAGGGCAAGGAGCTTGCGGAGATCGGCCAGCTCGTGGAGGCCGGGGCGGTCGCGTTCAGCGACGACGGCGCGCCGGTCTACGACGCGGAGCTCATGCGGCGAGCCTTCGAATACTGCCGGATGTTCGACAAGCCGGTGCTGGCCCACGAGGAGGTGCTCGAGCTCTCGCGGGGCGGCGTGATGCACGAGGGGCTCGTGTCGCTCGTGCTCGGCCTCGGCGGCATGCCGGCGGCCGCGGAGGAGGTGCTGATCGGCCGCGACATCGCCCTCGCCGAGGTGACCGGCGGCAGGCTGCACTGCATGCACGTCTCGACGGCGGGCGGCGTGGCCCTGATCCGCGAGGCGAAGCGACGCGGAATCCGCGTCACCGCGGAGGCCTGCCCGCACCACTTCACGCTCACCGACGAGAGCCTGCGGGGCTTCGACTCCAACTTCAAGATGAGCCCGCCACTGCGGACGGCGGCCGACGTGGAGGCCGTGATCGCCGGCCTCGTGGACGGCACGATCGACTGCGTCGCCACCGACCACGCCCCGCACGCCCGCGAGAAGAAGATGCTCGAACTCGACCGGGCCCCCTTCGGCATCCTCGGCCTGGAGACGGCCGTGGGCCTCGCCGCCACGAGGCTCGTGCACTCGGGCCGGCTCGGCTGGCCGAGGCTGGTGGAGGCGATGAGCACGCTGCCGGCGCGGATCCTCGGCATCAACCGCGGCACGCTCCGGCCTGGGGCGGTCGCCGACATCACCCTCATCGACCCGAACCTGTCGTGGACGGTCGACGTCGGCGGCTTCCGCTCGAAGAGCGTCAACTCGCCGTTCCATGGCTGGACGCTGCAGGGCAGGGCGGTGACCACGATCGTGGGGGGCCGCGTCAAGCACCGGCTGGGCTGAATGACGCTGATCGTCGACGGCTACAACCTGCTGCACGCCTCGGGTGTGTTCGGAGCGAGTCGCGGCCCGCAGGGCTTCGAGCAGTCGCGGCACGCGCTGCTCGACATGCTCGTCGACCTGCTCGGGCAGAAGGCGGGCGACACCATCGTGGTCTTCGACGCGGCCCGTGCGCCCGACGGCCTCCCCGGACGGCTCGTGCACGGCGGCATCCGTGTCTGGTTCGCCCGCGAATACCCCGATGCCGACTCGCTGATCGAGGAACTGGTGGAGGATGACACCGCGCCCGCCCACCTCGTGGTGGTGTCGAGCGACCGCCGGCTCCAGGCCGCGGCCCGACGGCGGCGGGCGCGGGCCGTCTCGTGCGAAGACTGGCTCGCCGAAGCCCGGGAGGCCCGTCGGGCTCGGGGCCGCCCATCACCCGATGCCAAGCCTCCGGATCCGGGCCCCGAGGGCGCCGACTTCTGGAAGCGCTACTTCGGCTTCGACGACTGAAGCCCCTCGGCCAACGTGCGTGCGGCGCCGGGTCAGGCCGTGGCCCACTTCGCGAGCTTGCGGTCGAGCGTCGACCGCTCGATCCCGAGGATCGCCGCGGCCTTGGTCTTGTTGCCGCCCACGGCCTCCAGCGTGGCCAGCACGTGGCGCCGCTCCATCTCCTCGATGGTGGTGGGCACGAAGGGCCCCGCCCGCACTGAAACCTTGTCGGTGTCACCGGGCGCCGCGAGATGGCTGAGGCTGACGTCGTGGACGTCGATCATGTCGCCCTGCGAGAGCACGACCGCCCGCTCGACCACGTTGCGAAGCTCGCGGATGTTGCCCGGCCAGTGATAGCTCCGCATGGCCTCGAGCGCCTCGGGCGTGTACCCGCGGAGCTTGCGGCCCGTCTCGGCCGCGAAGCGGTCGAGAAAGTGCCTGGCCAGCGGCTCGATGTCCTCCGGCCGGCGGCGCAGCGGCGGCACGATGATCTCCACCACCTTGAGCCGGAAGTAAAGGTCGCGACGAAAGTCCCCTGCCGTCACCGCCCGCTCGAGGTCACGGTTGGTCGCCGCCACCACGCGGACATCCACCTGCACGCGACCGCTGCCGCCGACCCGCTCGAAGGGATGGCCTTCGAGCACGCGGAGAAACTTGGCCTGGATGGCGGGGCTCATCTCGCCGATCTCGTCGAGCATCAGCGTGCCCCGGTGGGCCGCCTCGAACTTGCCGATCTTCCGCTCGGTGGCCCCCGTGAAGGCGCCCTTCTCGTGGCCGAAGAGCTCGCTTTCCAGCAGCGTCTCCGAGAGGGCGGCGCAGTTGAGGCAGACGAACGGCCCGCCGCTGCGGTCGCTCGCCTCGTGGATCGCCCGGGCGATGAGTTCCTTGCCCGCGCCGCTCTCGCCCCGAACGAGCACGGTGGCCTTGGTGCCCGCCACCCGCTCCACCTGGCCGAGGATGCCCTGCAGGGCCGGGCTCGCGCCCACCATGCTGCTCTCCTCGCCGAGCCGGCGCCGGAGCCGCTCGTTTTCATCGGCCGCGGTGGCCAGCCTGACGGAGAGCGCTTCCCGGGCCGCCAGGCCGTCGAGCGCGACGCCGAGGGCATCGCAGACCGCCATCACGAACTCCAGATCGTCGGGCGTGGCAGCCGCCGCTGCCGGCTCGCATTCGAGGTGCATCACGCCGACGGCCCGCCCGCGGGAACGGATCGGGGCGGCGAGCGTGCAGCCGCCGGCGGCTCGATCGCCGCTCGCCAGGGCCGCCTCGTTGCTGGCGAGCACCGCCGCAGCCACGCCGATCGGCAAGGCTGCCGGCCAGGGATTGGGCAGCGATGCGGAGGCCGCCAGCAGCGCCGCGGTGACGGGCTCCGTGAGCGCGCTCTCCAGCCGCGCCGGGAGGAGCACGATGCCCCGGCTGGCAGACGTGCCCTGAAGGGCCGACTCGAGGGCGATGCGGGCGATCCCTCGGGCGTCGTCGGCGCCCGCCAGCGCGAACGCCAGCCGGCAGAGGTCGGCGGCGGCCCGGCCAACCCGCGGGGCGGTGACGGCCGACTGGCTGATCGCCTCGAGCAGGCCGCTGTGGCTGCGGCGGTGCGTGATCGACGCCTCCCAGGCGGCCGCATCGGCGGGCATCTCACCGGTGATGGTGCCCGCCACCGTGCCGGCCCCGGTGGGCGGATCACCGACGCCGAAGCAGACCCGCACGAGCCCGATCTTGATCATGTCGCCCGAGGCGAGCGGTCGCTCGCCGGTGACGGGCTCACCATTGACGAGCGTGCCGTTGCGGCTGTTGAGGTCGCGGATCAGCCACCGGCCGTCGCCGTCGCTGACTTCCGCGTGCACGCGGCTGGCCCGCTCGTCGTGCAGCACGACGTCGTTCGACGGCGCGCGGCCGAGCGTCACCCGGCCGGCCGGCACGAGGCGGACGATGCTCTCGCCCGCGACCGGATCCGCAACGTGCAGGTAGCAGGTGGACTCGGCGGCCATGCGATTCGGCAGGGAAGGGGGCGGACCGGGGCCTCACGGGCACCCCGTGCATCATGATCCAGAGACGGCGGGTTGGCGAGGGCACCGGCGGCCGGATACCGAGAGCAGAGACGGGTTTGCTCGTTTTTTGCGGGCGAACTAGCATCGGGGACGTCGGTCATCCGCCCCTTCCCCCTGAGACTCCGCGAGGAACCGATGTCCACACTCCGCTTCTGGGCAGTCGTTCGGTGGACCACGTTCAGCGTGGTCGCGGGCGTTGTCGCCACAGTCGGTCCGACCGCATGGGGCCAGTTCGGCGGCTTCGGCTTTCGCGGGGCCGTGGGCGGGATCTCCGTCGACGCCGACGGGATCGTCCGCACGCTCGAGCCGCGGGCGCTGGAATCGCTCGCCGCGGAGCGGACGCAGGCGCTCGCCGCCGGCGGCTGGTCGGGCACG
>JBJTQP010000226.1:0-13026 GCA_046075685.1 Planctomycetaceae bacterium | reverse complement strand
ACGCCCCGAAACCGCCGCGGAGCGACGTCGCCATCGGCGACGCCACCCCACGACGGCCTCACTATCGCACAACCGGCCGCAGGCTTCAACACGACTTAACCCGGCCCGCCCGCCGCGGTCACATCCGGCCCGCAGCCCCCGCCTTGCCACGCATGCAGACGGTGCCGAGGCAGTTCCAGAGCACCGCCGCCACCGCGCCGCCCAGGTAGCCCAGCACCGCCGTCACGAGCAGCAGCAGCCCCGCCGCCCCGGCGTCGAACGGCTCCACCACAACCTCCGACTTCATCGCGTGCAGCCGGAGGACGAAGTCGGCCACCCGCTGGGCCACGCCCGCCGCCACCAGCGTCATCCACACGCCGTGCCACGCCGTCAACAACACCGCCAACACGATCCCCAGCCGATTCGGATCCACGTATCCCATGACAACCTCCACGCTCTCTTTGCTCGTGCCACTTGGGGAGGCGTGCCTGCCGGAACGGGTCGCCGGACCGTGAATCCCTGCGACTCCAGGCAACGCTACGGGGCACGAACCCGCCGGGCCAGCGGCGGACGGACCCGCCGAACTTTGGCCGTTTCGCCCCGCCTCTCGCCAACGCACCGGCCGGCTGACACACTTGCCAAACGCCCGGTCGCCGGGCTCCCCGCAAGAGGCCCCCTCGATGACAGCGCCCGGTCAGGTCGCCCCGTTCGCCACCCGGCTCACGGCCGCCGTCAAGGCCCGCCGCACGCCCGCCTGCGTCGGCCTCGACCCGCGCCGCGAGTCGCTCCCACCCGCCCTTGACGCCGCGGCTGCCGACGATTCGCGGGCCCTGGCCGCGATCTTCTCCACGTTCTGCTGCGAGGTGATCGACGCGGTCGCGCCGCTCGTGCCGATCGTCAAGCCGCAGCTCGCCTGCTTCGAGGCCCTCGGGCCCCACGGCATGGCGGCGCTCGCCGACGTCATCCATCACGCGCGGTCCAGGGGCCTGCTCGTGCTCGCCGACGGCAAGCGCGGCGACATCGGCTCCACCGCCGAGGCCTACGCCGATGGCTGGCTGGCGGGGCCCTGGGCGTGTGACGCCCTCACGGTAAACCCCTACCTCGGCAACGACTCCCTCGAGCCCTTCGTGAAGACGGCGGAAGCCCGCGGCGCCGGCATCTTCGTGCTCGTAAAGACATCGAACCCCGGCAGCAGGGATTTTCAGGACCTCATCAGCGACGGCACGACGAACTACGCGCACGTCGCGGCGGGCGTGGAGGAGGCTGCGGCCCGGACGGCCGCCGGGCGACGGTTCGGCGCCGTGGGTGCGGTGGTCGGTGCCACCTGGCCGAAGCAGCTCGACGACCTCCGCGCCGCGATGCCGCACACCTGGCTGCTCGTGCCGGGCTTCGGCCGCCAGGGCGGCCGGGCGTCCGACGTCCGCGGGGCCTTCCAGCCCGACGGGCTCGGCGCCCTGATCGTGAGCGCCCGCGACGTGATCTTCGCCCACGGACGCCCCGAGATGAACGCGGGTCTCAGCGCTCAGCAGTGGCAGACGGCCGTGGAGCGGGCCTGCCACGACATGATCGACCGCCTCGCCGCCGACACGCCCGCCGCGGCGCTCCGCGGCTGACCGAAGCGTCGCCCGCACCACGGGGAACGCAGCGCCGGCTCAGGCCTCGCCGGGAGCCTGATACCAGCACGCCAGCGACGGCTCCCACGCCTGGACCTCGTCGGCGTTGAAATAGATTCCGATCTCGCGGGTGGCCGACTCGGGCGAGTCGGACGCGTGCACGAGGTTCATCTGCCGGCTCGACGAGTAGTCACCGCGAATCGTGCCGGCCGCCGCCTTCAGCCCGCTCGTGGCTCCGAGCATCTCGCGGACCACGCGGATCACCTCGGGCCCCTGGAAGATCGTGGCCACGACGGGCGACGCCGTGATGAACTCCTCGAGTCCCGGATAGAACGGCTTCGAGACGTGCTCCGCGTAGTGCTGCTTCGCGAGGGCCGGCGTGACCCGCAGCATCTTCATCGCCACCAGCCGCAGCCCCTTCTCCTCGAATCGCGTGAGGATCCGGCCCAGCAGGCCGCGCTCGAGGCAGTCGGGCTTGAACATGACGAAGGTGCGTTCCATGAGTTCCTCGTGGCGGTCTGGCGGACGAAAAAACACGCGATGTCGCGAGTCTAGGCAGCCCCCCGCGGCCGCCACAAGCGAACTCTGCTTGCATGGCGGAATCGCCCGGCCTACCCTCCCGCCCCCTGCGGCGGCGTCCGCAGGTCAGCCCCGGAACACTCCGCCATGCACCCGAGCCGCCCCGCCCTGGCCCTCTTGGTGGTCGTCGTCGCCCTGCTCGCCACAACACGGCAGGGCCTGGCGGACGACGCCGGGGCGGAGCTCTCGCCACAGGTCGTCGCCACCTTCACCCGACGGGTGCAGCCCCTGCTCCTCAACCGCTGCGCGGCCGGCGCCTGCCACGGCGGCCCCACGGCCCACGCACCGCGCCTCGACCGCGGCCTCGCGCCCGGCCGCGTCGATCGCTCCCAGACGCTCGCGAACCTGCGCACGTTCCTCGCCGCGGTGGGCGACGATCGCGACCCGCGGAGGCTCGTGACCATGCTCGCCGCCAGGCATCCGGCCACGCCGGTGCGGGGCGGGCTCAGCGCCGCACCGCTCACGGCCGCGGAGCGGGTCACGATCGAGTCGTGGCTCGCCAGCGTCCACGGTGCCGAGAGGGACCGCCCCGGCGACTCGGGCGTGCGACTCGCTTCCGCCGAGATGGCAGTGGCGGCGCCACGCAACCCCCTGCGTGCCCGCCTCGAGGCCGCAGCCAATCCGCCTCCACTCGAGCCACCATCGGAGCCGACCGGAGTGATCTTCCCGCACGACGACGGCGTCTCGACGGAGCCCCCGCCGGCGCCCTTGCCACCCTGAGCCCGGCGGACCACCGAGCCTCGCGGCATGGCCGTCGCAATCGCAGACGGTCAGAGGTGCACGCGGCCCTCGCGAACGGCTTCGAGAAACTCGCGGTTGCCCGACAGCAGCGTCGGTTCGGCGAGCATCTCGTCGAGCGACAGCCAGAGGATCTCGGCCACCTCCACGGGATGCGGCACGAGGTCGCCTTCGGCCAGCCGCACCGCCCACCAGGCCAGCGCCGTGCCCCATGCCGTGACGCTACGGTGCACGCATGCCACGGGCTCGACCACGGCGGCGAGTTCCTCCCGGCACTCGCGAACCACGGCCTCGTGCTCCGCCTCACCCGGCTCCACGTGCCCGCCGGGAAAACAGACGCGGCCGCCCGCCGCCACCGTCAGTCCCCGGCGGATCGCCAGAAAATGCGGGCCGCGACTCGCCACCGCAACCACGCCCCGCTTGACGGGCCGGCCCGCCGACAGATCCTCCTGCATCGCCATCCCTCGTTCCGCGTCGGGTGCCGTCGGCGCCACATGCATAGAATAGACTGACCGCACCTCCCGACACCCCGCACCGGCCGGCCGCCGGTTCGACCCCGCCCACCCTGGAGACGTCCCCGTCCATGGATTCCGCGCCGCGACCGAAGGGTTCGCCCGACAAGCCCCCCATGCTGGGCCGGCCGCTGAACCTGCCGATGGTGATCCTGCTCATCCTGGGCGCGATCGCGCTGGCGACGGTGCTGACGGGCAACGCCACCGCGGGCCGCGACGCGATCTCGTACGACGAGTTTGTCTCGCAGGTGAAGGCGAACAACGTGGCCCGCGTGACCCTCTCCGGCGACCACCTCGAAGGCGAGTTCGTCGCGGAGCTGCCCGCCGAGACGGCCGCGGGTCCGGGCGGACGACTCCCGGGCCGCAAGCCGCAGAAGACCTTCTCGCTCGACCTCAATCCCTACCTCCGCGAGGGCTTCGACCGCCTGATGCAGGAGCACGACGACATCAAGAAGGTCACCCGCACGCCCACCGACGGCACCGGCCTGCTGATGAGCCTCTCCATGCTCGTGCCGCTGCTCCTGATGGGCGGCTTTTGGATGACCCTCCGCCGGGCCCGCGACCCGCTGGGCAACACGGGCTTCCTGGGCGGATTCTCCAAGTCGCCCGCCAAGCGATATGCCGCCGGCGACAAGCAGGTGACCTTTGCCGACGTGGCGGGCCTGGAGCAGGTGAAGGCCGACCTCGAGGAGATCGTGGAGTTTCTCAAGGATCCGAAGAAGTTTCAGCGGCTCGGCGGCCGCGTGCCCAAGGGCGTGCTGCTGATGGGGCCGCCGGGCACCGGCAAGACGCTGCTGGCGCGGGCGGTGGCCGGCGAGGCGGGCGTGCCCTTCTTCTCGATCTCCGGCAGCGAGTTCATCCAGATGTTCGTGGGCGTGGGCGCGTCGCGGGTCCGCGACATGTTCAAGACCGCCAAGGACGCCTCCCCGGCGATCCTGTTCATCGACGAGATCGACGCCGTGGGCCGCGTCCGCGGCGCCGGGCTCGGCGGCGGCCACGACGAACGGGAGCAGACGCTCAACCAGATCCTCTCCGAGATGGACGGCTTCAGCCCGTCGGAGAGCGTGATCGTGCTCGCGGCCACCAACCGGCCCGACGTGCTCGACCCGGCCCTGCTCCGCCCGGGCCGCTTCGACCGCCACGTGACGGTCGATCGCCCCAACCAGAAGGCCCGGCTCGCCCTCTTCAAGGTGCATACCAGGAGCGTGCCGCTGGCCTCCGACGTCGACCTCGAGCGGCTCGCCAACGGCACCGTCGGCCTCACCGGCGCCGACATCCGCAACCTCGTCAACGAGGCCGCCCTCTGGGCCACGCGACACGACAAGAACGCCGTCGACTCCGCCGACTTCGACTACGCCCGCGACAAGGTGCTGATGGGGCCGAAGCGGGAGGAGGTGCTCACCGGCCGCGAGAAGAAGATGACCGCCTACCACGAGGCCGGCCATGCGCTGGGTGCCTGGCTCCTCCCCGGCGTCGACAAGCTCCACAAAGTGACGATCATCCCCCGCGGCCGCGCGCTCGGCGTCACGCAGCTCGTGCCCGAGGAAGACCGGATGAACATCGGCGAGTCGGCACTGATGAACCGGCTCGTGCTCGGGCTGGCGGGCCGGGCGGCCGAGAAGATCGTGTTTGGCGAATACACGGCCGGGGCCGAAAACGACCTCCAGCAGGCCACGCGGATCGCCCGCCGGATGGTGGCCACCTGGGGAATGAGCGACCGCGTGGGCCCGGTGGCGTGCTCCACCTCCAACGAGCACCCCTTCCTCGGCCGCGACGTGTATGAGCACCGCGAGTTCAGCGAGCGGACGGCCCAGATCATCGACGAGGAGGTGGCGCGGATCCTCAATGAGGCCGCCGCGCGGGCGGTGAAGCTGCTCTCCGACAACCGCGACAAGCTCGACCGGCTGGCGAACGCCCTCGAGACCCGCGAGATGCTCGACGACACCGAGGTCCAGGAGATCATCGGCCCCGCGGTGCCCCGCCGGGCCGGCGAGTCGATGCCGACCCCCGACCCCGCCCCCGTGCAGGCCGCCCGCGACTCGCAGCCCTCCTGACGCCACGCCCATGCCCCAGCTCTCGCACGCCGTCTACTTCACGCTCAAGGACCGCACCCCGGCGGCCGCGGCCAGGCTCGTGGCCTCGTGCCGTGAGCATCTCACCGGCCATCCCGGCGAGGTGTTCTTCTCGGTGGGCACATGCGCCACCGAGTACGACCGCCACGTGAACGATCGCGACTACGACGTGGCGCTCACGATCGTGTTTGAATCGCCTGCTGCGCACGACGCCTACCAGACGGCCCCGCGGCACGAGCAGTTCATCGCCGAGAACGCCACCGACTGGGCAAAGGTCCGCGTGTTCGACGCCACGCTGGCGTGACATCCAGTCGGCCCGCCCCCGTGGGTTCAGGCCTGCAGCCTGCACCAGCCACGCCCATTCCGCAGGCTGCAAGCCCGCGGCTACGGGAAACGCAGTGAGCCGAGTGAAGACAACGCCTGCAGCGGCAGAAGCCGCTGCGCACGTCGGCTACGATCCCGCCCGCACCCGCGAGACCGCGATCCGGCCGCCGAAACACACGTCCACGTCGCCCCCCGGCACGCGCGGCCGCTCGTGGTAGCTCGAGGCGTAGGCCCAGCCCTCGTCCGTGAGCCGGTAGTCGATGCCGAACGGCGAGCCGTCGACGCCGCACTCCACCACCTCCGGATCGGCCGCCGATGCGGGCAGGTCGGGAAGGTTGACGTTCCAGAACCCGCCCCGCAGCGGAGTATCGCCGCGGATCGCCGCCAGCACCTCGGCCAGCCAGCGGGCGGCGCGGCCCCAGTCGATCGTCGTGCCGCGGCGGTGATACTGCGAGGCCGCCACGGCCGGCACCCCGTGCAGCGCCGCCTCGCGGGCCGCGGCCACGGTGCCGGAATGGTGGAGATCGGCCCCGAGGTTGCCGCCGGCATTGATGCCCGAGATCACCAGCGCCGCATCGGGCACGAGCCGCGAAAGCGCGATCCGCACGCAGTCGGCGGGCGTGCCGGCCACGCGAAACCGCGCCGGCCCCACGTCGTCCACGCGGATCGCGCGGCCCGTCGTCACCCGATGGCCGCAGCCGGAGTGGCACTCGGCCGGAGCGACGACGACCAGTTCGCCGCCGAGCCCGGCCGCCGCCGCCTCGACCGCGGCCAGCCCGGGCGCCTCGATGCCGTCGTCATTGGTCAGCACGACACGCATGGCCGGCCGGCCGCGCGGGCCGCCAAGGTTTCGAGGATCGCCCACACGCCCTCGGCGGCGGTCGCCGCCATCAGGCACACGTCCTCCGCGTCGGTGTCGATCTGCGCCAGCGCGTCGGGCTTCGCCACGTTGGTGACCACCGAGCAGGCGGTGACGTCGAGCCCCATCCGGGCGGCGGCCACCACCTCCGGCACGGTCGACATGCCCACCACGTCGGCCCCCATCCGCCGCAGCATCCGGTACTCCGACCGCGTCTCGTAGCTCGGCCCCGAGAGGAAGGCGTACACGCCCCGGCGGGCCGTCACGTCGGCCCGCCGCGTGGCCTCGAGGGCGAGGTCGGCGAGGGCCTGGTCGTAGAAGCCCGTCCGCGGCGGAATCTCGCCCGCGTCGTCAGGCTCGAGCGCCTCGCCCCACGGGCGGCGCACCATGTCGATGTGGTCGGTGACGATCACGAGCTCACCGCTGCCGAGATCGTGCCGCAGGCCGCCCGACGCGTTGGTGAGCAGCACCTGCGATGCGCCCAACGCCGCGAGGAGTTCCACGCCCCGCGTGAGCGTCTCGGGCGGAAAGCCCTCGTAGCCGTGCACCCGGCCCTGGAGCATGGCGATCGGCACGCCGCGGAGCGTGCCGCAGACCACGCGTCCCTTGTGACCGGTGGCGGTCGACCTGGCGAGCCAGCCCGTCTCGATGGAGGGCATCGCCCAGGCGCCGGTGAGCCGGTCGGCGAGGCCGCCGAGCCCCGTGCCGAGCACCACGCCGATCGTGGCCGGGCAGCCGCCCGCGGTCACCACCCGCTCCGCCGCCTCGAAGGCGCCGGCCCGCGGCCGCCCCATCCGCAGCCGCGGACGCCCCGGATCGAGACCTCGCTCGTGCATCGCCCAATCACCTCCGCGGACGCCGCCCGGGGTTTGCCGGCCCCGGCGAAAAACCCTATCCTCGCGCCCCGCGCGGGAAACGGCAAGCATGCCCCCGCACCTCCCTTCCATCCTCCCGCCGCCCGAAGGATTCGCCCCCGATGCCCACCCGCGCCGAGAAGTTCGCCGGCCTGTCCGTCGCCATCGTCACGCCGTTTCGCGACGGCCGGCTCGACTCCGCCCGCCTCGCCGAACAGATCGACTTCCAGGTCCGGGCAGGCACCACCTGCATCTGCCCGGTGGGCACGACGGGCGAATCGCCCACGCTCACCCATGACGAGCACGAGCGGGTGATCGCCGAGAGCATTGCGGCCGCCGCGGGCCGGATCCTGGTGATGCCCGGCACGGGTTCCAACTCCACCGCGGAGGCCGTGCGGCTCACGAAGTTCGCGGCCAAGGCCGGCGCCGACGCCGCCCTCGTGGTCGGGCCCTACTACAACCGGCCCACGCAGGAAGGCATGTATCAGCACTTCAAGGCGCTCGCCGAGGCCGTCGACATCCCGATCTGCGTCTACAACATCCCGGCCCGCACCGGCCGCACCATCGAGCCCGAGACGATCATCCGGCTCGCCGAACTCCCCGGCATCGCGATGCTCAAGGAGGCCACCGGCTCCATGGACCAGGCGTCGCAGATCCTGTCCGCCACCGATCTCACCGTGCTCTCCGGGGACGACAGCATGACGCTGCCCCTGCTCGCCGTCGGCGGTCGGGGCGTGATCTCGGTGGTCGGCAACATCGTGCCGGCCGACATGAAGTCACTCTGCGACGCCTTCGACGCCGGCGACCTCGCCCGGGCCCGGGCCCTGCACGCCAGGCTTTTCGGCCTCTGCCGCGACCTGCTGGGCATGGCGAGCAACCCGATCCCCATCAAGGCGGCCATGGCGATGCTGGGCCGCGACACCGGCGAAATCCGGCTGCCGCTCGTGCCGCTCGACCCACCCCTCGCCGCCAAGCTCCGCAGCCTGCTTTCCGGCTACGGCCTGCCCGTCTCAGCGGCCTGACGCGGCGCCGGCCCCGCGGCCGCAGCGGCTCACTCGATCACGCGGAGCACGCCGCCGTGCGTGTCGAACTTCGTGATCACCATCTCGTGGTGCCGGCCGAGCCCCAGGCCCTCCAGCCGGTCCACGAGGCCGCCGGCCTTGTCGAGCGACTCGCAGACCGCCAGCACGGCCGGCCCCCAGCTCGACTGCGCACAGCCCGGCGCGCCGAGCTCGCTGAGCAGCTCGATCAGGTCGGCCGTGGCCTGGGCGTGGGGCAGCTTCGACGACTCCGGCTCGAAGGGCTTTCCCGCCAGCACGCCGTAGTTTCGCACCGCCACCGCAAACTCGATGAACTTCCCCTCCACGGCCGCTGGCAGCAGCTCGGTGAGCGCGATCCGGGAGAGCTCGCCGGTGATCTCGCGGGACACCGGCTGGAGCCGCGCGAACGCCGCCCGCTCGGCCTCGCCGGAGATGCCGGCCGCGTCGCGGGCCACCAGGAGGACACCGCGCCAGGCCGTCGGCAACCGCACGCGGGCCACCATCGGCGAAAACTCGCGGGTCACATCGTCGTCGTCGCCCGAGTCGCGAACCATCCGCCCGGCCTCGATGATCAGACCGCCGCGGCTGAACCCGTACACGCCCACGCACGACCGCCGGCCTCGGCCGGTGATCCGGGCGAACTCGAGCGCGTCGTGGGTGTCGAACAGCCAGTCGTGCTCCGACGGCTCGAGATCGTCCTGCATCGGGTGGGAAGCCCCGACGGGAGCGTGGGCCTCGGAGCCGAGCGCGAAGAGATGCCGGATGCCGGCGGCGACGGCCAGGCCGAGTTGCGTGCCGCTGCCAAGCCCCACGTGCGCCGCCGGGGCCGTCACCACCTCGATGGCGCAGCCCGCGTCGCCGAGCCGCCAGGCGTCGAGGCAGGCCTTGGCGTATCCCAACGCCCGCTCGGCATGCAGGCCGCGGGCCTCGAGCCGGCCGGCCCGCCGCAGCCGCACCTGGAGCGGGGGGCGGTCGAGCATGATCCCGACACCGCCGTGAGACCGCGTGTCGCGGTGCCCGAACGAGAGCATCCCAAGGTGGGCGCGTGCCGGCGCCCGGATCTCGACGGCCTGGGGCGGGGTCGTTCCTGGGGATGGTGCGAGCGGCATCGCCGACAAGCATACCCGAGGCCCGGCGAATCGCACGCCCGCGGTTCAGCCTGCGGCCGCCGCCTCCAAGAGGTCGAAGGCCTCCCGATCCCGGGGCCCGCCGGTCTTCTCCACGAGCACCCGCAGGTCGTCGATCCGGCCGCGGATCTCCCCACGGTCGAGAATCCGCAGGCGGGTGACGAGGATCGCCGCTTCGACCACGGCATGCGCGGCCCGGCTGAATCCGAGGAACGGACGGCCCCGGTGCTCGGCCACGACGCGGGCCGCCATCTCGAGCCGCTCCCGGGAATCGTCGACCGACTCGACGATGAACTCCCATGCCTGGCAGGCGTCGGTGAGCACGCGGCCCGCCACCGCCTCGGCCGGCCGGGTCGGTGGCGGCGCATCGAGCCGGCCGGCGACCACGCGGGCCAGCAGGA
Organism: Planctomycetaceae bacterium; assembly: GCA_046075685.1. Taxonomy (GTDB): domain Bacteria; phylum Planctomycetota; class Planctomycetia; order Pirellulales; family UBA1268; genus QWPN01. Next base: position 2,928 of record JBJTQP010000226.1, on the reverse strand, counting down.
GCACGTCGTCGGTGGCGTGAAACACGCCGCACCGCGCCCGCGCGAGGTTCGCCGCCGACTGGCTCGTGGCGAAGGGCCTGAGCGCGAGCCGCGTGATCCGCCCGGCGGTCCGCTCGGCGTCGTCGATCAGCGGCCCCATGGCGGCCACATGGAGGCCGCCATCCGCGGCGGTCGTGGTCATGAGCCCTTCGAGGATCATCGGCGGCCTGGCGGTGCGGGGCGGCGGAGGCGAAGCAGCAGCATGATAAACTGACGGCGGCTTCGCTCTTCGAGCCGTCGTTCCCCGGGCACGCCCCTTGTCCGCCGACCGCCCCCGCATCCACTTCGTCACCGGCCGGCTCGCCGAGCACTCGCTGCGGCAGGCGCTCGAGCGGCTCGCACCCCGGGCCGAGTTCGACTATTCCGTGCAGGTGATGCCGATCACCGTGGCCGCCCTGATGACCACGCCCTGGATCGCCCGGCGGCTCGAGGTGCCGCCGGGCACCACCCGGGTGCAGATCCCCGGGGCCTGCCGGGGTCCGCTCGAGGCCCTTGCGGAGGCGACGCCGGTGCCGGTGGAGCGCGGTCCCGAGGACCTCCGCAGCCTCGACGAGTTCTTCGGCCAGAAGTCCCGCGACCTCTCCGGATACGGCCGGCACGACATCGAGATCATCGCCGAGATCAACCACGCCCCGCGGCTGCCCCGGGCCGACCTGCTCGCCGAGGCCCGGCGGCTCGCGGCCGCCGGAGCCGACCGCATCGACGTGGGCTGCGATCCGGGCGACCGCTGGGCCGGCGTGGCCGACGCCGTGCGGATGCTCGTGGCCGAGGGCCTGCGTGTGTCGATCGACAGCTTCGACCCCGACGAGGTTGCCGCCGCCACGCGGGCGGGCGCCGACCTCGTGCTCTCCGTCAACTCGACGAACGTCGCCGCCGCCGCCGACTGGGGCTGCGAGGTCGTCGTGGTGCCCGACGTGCCCGCCACGATGGAGGGCTTCGAGGCGACGATCGCCCTGCTGGCGGAGGCGGGCGTGCGGCAGCGCCTCGATCCCGTCCTCGAGCCGATCGGATTCGGCTTCGCCGAGAGCCTCGGCCGCTACCTCGACGTCCGCCGCCGCCATCCCGCCGCCGAGATGATGATGGGGATCGGCAACCTCACCGAGCTCACCGACTGCGACTCCGCCGGCGTGAACGTCCTGCTGCTCGGCTTCTGCCAGGAGGTTGGGATCCGCTCCGTGCTGACAACCGAGGTGATCCACTGGGCGCGGAGCAGCGTGCGGGAGTGCGGGCTCGCCCGGGCGCTCGTCTGGCACGCCGTCACCAACCACACCCTCCCCAAGCACGTGGAGCCGCGGCTCGTGACCCTCCGCGGCGGCAGGCCGCATGCCCACGGCGGCGACACGCTCGACCGCCTCGCGGCCGCGATCCGTGATCCCAACTTCAGGATCTTCGCGGAAGGCGACGCGATCCACGTGGTCGGGGCCGGGCTGCATCTTGCATCGGCCGATCCCTTCGCCCTCTTCGAGCAGCTCGGGGCGGCGGGCCGCGACGACGTCGATCCGGGCCACGCCTTCTACCTCGGATACGAGATGGCGAAGGCCGTGACCGCGCTCACACTGGGAAAGGACTACCGGCAGGATCAGGCCCTCGACTGGGGCCACCTCACCCGGCCCGAGATCGGCCACGGGCCGTCGCGGGCCGCGGCCCGCGCGGCCGAGACCTCTTCACGCCGCGACGGCGACGCCCCGGAGGCCGCCCCGGCATGACCAAGCCCGCGCCTGCACACCCGTGGATCGGCCACGCGTGGGTCACGCCATCGGGCGCGGTCGTCGCCGAAGCCGTCGCCGGGCTCGATCCGGTGGCGGTGTTTCGCCACGCGGCCCGGCTGCGGCATGCCGTGTTCCTCGACAGCGCGGCCGTCGATCGGCCGACGGCCCCGCCACCGGCCGGCGAGTCCGCATCGATCCGCCTCGGCCGCTACTCCTTCGTGGCCGCCGATCCGATCCATTCGTGGCAGCTCGACCGCGGCGGCGACTGGGCCACTTCCCGCGACGCGATCGCGGCGACGGTCCCCGCCGTGCGCCAGCTGCTCGCCGATCTCGTCTGCCATACGATCCCGGGTCTGCCGCCGTTCCAGGGAGGCGTGGCGGGGCTCGTGTCGTACGAAGTCGGCCTGGCTCGCCTCGGGCTCGAGCCGCCCGCCGCGGCGGGCCCCGATCCGCTGCTCTCGCTGCACGTCTACGACGTGGTGTACGCGCACGACCACGATCTCGGCCGCGGCTGGTTCATCTCGCAGGGAGTGCCCGCCCGCGGACCCGTGGAACGCGCGGCCCGCGGCCGTGACCGCCTCGCGGCCTTCCTCGCGGCACCGGAAGCCAGGCTCACCCCGGTGGCGCCGCCGGTCGCAGCCGGCGCCGCGCAGCATCCGCTGCCCGAGCGGCCCTGGGTGCGATCGACGCACACCCGCGACGCCTACCTGGCGATGGTCGGCGCCGGCGTCGAGTTCGTCCGCGCCGGCGACATCTTTCAGGCCAACCTCGCCCAGCGGTTCGAGTGCGCCGCGATCGTCGATCCGGTCGATCTCTACCTCCACGCCCGCGTGGTGAATCCGGCCCCGTTCGCCGGCTTCTTCGACGCCGGGCCCGTGCAGATCGCGAGCATGTCGCCGGAGCGGTTTCTGCAGGTCTTCCGGGGCGTCGTCCGCTCGCATCCCATCAAGGGCACGCGGCGGGTGACGGCGAGCCCCGAGGCCGATCTCTACGCCTCGGTCGACCTGGAGGCGAGCGCCAAGGATCGCGCCGAGAACGTGATGATCGTGGACCTGCTCCGCAACGACCTGGCGCGGGTCTGCACGCCGGAGAGCGTCCGCGTGGAGGCTCTCTGCCGGCTGGAACGCTACCGCTTCGTGCAGCACCTGGTGTCGGTGGTGTCGGGCCGGCTGCGCCGCGG
>JBJTQP010000225.1:0-23054 GCA_046075685.1 Planctomycetaceae bacterium | reverse complement strand
GGCGCACCGGGATTTTCTCGCCAGCCGCCATGCCGCCGCGAAGCACCGCCGCTACATCGGCAAGCTCTACGCGAAGGAGGTCGTGCTCACGAACTTCCCGCACGAGTCGCCGGCCGAGGTGATGGAGCGGCTGATCGAGGTGACGCTCCGCACGGAAGACGCGCTCTGATTCGGGTCGGCCGTTTCGGGTGGCGTTGGCCACGTTCGTCCAGCCGCGACGTTTCGAAACCCGACCATGCCGCACAAGGCTGCAGCCAGCGGGCCGCCGATCAGCCCCGCTCGTTCGAGCAGAATGAACGCGTCGGCGGTGCTCTGGGGAACACCGAGATGGCGATCGGCGACCACATGCATCGCCATGTCGATCGTCGCTTGGCAGGCTCGCTCGATGTTGAGAGTCAGCGCATCGACGTGCGTGAAGTCGTCGAGCTGCGGGCATACCCCCGCTTCCTCCAGCATCCGCCGAACACACCGCTCGATGATCGCCGCCTTGTTGAGCAGGATGTCGTCAGGCGGCGTAGGCACGGAGCACCTCCCGCCGCGCCTCCTGTAGCGCCGCATACATCGACAAAGCCAGCATCGCGAACCGAGCTGTCGCGGCGTGGTCCCGCTCGAAGAGGATTCGTCCTGTCGTCACCGCCTCCTTCGCGTAGACGACATTCGCCGTGGAAAGAACGCCGAGGTCGACAGGACGACCCAAGGCCCGAGCCAACTCTGCGGTGAGTGAGAGCCTGGTCTCGATGGCAAGCCCGGCACGGCAAGACGGCACGATCGCCACGTCGACGTCGCGATCGCGCCGAAGCCATTCGGCTGCGGCGGATCCGAGCAGATATGCCGCCTGGACGGCATTGCACCGCTGCAACGCGGCGATCGCAGCAGTCATTCGCTGTTCGTCGATCGCGGATGCACGCATGGTGGCTGCGTGCTTGACTGCCAGATTTGTTGGACGACAGCACGATTTACCATCGGGGCACACGGGCGGCGGGCCGCGTCACGCCGGCTGTTCGGGCGTCGCGTCGTCGCCGGCGAGTTCACCGGCGTGCGGCCGCTTTTCCGGAAAGGCCAGCGATGCGGCCACGCTCGTGCCGATCAGGGCCACGATCACCAGCAGCGACACCGCGGGGTGGATCAGGTGCCCCTTGGCGTGCGCGTCCCAGCCCCCCTGGGCCGCCAGCCACTCGTTGTGCCGCGCCGCCTCGGCGATCATCTTGCAGCCCACGAACACCAGCACCGCCGAGAGGCCGTAGTTCAGGAACCGGAAGAGGTCCATCACCCCGGCGAGCAGGAAGTAGAGCGCCCGCAGGCCGAGGATCGCGAACACGTTGGACGTGAAGGCGATGAACCGCATGTGGCTGGTGCCGGGAGTGACCACGCCGAGGATCGCCGGCACGCTGTCGACGGCGAACAGCACGTCGGTGCTCTCCACGACCAGCAGCACGAGGAACAGCGGCGTGGCCATGAGCGTGCCGTTCTCGCGGACGAAGAACCGGTCGCCCGCCGGCTCCTTCGAGACGGGGATGAAGCGGCGAAAGAACCGCACCAGGCCGTTCTCGCCCGCCTCGTGGTCGCCGTCGCCGAGGGCGAGCTTGATGCCGGTGTAGACCAGGAAGCCGCCGAACAGCCACATCACCCACTTGTAGCGCTCCACGAGTTCGGCCCCGAGCAGCACGAACGTCAGCCGCATGATCACGGCCCCGAGGATGCCCCAGAAGAGCACGCGGTACTGGTACTTCAGCGGCACGCCGAAGTAGGCGAACACCACGGCGAACACGAACACGTTGTCCATCGACAACGACCACTCGACCAGGTATCCGGTGAGAAACTCGATCGCCGGCTGGCCGCCGAGCCACCACCAGACGAGGCCGTTGAAGGCCAGGGCGAGGGCCGACCAGAACAGCGTCCAGAAGGCGCTCTCGCGGAGCGAGGGCTCGTGCGACTTCTTGTGGAACACGGTCAGGTCGAGCACCAGCATCACCGTGACGAACACGGCGAAGGCGATCCAGTGCCCGAGTTGGATGGTGTCGGCGACGGCGGCGGCGAGGACTGGCACGGGCTGAAATCCGGGGACGACGACGGGGCGGGATGACTGGCGGGGATCGACGACGCGGGAATGGTAGCAGCCTGCGGCCGATGCGCCGTCCGCGGCCGTCGGACCGGCGAAAACCGGCGGATTCCCGCCGTTCACACGGCTCACACGTCGTGAGGCTCGGGGCTGCCCATGCCCCGCGCTGAGATTCCCGTAGCCGCGGGCGTGCAGCCTGCGGAATCCGGCCGGCCGCGGTGCTGAGCCGACGCGCGAGGATCACGCGGAGTCCGTATCAGACGTCGTCGGGCTCCTGCCGGTCGATCGCGGCGATGAAACTCGTCGTCATTGCGGCGAACACCGCGGAGATCTCATTCCACTCGCGATCCTCCGCCTGGCAGAAGATCAGGTACACCGCCTCGGGGGTGGCGAGCGTCCGCACCTGCGCGGTGTTGGTCAGGTCGAGGCAGTAGAAGTTGAGGTCGAAGCCGGCGAGGTCGCGGCCGGCGATGGTGTCGGCCCCTGGTTCGGCGTCGAGGTCTTGATACTCCTGCTGCATCTGCCCGACCACGGCGGCCGCCAGCTCGCGGGGATCGCCGCCGGCCGCGTGACCGCTCACCGACCAGAAGCCGCCTCCCGGAGCGTAGACGGTGACGGTCGCGTACCGACCTTCCGAGTCGTCGGTGTCGACCGACCAGTTGTCGGGATAGTCGAAGGCGAGTCCGAAGCGGTCGAAGCGCATGCGACGGGAGCCTGCTGCGTGCAAGGGCGATTTTCCCGCGAGTGTAGCCGTTTTGCGGATGGGCCAGCGGTCTGGACTCGCCACGATCCGGGCCGCTACCGTCCCCCCGTCGTCGGGCCGAGGCCCGGCGCCCGCACCAGGTTTCCCCACGCTCCAGCCCCCCGCACGACACGCATGGCACAGCCGTCCGGGACGGCCGCGGCCCTTCGCCGCCCCGTCACCGCCCACGTCATCGACTTCGCGATCCCCACGGCCATCCTGCTGGCCGTGCTGGTGGTGCTCGCGCCCGTGCCGGCCCCGCTGGTGGACGTGCTGCTGGCGGTGAATCTCACGATCTCCGTGCTGGCCCTGCTCGGGGCGCTCGCCGCCCGCACGCCGCTCGACATGAGCGTGTTTCCCACGTTCCTGCTCGGCATCACGCTCGTCCGCCTGGTGCTCAACATCACCACCACGCGGCTGATCCTCTCCCGGGCCGCGGTCGACGGAACGGCGGCGGCCGGCGAGGTGGTCGAAGCGTTCGGCGAGTTCGTCGCCGCCAACAACCTCGTCGTCGGAGGCGTGATCTTCGCGATCATCGCGATCGTCCAGTTCGTGGTGATCACGGCGGGGGCCACGCGGACGAGCGAGGTGGCGGCCCGATTCGCGCTCGACGGCCTGCCGGGCCGGCAGATGGCGATCGACACCGAGGTGAACGCGGGCACCCTGACCCGCGAGCAGGCCCGGCGGCTGCGGCTCGATCTGCAGCGGCAGGCCGACTTCTTCGCGGCCATGGATGGGGCCAGCCGCTTCGTCCGCGGCGAGGCCGTGGCCAGCGTGATCATCACGCTGATCAACGTGCTCGGCGGGCTGGCGATCGGCGTCGTCGAGCAGGGCATGCCCGTGGAGAAGGCCCTCGGGGTCTATTCCCGGCTGACCATCGGCGACGGCCTGTCGGCCGCGGTGCCGGCGCTGTTCATCTCGGTGGCCACGGGCCTGCTGATCTCGCGGTCGACCCAGGCGGTCGACCTGTCCCGGGAGTTTGGCCGGCAGTTCACGGCGAAGCCCCACGTGCTGGCGATCACGGGCGTGTTTCTGGCCCTGCTCTCGCTGAGCGGACTGCCCTTCCTGCCGCTGGCCGGCATGGCCGCCGTGACGCTCACGGCGGCGGTGGTGGTCGGACGGCGGCCCCGGCCCGCCGACGCGATCGACGACGAGATGCAGTTCGAACAGCCTGCCGAGCAGCCCGCCGCGAGACCGGCCCGGCGATCGACGAAGGGATCGCCCGCTGCGGCCGACGTGCTCGCGGACGACCGCGTGGTGGTGGAGCTCGGCCGCGGCCTCGTGCCGCTCGTGGCCGGACAGGGACCGCTGCTCGAGGGTGTCGTGACCCTGCGAAACGCGCTCGCCGGCGACCTGGGGATCGTGCTGCCACAGGTGGCCTTTCGCGACGACCTGGCGCTGCCCGAGCGGGGCTACCGGATCTCCGTGGCCGGTGATGCGGTGGCCGAGGATGAGATCCCGGCGGGCCGCATGCTCGCCGTGCTGCCCCCGGGCGCAGCGTCGCCCGTCGACGGCGCCGCCGCCGTCGATCCTCTGACCGGCCGCGGCGGCACGTGGGTCGGCCACGCGCAGGCGGAGACCTGCCGCCTCCGCGGGGCCACGGTGCTCGACGACGCGGGCGTCGTGGTCCGGGCCCTCGAGGCGGCCGTGCGCCGCCGGGCCGACCGCCTGCTCACCCGCGATGCCGCCAACCGGCTCGTGGAGTCGCTGCGGGCGGCGCAGCCGGCGGTGGTCGAGCAGATCGTGCCGGGCGTGCTCACCGTGGCCCGGATCCAGCGGACGTTGCAGTGCCTGCTCCGCGAGGGCGTGCCGATCCGGCCGCTCGCCGAACTGCTCGAACTCATGTCCGATCATGCCGCCGAGGCGGCCGAACCGTGGCAGCTCGCCGAGATCGTGCGGCGCCGACTGGCAGGCACGATCTGCCGCCGGGCGCGCGATCCGCAGGGCAGGCTCACCGCGGTACGGCTGGCCGGCGACGCAGTCGACGCGATCGCCAGCTCGGCCCCCGGCGCAGCGCCGCGGGTGTCGGCGAAACTCGTCGGCGAGGTGCGCCGCGGCGTGCGGCCGGCCGTGGAACGGGGCGGGCAGCCGGTGCTGCTCGTGCCGTCCGCGTCCCGCCGGCTGGTGCGCGAGGCCCTGGGGCGGCACCTGCCCGACCTCGTCGTGCTCGCCGACGAGGAGACGCTCGACGAGACCCGACTCGAGGTGTTTGCGACCGTCGGCACCGCGGAAGCCGCGCGGGCGGCATGAGGGCCCGCCACACCAGTCACGTGTTTGGGAATCTGACAACCTGGAGAAGCGGCGGGGGCCATTCGGCCCCCGCGAAATGACCTCAAGAAACCGTCGCGAGCCTGCCGAAGACACGAAGTTGGTCGGGGTGCAGGTTCCGTCGGTGTGCGACGGCCGCCGTCGGGCGGCCTACGGTGCGGAGGCGGGCGGCGGAGCCGCAGGCCTCGGCGGATGCGATCGAGATCCAGTCAAGCGATCGGGAACCAGTCAAGGAGGACGACGTGGCACAGTACGCGACCCAGCCCTCGGCCGAGGAAGTCCAGGACCTCTGGAAGCGGTTCAAGGCCGACCAGTCGAACGAGGATCTCCGCAACCGGCTGATCGAGCTCTACCTGCCGCTGGTGAAGTACAACGGCGAACGGATCTGGTCGCGGCTTCCCGACGGCGTCGAACTCGACGACCTCGTCTCGGCCGGCACCTTCGGCCTGATGGATGCCATCGACGCCTTCGACATGTCGCGGGGCGTGAAGTTCGAGACCTACTGCGTGCCGCGAATCCGCGGGGCGATGCTCGACGAGCTCCGCACCATGGACTGGGTGCCGCGGCTCGTGCGGAGCAAGGCCAGCAAGCTCAACGAGGCGATCAAGCAGCTGGAGGCCAAGCTGGGCCGCACGCCGGCCGACGCCGAGGTGGCCGAGCATATGAGCCTCTCGCGGGAGGAGTTCGAGAAGCTCCTCATCGAGGCCAACGCGGTGAGCCTGGTGAGCCTCAACAAGAAGTGGTGCGAGACCGACAGCTCGAAGGACGTCCACGAGATCGACATCCTCGAGGACAAGAAGGGCGAGGATCCCACGCGACGGATCCAGAAGGCCGACCTGATGCGGCTCGTGACCAAGGGCCTCAATCGCAACGAGCGGCTGATCATCATCCTCTACTACTACGAGGAGCTGACCATGAAGGAGATCGGGGCCACCCTCGACCTCTCCGAGAGCCGCGTCAGCCAGATGCACAGCGCCATCGTGGAACGGCTCCAAGGGCAGCTCGGTCGGCGGAAGCCCGAGTTCGCGATGTGAGCGATCGGGCAGGCTGGGAGCCCTGCGGGGCCTGGCGGGCCGCTGAACCGGCAGGACGGGAAAAACTGGCAAGGAAAAAAATCGTTGAAGTTTCGTCGCCGACCGGTCGATGAAACAAAGTTGGCCGCGGCGACCGGCTCGCACGACGACCGGCCGCTGTCCGACGACTGGAGTCGCCGGAACGCGGAAGCGCGGCAACAATGGACGGCAGAGGACGCAGGACAGAACACCACGATCGACCGCTGAACCATCCGGACGGTGGCCGCGTAGAAGCGGCAGTGCGGGGGTGACGGAGATCGGGAACGACGTGCTGCAAGGAGGATGATCATGAACATCTTCGGTGTGTTTTCGACGCAGGGTTCGCAGGGCCTCGCCGGCGTGAAGGGCGTGGAGGCGGCGCAGGCCGCCAAGGCGACCGCCGCCGGTCAGGGCGTGGGCGAGGTGCACGACGCCGTGACGCTTTCGGTCGACGCGGTGAAGTCCGCGGCCGCCGCGAGCGACATCCGCTTCGACCGCGTGGCCGCCATCAAGGCCGCGATCGCCGACGGCTCCTACGAGACGCCCGACAAGCTCGACATCGCCCTCGACCGGCTGCTCGACCGGCTCGGCTGAGCCCGGCCGGCGGACGGCCCCACACTGACGTGACCGCACTCGCGCGGCCGGACCGGTGACGGTTCGGCCGCGTTCGCGCGCCTGCGGTACACTCCGCAGCGGAGGCGCAGCATGGCTCCGGATTCCGACTTCTCGCTGGCTGCGGTCGAGGTGGCGCTCTCGCCAGCCGAGCGGTTCGCGGAGTTTCTCCGCACCCGCGGCAAGCGGATCACGAAGCAGCGGCGGGCGATCGTGGACCACGTCGCCCGGCGGCACGAGCACTTCGACGCCGAGCAGCTGCTGGCCGACCTGCGCACGACGCGGGCGGGTGCGGCGGCGAGCCGGCCGACGGTCTACCGCACGCTCGCGGAGATGGTGGAGGCGGGCCTGCTCAACAAGATGGTGCTCGACGGCCGCGCGGTCTACGAGCACGACTACGGTTACCCGCGGCACGACCATCTCTACTGCACCGGCTGTCGCCGGCTGATCGAGTTTTCCAGCGCCGAGGTGGCGAAGATCTGCGACGCCGTGGCCGCAAGCCATCAGTTTCGCGCCCGGTCGCACCGGCTGATCGTCAGCGGCCTCTGCATGGCCTGTCGCACGAGCCGCAGCCGCACCCGGCATCAGGATCGCGTCTGACCCGCGGCGCAGGGCTGCCCCGAGCCCCGCGAGCGCCGGCGGGTCAGACCTTCAGCGCCGACTCGGGGCCGCGGGCCGGGCAGCTCGCAAGGGCCACCTCGACCGCCTCGGCGATGAAATCCTCGACCTGGGCCGCGGCGCGGCCGGCGAGGCCCTCCGCACGCATCGCGGCGGGGATGTCGACGCCGTCAAACAGCGGATCGGCGGCCAGCCGGGCGGCAAGATCGTTGGCATGCCCCTCGCGAATCCGCGCCGTGGCCGCATGGCTGTGGGTGCGGAGCGCCTCGTGGAGCGTCTGTCGGTCGCCACCGGCCGTCGTGGCCGCCATCAGGATCTTCTCGCTGGCGAGGAAGGGGAGCTGCGCCTCGAGGTTGCGGCGGATGCCTCCCGGGAGCACGACGAGCCCGCCGGCGATGGTGGCGTAGATCACCAGTTGGGCGTCGGTGGCCAGGAACGCCTGCGGCAGCACGAGCCGCCGCGGGGCCGAGTCGTCGAGCGTCCGCTCCAGCCACTGCGTGGCGGCCGTCTGGCCCGCCGTCGCCGCCAGGCCCATCACGAACCGCGCCAGGCCGCACATCCGCTCGGCCCGCATCGGATTTCGCTTGTAGGGCATTGCCGAGGAGCCGACCTGCTCCTTCTCGAACGGCTCCTCGAGTTCGCCCCAGGCGGCCGCGAGCCGCAGGTCGTTGCCCGCCTTGTGCGTCGACTCCGAGACCCCCGCCAGCGCCGCGCAGACCTGCGAGTCGACCTTCCGCGTGTAGGTCTGGCCGGTGACCTCGTACGACGAATGGAAGCCCAGTTTGTGGGCCACGAGTTCGTCGAGCCGCCGAACCTTCGCATGGTCGCCGCCGAAGAGCTCCAGGAAGCTGGCCTGCGTGCCGGTGGTGCCCTTCACGCCGCGGGCCCGCAGCAGCTTGCGGCGATGCGTGACCTCCTCGAGGTCCAGGATCAGGTCGTGGATCCAGAGGCAGATCCGCTTGCCGATCGTGGTGGGCTGTGCCGGCTGAAGATGGGTGCGCCCCAGGCAGACCAGATCCTTCGTCTCGATCGCGCGGACGGCGAGCCGCTCGATCACCGTGGCCAGCCGGGCGGCGACCAGGTCGAGCGACTCCCGCATCAGGATCAGATCGACGTTGTCGGTGACGAAGGCGCTGGTGGCCCCGAGATGGATGATCGGCCGGGCCGAGGGAGCGGCGTCGGCGAAGGCGTGGAGGTGGGCGAAGACGTCGTGCCGCATCCGCCGCTCGTAGTCGGCCGCCTTCGCGAAGTCGACCGGCGCGAGGTGGGCCCGCATCTCCGCGAGCTGGCCCGGCGAGATCGGCAGCCCGAGTTCGGCCTCGGCCTCGGCAAGCGCCAGCCACGCCCTCCGCCAGAGCGTGTAGCGGCGGTTGTCGCTCCAGAGCCGCGTCATCTCGGCCGACGCATAGCGGGAGGCGAGCGGATTGTCCCAGTGGTCGCGGGGATCGGAGGGCTGTTCGGTGTTCACGGGCGGGCTCCGGTGGGACGGGACGAGGCCGTGGGGCTGCGACCGGCGGTCTCGCCGCCGCGGGCCATCTTGCAGAACAGCCGCTCGAGTGCCAGCCTCGCCCGCAGGCCCCGCGATGCCTCGCCCTTGAGGGCCAGGTCGAGGTCGAGCAGCCAGACCGGCAGCCGCCGCGCCCGCCGCGGCCCGAGCTGCTGCAGCGACGCCTTCGCCTGGGCGAGCGCCTTGGGCCAGGCAGCCACGCCCGCCTCACGCAGTGCCTGCTCGACGCCTGCCGGCCGACCGGCATCGGCGGGCAACGCGAGCAGCCGCGCGGCCGTCGAGAGCCGGCGGAGGACGCTGGCCATCTGCGCCGCGATCCCGATCGGGTTCTCACCCGAATCGAGCAGGTCGGCCAGTTCGCGCAGGGCCCGTTTCGTGTCGCCGCCGGCCGCCGCGTCGACCATGCCCCAGGCGGTCCGCTCCTGAGGGGATCCAACGCAGTCGTCGACCGCGTCCGGCGGGATCGCCTTGGAGCGGGCCTGCGGGTTCGTGGCGGCGGCCAGCCGCGCGAGCGCCTGGTCGATCTGGCCGAGATTGCCGCCCAGCCGCTCGAGGAGCCGCTGGGCGGTGGCGGCGGCCAGGGTGATGCCATGCCGCGACGACGCCCAGCCACGAATCCAGCCCGCGAGGTCGGCCCTGGCTGGAACCGACGCGTCGATCGCAAGTCCCTGCCTGGCCACGGCCTTCGCGAGCCGCGTGTGTGCCGGGAAGCTCCGCACCTCGAGCATCACAAGACCTCGGCGGCCGCGCGGCGCCGTTGCGACCGCCTCCAGCTGCTCACGGGCCGCGGTCACGAAGGCGTCGGCGTTCCGCACCACCGCCGCCCGCGTGGCCGTGGCGAACATCGGGATCGTGGCCGCCTCGTCGAACACGTCCCGCGGGTCGAGGTCGCCGCCGCCGTCGAACTCCCGCCACGCCCAGGACCGATCCGCCTCGTCGGGGCAGAGACGCGACCGCAGCAGGTCGAGCAGGTGCAGCACCAGGAAGGGTTCGTCGCCGTGGAGCACGACGAGCGACGGGTCGCCCACCTGCCAGCGTTCCGGCGCGGCCAGGATCTCGAGCGCGGAAGGTGTCTCGGCCACGGGCGGCTCGCGGGGAACTCGGGAACGTCCCGCGGATCACGGGACGCGGCCGAGTGTAGTGGGTGGCGGCATGACGCGCCAGCCGCGGTGGCAGGCCGGCCCGACGCTACGGTGCCGTGGGCAGCGGCCGGATGCCGCCGAGTCGCCCGCCGAATCGGGGCGCGGCGATCGAGATGTCGTCGGCGGACGTGGCCCCGCCGACGTTGCCCGCGAGATCCGTGGCCTCGGCGCGAATGAAGACCCGCGCGGGCACGCTGGTGTCGGGCGTCCAGCGGTGCTCTCCCTGATTCTCGACGGTCGCGGAGATGGTCGCCCACGGTCCGTCCGGATTCGGCGAGTACAGCAGCCGCACCGACCGGGGCGCGATCAGGGGATCGCGGACGGAGTAGCGGATGATCAGGCCGCCCGTGGGCGTCGATTCATCGCGGCTGATGTCGACGAGTTCCACCTGCGGCGGCTCCTCATCGACACCCACCCAGGCATCCGGGGCCGAGCCCGACCGGGGGCCGGCGGATCCGCTCGACGGGTCGCTGCCGTCGGCCACCATCTCGAGCCGCACGCCGTACAGGCCCGAGGCCGCGAGGGCGACGTCGATCGGGCTGCGGCCGTCATTGTCCACGGCGGCCCGCTGCCAGGTCACGCCGCCATCCTGCGTCGTCCAGAGTTCGGCCCGCAGCGGGCCGGTGGCCGGCCGCGTCGCTGGCACGTCGTAGTCCCACGCGAACCGCCGCGAGCGGGTGAGCTGGAGCGGGCGGCCCCGATACTCGAGGGCGTTGCCCGACGCCGACTGGGCGATGCCGGTGTCGCCCAGCGGCTGTCGGCGTGGCGCCGGCCGCGTGTCGGCCTGCGGCAGCAGCGCGGCGATCGACGTGGTCGTGGGACGCACCAGCACGCTGCGGCCGGGGCCGGAGTCGGGGCCCGCCGGCTTCGGCTGCCCGTCGGCCCACGCGCCGGCCGCCTCCGGTGACCACCCCGCCTCGCCGGTGGCCGCCCCGGTCTGGTGCGGCTGGGCCCGCGGACGCCCGCTCAGGGAAGACCGTCCCGAGGAGTCCGCGGAGGTGGTCGCCGCGGCATCGCGGGTGCCGGCCGGATCATCGGCGGCATGCTCGGTCGGCAGCGGAGGCACGCCGATCTCGCGGGCGAGTTCGGCCTGGTCGATCCCGGGATCGGTCGGCTCGAGCGTGAACTGCTTGGTGCCCGGATTGCCGGACGAGTCGGTGATCGACACCCGGATGGTGAGTGCGGGCACCTTCTCGCCGGCCCACCAGATCTCCTCGCCGACGAGGTGTGCCGGCGACTCCCGGGCGAGCACCGCCTGTGGCGCCACCGCCTTCCAGCCGTTGTCCCCGGGCCCGCGGTACTCCACCTTCAGCGATTCGAGCTTCAGGGAGTCGTCGGCGGCGGCGTAGCGGCAGACGATCTCCCCGTCGGCGCCCTTCCATGCCCGGCCGGCGACACGTGGACCGGCCGCATCGACCAGCACGCGGACGTCGGGCCCCTCACCGCCCCGGGATCTTCCCTTGCGATCGACCGCGCGAAGCCGGAACCAGTATTCCCCGTCGGCATCGGCGCGGTAGGTGAAAGACGTTGCCGAAGGTGCGGCCTCGCCGGCCGCCTGCCAGGAGATGCCCATGTCGGTCGAGACGTTGAGCACGATCTTCTGGGGAGCGGCATCCGCATCCGGGTCGGACGACTTTGGAATCCGGAACGGGATTGCGAAGCTCCGCTGCTTCGTTCGCACGAGTTCGGGAAGGCCTGGAGGAGAAGGCTGGTCGGCCCCGGCGATCAGGCACGCGCAGGCGGAGGACGCGGCCGCGATCAGCCGCAGCCAGCGGCGGCCCGCGGCTGCGGGACGGCGGGTGTCTGCCCGGACCTTCATCGAGACCCTCATGGGTTTTCAGATCGGCTCTTCGGCGCCGGAAAAGTCAGTGTTTCTGTCCCAACCGGCAAACCCTGCGTTCCCGGGCGGGCCGCCGCCGGCCGGCCGAGCAAGCTGCGGAGGCGGCGCGGCGGAGGGAACATCTCTGGACCCGGTGGCGCACGGGCCTGCATAATCCGGCGGGAGCCCGGCCATGAATGCCTTTCTCGTCAGTGCCGCGGTCCTGGGGCTGGTTGTCGCCGGCGGGATCGTGGCCATCACCATGATTCGCAGACGGATGCGCGGCGTTGACGATCAGGCAACCTGGGAAAAGACCCTGACGGATTACCGGAATCTCCGCGACGAGGGTGTGCTGAGCGAAGAGGAATACCGAAAGATAAGAACACTCGTCGAGCCGCGGATGCGGGTCGGCGATGCTGCGCCCGACGGCCGGCAGCGGCCGGCCGTCGATGTAGCGGGACCGGATCACGGGAGGAACTGAGCTGATGCCAAGCGGGAAAGACGTCGGCGGCGGCCTGGGGCGGCGTGGTGCCGGTGGGACGACCAAGAAGAACGCCTTCTGTTCGTTCTGCCGCAAGAGTTACCGCGACGTCGGGCCGCTCGTGGAGGGCCCGGGCGACGTCTACATCTGCGGCGAGTGCATCGAACTCTGCCAGTCGATCCTCGACCAGGAGAAGAAGCGGCGTGGGTCCGGCAAGCAGTTGTTCACGGCGATCCCCTCGCCCCGCGAGATCGTCGGTCATCTCGATCAGTACGTCATCGGGCAGCACCATGCCAAACGGGTGCTGGCGGTCGCCGTGCACAGCCATTATAAGCGGCTCAACCTCGGCCGCGAAGCGGGCGACGTCGAGGTCGACAAGTCGAACATCCTCCTGCTCGGGCCGACCGGCTGCGGCAAGACGCTGCTGGCCCGCACGCTCGCCCGAATCCTCGACGTGCCGTTCGCGATCGGCGACGCCACCACGCTGACCGAGGCGGGGTACGTGGGCGAGGACGTGGAGAACCTGCTGCTGAAGCTGCTCAATGCCGCCGACTTCGACATCGAGGCGGCCCAGCGGGGCGTGCTCTACATCGACGAGATCGACAAGATCGGCAAGACGAGCCAAAACGTCTCGATCACCCGCGACGTGTCGGGCGAGGGCGTGCAGCAGGCGCTCCTCAAGATGCTGGAGGGCACCGTCGCCAACGTGCCGCCGCAGGGTGGCCGCAAGCACCCGGAGCAGCAGTACATCCAGATCGACACCTCGAACATCCTGTTCATCTGTGGCGGGACGTTCGTGGGAATCGAGAAGATCATCGGCAAGCGGCTGGGGAAGAAGACGATCGGCTTCGGCCAGTCCTCGGGGCACCGCCAGGACGCCGATCTCGCGGAACTGCTCCCCCACGTCGACTCGGACGACATCCTCGAGTTCGGCCTGATTCCCGAACTCGTCGGCCGCCTCCCCGTGATCTCGTCGCTGCAGCCCCTCGACGAGCAGGCGCTCGTCAACGTGCTCAAGGATCCCAAGAACGCGCTGGTCAAGCAGTATCAGAAGATGTTCAGTCTCGAGAGCTGCACCCTCGAGTTCACCGACGAGGCGCTCGTGGCGATCGCCCGCAAGGCGATGAAGAAGGAGACCGGGGCCCGCGGCCTGCGGTCGATCATGGAAGACGTGATGCTCGACATCATGTTCGACCTCCCGGAGAACCAGGGGGCGACATACGTGATCAACGAGCGAAACGTCGAGGGCACCGAGCAGGTGCTCCCGGTTCGCGAGGCCCGCACGAAGAGCGCCTGAGTGCCGTTGGCCGAGGCCCTCGCGGCCCGCTACGGATCGGGGAACTGCTCCGCGAGAAGATCGACGAGCCGTCGGCTGCGGGCGTCGATGCTCACCACGAGGCCGTTGCGGCCCACGAGGATCATCGTGGGAATGCCGCTGATGCCGTAGCGGTCGGCGAGCAACGCCCTGCCGCCCCCGGCCGGCCGGGCGTCGTGGATGACGGGCCAGGGAATCTCGCGGTCCGCGATGAACTCCGCGAGCGTGTCGCGATCCTCGTCGAGGCCGATGCCGACCACCTCGAATCCGCGGTCGTGGTAGCGGTCGTAGAGTTCGCGGACGCGGGGGATCTCCGCCACGCACGGCCCGCACCAGGTCGCCCAGAAGTCGACGAGCACCACCTTGCCGGCGAGGCTCGCGGGGTCGAATGCCGCCCCGTCGACCAGCGTGCCCTCGAGTTCGATGGGCCGGCCCGGCAGCGACAGCCGCCGCTGGGCTCCCGCGTCGACCGCCTCGTGCGCCGGTTCTGCAGCCGTCTCGGCAGCCTGCTTCAGGGCTGCGGCCCGCGCATGCCGAGGATCGGACTCCGGCACCTGGATCAGGATCATGTCGGCGGCCGTCGTGGTGAGCGCCGCCACCTTGCGGCGGTGAAACCGCAGGCGACCCCGTGAATCGGGCTCGAGGGCAGGGTCGGCGATGGCCGCGACGTAGGCGAAGAGCTCGTCGACGGTGGCCCCGGGGGACGGTGACGGGAGCCTGACTCGAGCCGGCCGGTCATGAGCCTCGGCCTGGCCGGAAGGCGGTGCGGCGGGTGCATCGGCTGCAGGAGCCGCCCGGTGGGCGACCAGCGCCAGCACCGCGGCGGCGATGAATCGGCCGTGGCGGCACCGTCCGCGATTCATCGCGCGAGGCATGATGACATCCTGGGCGGGCCATCATAACGTCCGGCCGGGCTGCCGCAGCCGGCCGTGTCAGGCCGACCGCCGATCCGCGGCCGTGTCGGTGGCGGCGGCGACGGCGATCGCGGGCAGGCGGATCGTGACGGCCGTGCCCCGTCCGGGGGCGCTCTCGACGCGGATGCGGCCGCGATGCGCCTCGACGATCTCACGGCATGCGGCGAGCCCCATCCCGCTCCCGCCTTTTCCGGTCTCGTCCGGCCCGGCCTTGGTGGTGAAGTGCGGGTCGAACATCCGCCGCATCACCTCGGGCGTCATGCCGCAGCCGGTGTCGCGAACCATCAGGTCGACCAGGCCGGCCGCCTCGTCGTGCGCGAGACGGAGGATCAGCCGTCCGCCACCGGCCATCGCCTGGCGGGCGTTGACCATCAGGTTGAGGAGCACCTGCTGGAGCTGGCCCGGGTTGGCCGACACGCGCGGCACGGGCGCGAACTCCCGCTCCACCTGCACGCGATACTTCATCATCTCACGTTCGAGGAGCACGAGCACGTCCTCCACGAGCACGGGCACGTCGACGGGCTCGAAGCGGGTGGACTGGCCGCGGGCCATCGACAGCACGCTGGCGGTGATTCGCGCGGCCCTCGTGCCGGCGGAGAGAATCCGCTCGAGCGCCTTGTCGCGGGTGGGCTGGTCGCGATGCCGCAGGCCCATCCGGGCGTAGTTGAGGATCGTGGTCAGGGCATTGTTGAACTCGTGCGTGGTGGTGCCGAGGAGTTCGCCGAGGTTGGCCTGCTTGCGGGCTTCGAGCACCTGGGCCCGCAGGTCGGCGACGTCGGCAGCATGGCACGCCCGCAGGGCGTCGAGTTCGCTCTGCAGGCTCGTGGCCCCGTCGTCGGGCCCGGGAGCGACGTCCAGCGGCTTCACCGCATCGCCCGCCGCAGGGGATGGGGGTGCCCGGAGGGCGGGCGTGACCTCGGACGCGGGCGGGATCGGCGCAGGACGGGACGCGATGACGATGAGCCCTCGACAGGAGGGCTCGACCTTGCTGGCGGCAGGCTCGGTGATCGGGCGGCCCGTCTCGGTCATCGCTGTCCGTGCATCTCCATGCGCCGCAAAGTTCGCGGCACGCGCATGCTCGTGGCGACCGGAAGGGTCTTCCCCGCCGCCATCCCCAAGCCCCCTGCTCGCAAGGACTTACGTCCCCTCGCCTGCTATCGTCGCGGGGCTGTGGCCGCCTCCACCCGTGCCGGTTTCGATCCTTCCGGGTTTCTCGACCGTTCAAGGTTTCGCAGCCCGACCCGAGTCCCGTCTACCATGATGCGTGTCATGAAGCCCGCCGTACCCGCCCGTGCCGATCGTGTCGCCGCCTCGGGCGGCCACCGCTCCGGCATGACGCTTGTCGAACTGCTGGTGGTGATTTCCATCATCGGCCTGATGCTCGGGATGCTCCTGCCCGCCGTGCAGAGCGTCCGCGAGGGCGCCAAGCGGACCCAGTGCAAGAGCAACCTCAAGCAGATCGGGCTGGCGATGACGATGTACATGGATCGGAAGACCAAGGGAACTTTTCCGGTCGCGGCCGGTCTCCCGAGTTCGGAGATCATGCTGCGCTGGCCGAGCGAGCCGATTCGGCCGAGCATCGTGGCGGCTCTGGGCCCCTACATCGAGAACAATCGCTCGACGTTTCGCTGCCCTTCCGACACCATGTATTTCGAGCGGGATCCCGGGTCGTCCTACGCCCAGCAGGTGCAGCAAAAACTGGCCCAGATCCCCGTCAATCAGCGGCCGGCGGAGTACAAGGACGTGCCCTACGAGGGCACCAGCTACGAATACCCGATCCGCCGCCTCCTCAATGCCGACCAGACGAAGGGCAAGACCCGCGAGGAGGCCCTCACCTCGGGTCGGTTGGGCAGCAATCTCGCCTCGTCGAAGCTCTGGGTGCTCTACGAGTTCGGGCCGTTCCACATGACGGGTTTCGCGGGCCTGTTCAACACCGACGATGTCGAGGCCAACCGGACCGACGACCCCAACTGGTCGCCGCCGGAAGGATCGAGAAACTTCCTCTACTTCGACGGCCACGTCGACAACCTCTGATCCGGCGGAGCACGTTTCCATGAGCACGGCTGCCATTCGTCCATCGCGTGCCGCACAACGTCCGGCACGGGAAGAGTCGCGGGGGTGGGTAGTGTGGCTGGCGGCGCTGGCCGGCCTCCTGGTTGCGGCCCTGGTGGTCGCCTGGCTGCTGGGCTGGATCTCCCTCGGCACCGATCCTCGCGTGGCGGAAATCCGCACGCTCCAGGAGGAGGCCCGCGTGCAGTTTGCGGAGACCGGCGGCCCGCGGACGTTCGCCGAGGCGACGGCTGCAGTCACGGCCATGAACACGATCCGGGCCAAGGTGGAGGCGTTGCCACCGCATCTGCGGCCGCAGGTGGAGCGTCAGGGGAGCAGCGTGTTTCGCTCGGCGATCCGGGCTCGCATCGACTCGTACTTTTCAGCCGCGCCCGCCAAGCGGCAGGCGGAACTCGATCGGCAGATCGATCAGGAGGAGATGATGCGGAAGGCCTTCGAGGCCGGCCGCGCCGTCGCCGGCGCGTTCGGCGGCGGCCAGAGTGGGAGCGGCCAGGGGGGCGGTGCTCCGGGTGGCGGTGGCCAGCAGCAGGCCGGGCAGGGCGGCGGACCGCCGCGTGGCGGCTCAGAGGAGGACCGCAACCGCTGGCGGAAGAGCATGATCGACAGCACGACGCCCGAGCAGCGGGCCCGGTACGTCGAGTATCGGCGGGCGATGGACGAGCGGCGGGAGCAGCGGGGGCTGCCGTCGGGCTGGGGAAGGTAGCGTCGTGTCGGATACGCTCGGGCTTCTCGCGGAGGCGCGGCAGATCGCGACCGACCTCGGGTATCGGGTCCGCGAGGAACCGCTCGGTGAGATGCCGGGCGGCTCCTGCACGGTGGGCGGCGTGCAGCACGTGCTCCTGAACGTCGAGCACCCGGCTGCCGAGCGGCTCGACCGGCTTCTGGCGGCGATCGCCGGGGATCCGCGGCTCGCGACCGAGCCGAAGAGCCGGCTGCTCGAGGCCCGGTTGCGGTCGCTGGGGTCATGACCCGCGTCGACTGTCCGGGCCGACCGTCGCCGTGTCATACGGACGCGGGCGACCGGTACAGGCCGTGGCTGGCGATGTAGGTCTCGACGGCTCGGGGTGTGCGGTAGCGGATGCTCTGGCCCACTTCGATCGCGGTGCGAAGGTCGGTGGCCCGAATGTCGATCGCCGGCATCCGCACCCGGCCCGCCACAATGGCGGCGGCGCGGTCGGGACCGAGCAAGCCCGCCAGTTCGGGCTCCCGGACGATCGCCGCAATGTCATCGAGCCCCCGGCGTTCCACGGCCACCATCTCCCAGCCGTCGAGGATCGTCCGGGGCTCCCGCCACGTCGGCAGGTGGGCGAGGCTGTCGGGCCCCAGCAGGAGGACGAGCGTGGCGTGGGGATGCTGGCGGGAGAGGGCGGCGAGCGTATCGACCGTATAGCTGATCCCACCGCGGTCGAGTTCCACGGTCGACACGGTGAACGCCTCGTGGCCGCCGATCGCCAGCGCGAGCATCGTCGCCCGGTCGGTCGCGTCCGCGAGGCGGTGGTCATGCTTGTGCGGCGGCACGGCGGCCGGCACGAACAGCACGCGGTCGAGCCGGGCCTGCTCCCGGCAGCACTCGGCCGCGATCAGGTGTCCGAGGTGGACCGGATTGAAACTGCCGCCGTAGACGCCGATTCGCATGATTGCCTCCGGCCGAGCCCCGGGCCGCCGGCCGGTGATGGACCGCCCGCACGCCGGGCGGGTCTACTCGGGGCATGTCGAAGCAGCATACGACGCAGCGGGAACTGTTCGAGAGCCGGCCCCGCTGGGCCGAGGACGACGCCCTTCGGGGCATGATCGCCACCGTCGTGCTTCCCGAGGGCGTGGAGAAGCCGCTCGATTATCTCGTGCCGGAGTCGCTGGCGCTCCAGGTGGAGCCGGGGCGTCGGGTTCGCGTGCCGCTCGGCCGCTCCAACCGGGAGACGCTCGCCTACTGCGTGGCCGTCCGGCACGACGACCTGCCGCAGACCCCGCTCAAGAGCGTCTGCGGCGTGGAGGATGAGAAGCCGCTCCTCTCGCCGCGGATGCTGGAGCTCACCCGCTGGATGGCCGAACGGTGGATGGCCCGCTGGGGCGAGGTGCTGGAGGCGGTGCTGCCGGCCGGAGTGCGCCTCCGCAATCGCGTCCGCCTCGCACCGCTGCTCGTGGCCACCGGAGCCGCCCCGCCGCGGAAGCCGACCCCGGCACAGGCCCGCGTGCTGGCCGCCGCGGGAGAGCCGCGGACGGCGGACCAACTCGCCGCCGCCAGCGGCGCGAGCCGGGCCGTGGTGCAGCGGCTGGTGAAGCTCGGCCTGCTCGCCGAGGCGGGCGCGGTCGAGCGGCCGCGGCCGGGAAAGGACGACCGTCCTCGGATCGCCCACGAGCGGCCCGCGGCACTGTCCGGCGCCCAGGCCGGGTCGCTGGCCGCGATCCGCGCCGCGATGGCGGAGGGGCGTCACGAGACGATCGTGCTGTTCGGCGTGACGGGCAGCGGCAAGACCGAGGTGTACCTGCAGGCCGTCGAGGAGACGGTGTCGTACGGGAGGCAGGCCATCGTGCTGGTGCCGGAGATCAGCCTGACCCCCCAGACGTGCGATCGGTTTCGCGCGCGGTTCGGCGCCGTCGCCGTGCTGCACAGCCATCTCACCCCCGCCGAGCGGCATGCGCAGTGGCGGGAGATCGCCTCCGGCCGCGTCAGCGTGGTGGTCGGCGCCCGGTCGGCGATCTTCGCGCCCACGCCGCGGCTCGGGCTCGTGGTGATCGACGAGGAGCACGAGTCGTCGTTCAAGCAGGGCACCGCGCCCCGCTACCACGCCCGCGACGTCGCCGAGTGGATCGCGCGGGCCGCTGGCGTGCCCCTCGTGCTGGGGTCGGCCACCCCGGCGCTCGAGACCTTCGCCCGCTGCCTCGCGGGCCAATGGACCATGTGTCGCCTGGCGGAGCGGGTCGGCGGCGGCCAGTTGCCGGCGGTGATGACCGTCGACCTTCGCGAGCCGGGCAGCCGGTCGCGGGGGGCGGTCAGCCCGCGGCTCGCCGCCGGCATCCGCTGGGCGCTCGATGCCGGCGGGCAGGTGATGCTGCTGCTCAACCGCCGCGGCTTCGCCACCCACGTCCAGTGCCGCGGCTGCGGGCATGTCGCCCGCTGCGGGCAGTGCGACCTCGCCCTCACGCTCCATCAGCCCGGCAATCGCGGCATCTGCCATGGCTGCGGGCTCGTCGCCCGGCTGCCGGCCGACTGCCCCGACTGCCGCGCACCGGGGCTCGTCCATTCGGGCACCGGCACCCAGCGGCTGGAGGAGCAGGTGCGGAAGGCGTTCCCCGACGCCGCCGTGGCCCGGATGGACACCGACACGATGCGGACCCGCGGCAGCCACGAACGGACGCTCGACGCCTTCCGCAACCACCAGATCGACATCCTGGTGGGCACGCAGATGATCGCCAAGGGGCTCGACTTCCCGTCCGTGATGCTGGTGGGCGTGGTCAACGCCGACGCGGCCCTGCACCTGGCCGACTTCCGGGCCGCCGAACGGACGTGCCAGCTCGTCACCCAGGTGGCCGGCCGCAGCGGCCGCGGCCCCCTCGGCGGCCGCGTCGTCGTGCAGACGAGCACGCCCGACCACCCGGCGATCCGGGCCGCGGCGAGCCACGACTACGAGGCCTTCGTCCGCAGCGAACTGCCGGTCCGGGAAGCGCTGCTCTATCCCCCGTTCGGCTGCATCGTGCGGATCGTGGTGCGCAGCCTCGACGAGCAGGCGGCGGCCGACTGGGCGGCGACGATCGCGAGTCGGCTGCACCGCGAGGCCGCGGAGATGCCCGAGATCAGGATTCTCGGCCCGGCCCCGGCGCCGATCGCCCGTCTCCGCGACCGTTTCCGCTGGCACCTGCAGGTGCACGGCCCCGACGGTGCGGCCCTGCGGGCCCTCGTGGGCCGCGGCACCGGCGGACTCAAGACCCCGGACGGCGTCGCCTGGGTCATCGACGTCGATCCCGTCGATATGCTGTGACGCATGGCCTACCGGACGATCACCGACATCCTCGGGGAGACGAGCCTGGAGCGGAAGGTCCGCTTCCTGTTCGGGCTCTGCCTGTTCCTGCTGATCGCCGGCAGCTTCTGGTGGTACGGCAGCCGCACCGAGCAGCTGGTGTATGCGACCACGCGGAGCACGGGCCGGCACCTCGTCGACGCCATCATGCTCCAGTACCACTGGAAGACCCTCGAGAAGGAGCAGCAGTACACGAGCCTGATCGAAACCCTGGGCCGCACGCTCCAGAACCAGCCCTACAGCTGGCGGCTCCTCGACCCCGATGCGACCGCGGAGGAGCGGGCGGGCTACAAGCGGCTCGATGCCGCCGTGCTCGACTACTTCCGGGACCGGCCGCCGCCCACCTCCACGGGCGGCCCTGCGCTGGCGGAGTATCGCGAGTTTCGCATCGAGGACGCCTCGGAATACCACTACTACCAGCCCGTGCGGGCCAAGAAGAGCTGCCTGGTCTGCCACCAGGTTCGCGGCCTGATCGGGGATCCGCCGGCCGGCTTCGACGAGGCGGCCCACCCGCGGCAGGCCGAGAACGACCTGATGGCGGTGGTCAAGGTCGTGATGCCCGACGCCGCCACCCGCAAGGCGATCAACTGGAACCGCGCCATCCTCCTGGCGACGGCCATCATGACGGTGTTCCTCGCGATGCTCGTCGCCTATGCCATCGTGCGGTACGTGATCGTCAAGCCGCTCGACCACCTCCGGAACGTGAGCGAGGAGATCCGGCGCGGCAACCTCGACGCCCGGGCCGACATCCACACCGCCGACGAGTTCGAGGAGCTCGGGCTGGCCTTCAACCGCATGCTCCGCGGCCTGATCGAGTCGCAGGAGGAGCTGCGGAAGACCAACGTCACGCTCGACGGCAAGGTGGACGAGTTGGCCCGCGCCAACCTCAACCTCTACGAGATGAACCGCCTCAAGGGCGACTTCCTCGCCACGATGAGCCATGAGCTCCGCACGCCGCTCAACAGCATCATCGGTTTCTCCGACGTGCTGAGCTCGATCGAAGCGCTCGATCCGAAGCAGAAGCGGTATGTGGAGAACATCCGCACCTCGGGCCGGATGCTGCTGGAGATGATCAACGACATCCTCGATCTCGCCAAGATCGAGGCCGGCAAGATGGAGGTGCGGGCGACGGTGTTTTCCGTCGAGTCGGTGGTGGCGGCCCAGTGCGACATGGTGCGGCCGCTCGCCGAACGCAAGCGGATCGACCTGGTGCACGACGTGGGGCCCGGCCTCGAGGCCGCCGAGCAGGACCAGGCGAAGGTCCAGCAGATCCTCGCCAACCTGCTCTCCAATGCGGTGAAGTTCACACCCGAGGGGGGCCGCGTGGACGTGATCGCGCGGCTCGATGCCGCCGACCCCGCGGCGCCGGCGGCGGTCCTGCTCGAGGTGGTCGACACCGGCGTCGGGATCGCCGAGGAGGAGCGGCAGACGATCTTCGAGAAGTTTCGGCAGGGCAACGTGTTTCAGGGCGACGACGCCATGACCCGGGAGTTCTCCGGCACCGGGCTCGGGCTCTCGATCGTCCGCGAGCTCTGCCGGCTGCTCGGCGGCGACGTCGCGGTGGAAAGCCAGCTCGGCCGGGGCAGCCGGTTCACCGTGCGGCTGCCCCTGCGGCTCTCGGCGGGCGAGGTGCCCGCAGCGTTGGTCGAGGCGGGCGGCCTGAGGGAAGTGGTCTGAGCCGCCCCGGCGGCGTGCGAAAGGAAGCGGTCGATGGCGAAGGATCGTGACGTGGCGGAGGTGGTGCTGTTCACCGACGGGGCGTGCAGCGGCAATCCCGGTCCGGGCGGCTGGGCCTTCATCCTCCGTCATCCGGGAAGCGGCCGTGAGACGAAGGACTCGGGCGCGGAGCCCGCCACCACCAACAACCGCATGGAACTGACGGCGGCGGTGCGGGGGCTCGGGCAGCTGCGGCGGCCGACCGTCGTGGAGCTCGTGACCGACAGCACCTACGTGGGCACGGGGCTCTCCGAGTGGCTGCCCCGCTGGAAGCAGCAGGGCTGGAAGCGGAAGGAGAAGGGTCGGCTCGTGCCGGTGAAAAACGAGGACCTGTGGCGGGAGCTCGACCGCCTCGCCGCCGCCCATACGATCCGATTCTCGTATGTGGCCGGCCACTCCGGGCATCCGGAGAACGAGGAGTGCGATCGGCTTGCCGTCGCCGCCTACAAGGAGCTGCAGCGGCTTGGCGGTTGACACGGGGCGCTTGCGCCCGGAAAGCGGACCGGCCGTGAGGCCGCCGGCGCGCGGCAGCCGTGGTGTGGCTCGGGCCTGCCCACGCCCCTCCGCCGGACGTTCGTGTCGGCCATCGTGGCCTCCACTCACTCGGATGCCGCCATCGCTTCGCCATCCTGGCTGCGCTCGGCGGCATACGCCGGCGGCGGGACATGGGCAGGCCCTCGCTGAGTTCGCGCCCGGAAAGCGGACCGGCCGTGAGGCCGCCGG
>JBJTQP010000224.1:0-64585 GCA_046075685.1 Planctomycetaceae bacterium | reverse complement strand
CGGAGCTCCAGAAGCTCCACATGGCCGTCCACTACGGCGCCGACACCGTGATGGACCTCTCCACCGGCAAGGACATCGACACCATCCGGCAGGCGATCATCGACGCCTCGCCGGTGCCGATCGGCACCGTGCCGATCTACCAGATGCTCGAGGAGCTCGGCGGCGACATCGACGACATGAAGCCCCAGCACTTCCTCGACATGTGCGAGAAGCAGGCGAAGCAGGGGGTCGACTACATGACCGTCCATGCGGGCCTGCTCCAGGAGCACCTGCACCTCACGATGGGCCGGATCACCGGGATCGTGAGCCGCGGCGGCTCGCTGATCGCCCGCTGGATGATGACCCACAAGCAGCAGAACCCGCTCTACACCCACTTCGAGGACCTCTGCGACATCTTCCGGCAGTACGACGTGACCTGGAGCCTCGGCGACGGCCTGCGGCCCGGCTCGATCGCCGACGCCAGCGACGAGGCCCAGTTCGCGGAGCTGCACGTGCTCGGCGAGCTCACGCGGCGGGCCTGGAAGAAGGGCTGCCAGGTGATGGTCGAGGGCCCCGGCCACGTGCCGATGGACCAGATCGACATGAACGTGAAGCGGCAGATGGAGGAGTGCGACGAGGCCCCGTTCTACGTGCTCGGTCCGCTCGTCACCGACATCGCCCCGGGCTACGACCACATCACCAGCGCCATCGGGGCGGCGCTCGCCGGCTGGAGCGGCGCGGCGATGCTCTGCTACGTCACTCCCAAGGAGCACCTCGGCCTGCCCGACGCCGAGGACGTGAAGCAGGGGGTGATCGCCTACAAGATCGCCGCCCACGCCGCCGATCTCGCCCGGCACCGCAAGAACGCCCGCGTCCGCGACGACGCGCTCTCGCGGGCCCGGTTCGCCTTCGACTGGAACGAGCAGTTCCGGCTGGCGCTCGATCCCGAAACGGCCCGCAGGTATCACGACGAGACGCTCCCGCAGGAGACCTTCAAGAGCGCGCACTTCTGCAGCATGTGCGGGCCGAAGTACTGCTCGATGAAGATCTCGCAGGAGATCCGCGACATGGCGGCGGCCGACGCGCAGCCGGCCGACCAACTGCCCGTGATCGAGGCCGGCGCCTGACGCGGAGCCGGCCCGTCGTCGGCCAGTGAATCCGATGGACCTGAGCATCGACCGCGTGGAGCAGGGGGGCGTCGTGCTCCTCGTGTGTGCGGGCCGCGTGGACGCCGAGACGGGTCCGGAGCTCATGCGGGCCGTGGCCGACGAGCTGCGGCTCGGGCATCACGCGATCCGGCTCGACCTCGACGCGATCACGTTCCTGAGCTCCGCGGGCATCAGCCACCTGTTCGAGACCCAGAAGTCGGCGAAGGCGGTGGGCGGGACGTGCTTCGCCCGCCTGGTGAGCCCCGTGGTGAAGCGGGTGCTCGACCTGACGCGGCTGTCGCCCTTGATCATGGAGGGGGCGGGAGCTGCGGCGGCGCCAGCCGCGTCATCCGCGCCGCCGCCGGCGGCCGATCTCGTCTGTGGCCCGGTGACGCTGCTCGGCGTTGAGCGGCCGTCCGCCTCCCTGCGATGCACGCTGTTCGACGCGGCGGGCGATGCGGTGGCCGGTCGCGGCGGCCCGGCGACGCGGCGCCGCATCCCGCGGCACGCCTGCGGCCTCGGGCTGGCCGCGATCGCCGACGGCCATCCGCCCGCCGAACGGGCCGGCGAACTGGTGGCGGCGGCCGGGGCCGTGTTTCACCGTCCGCCTCAGCCCCACGCCGCGGTCGACTACGTGCTGCCCCAGGGCGACCTGCTCGCCGACGTCAACCTGCTCTCGGGTGCCGTGTGGGAGGGCATCCCGGCGGGCCGGGCCGGCTTCGAGCCCACCGGTGACGAGCCCAGCGTGCGGCTCGACGACCTCGTGGAGGCGGTGTTCGCCCAGACGGAGGCGGCCACGCTCGGGATCATCGTGGCCGGCGAGGTGCACGGCCTCGTGGGAGCCGAGCTGATCCGGCCGCTCGCCGAGGCCCGCGCGGGCGACACGCCGGTGGCGGGCACCCGCGAGGTGGCGGCCACGTGGCTGAGCTTCTCCCGCGAGCCGGTCCACGCGCGGCGAACCGCCGCGGTCGTCGGGATCGTGACGCGCACGCCGGCGGCCGGCCAGCTCGCCGGCTTCGTCCGCGACGTGCCGGGCCGCGGCTTCGCCGCCCACTTCCACGCGGTGGTGTTTCCGTATCGGCCGCTCCGCCGCGGCGGCCTCGACCTCGCCGCCACCGTGGCCGACCTCGCGGCGTCGTCGCCCCTGGCGGTGATGCATCTCGTGGCCGACCCGCAGCCCGTCCTCGGCAGCGGCCGCTCGGAGTTTGCCCGGGGGTCGGTCTGGTTCACGCCGCTCGAGATCGACGCGGGAGGGCCGGCGACATGATCACGCTGCTCTCCACATGGACGTTCGGTCTGACACTGGCGCTCGTCGCCCTGGGCGTGTTCGTGAGCTACCGGCTGTTCTCCTTTCCCGACATCACCACCGACGGCTCGTTCACCCTGGGGGGCGTCGTGGCCGCCGGCCTGCTCGTCGCGGGATGGGATCCGGCGCCGGCGACGCTCGCCGGCATGGCGGCCGGCGCGACGGCGGGCGTGGCGACCGCGCTGATCAACGCCTTCCTCGGGGTGGAGCCGCTGCTCGCGGGCATCCTCGTGAGCACGTCGCTGGCGAGCGTGAACCTCGTGGCGCTCGGCCGCAGCAACGTGCCGCTCGGCCGGGCCACGACGCTGTTCGACGTGGTCGAGCGGCGGCTCGGGCCGCTCCTGGAGCGATGCGGCGTCGATGCGACGCTGGCCGGGGAACTGGCCCGCACGGCGTTCGCGCTCGGCGTGGTGATCGTCGCGGCGACGGTCCTGTACCTCTTCTTCCGCACGCGGCTCGGCACCGCGATGCGGGCGGGCGGCGACACGCCGACCATGGCCCGGGCGCTGGGCCGCGACACCGGCCTGCTCACGGTGGGCGGTCTGGCGATCTCCAACTCGCTCACCGCGGCCGCTGGCGGCCTCGTCGCGCAGTACCAGGGTTTCGCCGACGTCCAGATGGGCATCGGGATGGTGGTCTGGGGCATGGCGAGCGTGTTCCTCGGCCGGGCGCTCGTGGGCGGGGCGGGCCTGGGCACGGCGCTGGCGGCGGCGGCGTCGGGCAGCGTGACCTTCCGCCTGCTCGTGGCCTCGGCGCTGCGGGCGGGGCTCGACCCCGACTGGCTCAAGGCGGCCACCGCCGCCGTGGTGCTCGCGGCGCTGGTCGCCCCGCGGCTGCTCGGCTCCCGGAGCAGGGCCTGAGATGCTCGACATCGATCGTGCCAGCGTGATCTTCCAGTCGCCGGGTGGGCCGGCGGTGCGGGCGGTCGACGGCGTGTCGTTGCACGTGCCGGCTGGCCAGTTCGTGGTGGTGATCGGCACCAACGGCTCGGGCAAGAGCACGCTCCAGGGGGCGATCGCCGGCACGGTGCGGCTCTCGTCGGGCTGCATCTCGCTCGCCGGCCGCGACATCACGGGCTGGTCGCAGCACGCCCGCGCCGGCCTCATCGGCCGCGTGTTCCAGGATCCGCGGGCCGGCACCGCCGCGTCGCTGACGGTGCTGGAGAACATCGCCGTGGCCGCCTGCCGCGGCCGCCTGCCCGGCCTGCGCTGGGCCACCGACCGGCGGCTGCGTGCCGAGGCGTCCGCGCGGCTGGGCCGCATCGTGCCCGGGCTCGAGGAGCGGCTCGACCAGCCGATCGGCTCGATGTCGGGGGGCCAGCGGCAGATCGTCACGCTCCTGATGGCCACCTGGCACCGCCCGGAACTCCTCCTGCTCGACGAGCACACCGCCGCCCTCGACCCGGCGGCGGCCGACCGCGTGGTGCGGGCGACGGCCGACCTCATCCGGGCCGGCAAGCTCACGGCACTGATGGTCACGCACTCGCTGGCCCAGGCTGCCTCGCTCGGCGACCGGCTGGTGCTCGTGCACCGCGGCCGCATCGAACTCGACGTCGCGGGGGCGGCGAAGCGGCGGCTGACGCCCGAGGATCTCGCCGACCGCTTCGACGCCCTGCGGCGGGCCGACCAGCTCGACGACGCCGCGGCCCGCACCCTTGCCGACCTCTACGTGTGACGAGCCCGCCATGACCGACCATGCCATCCTGCCCGCTCCGCTTCGCCGCTGGCTGCCGCTCGTCGCCGTGCTCGGCGGCGCGTCGGCCCTGCTGCTCGCGACCGATCGGGCGGGATCGCGACGGAGCGTGCCGGTGGTGGCGGTGCTCCAGCAGGTGAGCACGCCGCTGCTCGACGACGCCGTCCGCGGGATGATCGACGGGCTGGCGGAGAAGGGCTTCGTCGACGGCACGACCGTGACCATCCGCCGCTACAACGCGGAAGGGGATCTCGCCCAGGCCAACGCGATCGCCCGCGAGATCGTGGGCGGCGGCTTCGACATGGGGCTGACGTCGAGCACGCCCTCGCTCCAGGCGCTGGCCACGGCCAACGAGCGGGGGCGGCCGGCGGGGAGCCGGCTCGTCCACGTGTTCGCCGCGGTGGCCGACCCGTTCTCCGCCGGCGTCGGCCTCGACCGCCGCGACCCGCTCGTCCACCCGCCCCACCTCGTCGGTTATGGCAGCCTCTCGCCGGTGGACGCCACGTTTCGGCTGCTGCAGGCGATCGCCCCGCACGTCCGCCGGGTGGGCGCGGCCCACAATCCCGCGGAGAGCAACTCGCGGCGGTTCATGGAACTCGCCCGGGCCACCTGTGCCGCCCGCACCCTCGAACTGCTCGAGGCCGCCGTGGAAAACTCGTCGGGCGTGGTGGAGGCGGTGCAGGCGACGATCTCCCGCGGCGCCGACGTGATCTTCATCCCCGGCGACACCACCGTGTCGAGCGTGACCGACTCGGTGGTTGCGGCCGCGGCCAAGGCCGGACTGCCCGTGTTCTCGGTCACGCCGGGACCGCCGGACCGCGGCACGCTCTTCGACGTGGGCTACGACTTCCACCAGGTGGGGTTGCTCGCGGGGCGGGTGGCCGGCGACATCCTCGCGGGCGCCGATCCGAAGACGATTCCGATCGGCGAGACCTCGCGGACGATTCCGCCGCGGCTGACCGTGAACCTCGAGGCTCCGGGCTACGACCGGGCCCGCTGGCGGGTGCCGGAGGCGATCCTTCGCCAGGCAACGGTGGTGATCGACAAGGCCGGCCGTCGCGACCAGCCCGGCGCGGTGCTCGAAGGCCCCTTCGACGAGCCGCACGACCCGGCGCTGCGGTAGCCTGCGGCGCTGCAGGAGCCTGCGGCGCTGCGGCCGTCAGAGCGTGGTGGCCATGCCGAACTGGAAGGTCGTCGCGGGCCCGGCCTTGTCGGTGCCGGCTCCCCAGTTCCCGTACACCGAAAGTCGGTCGCTGGGAAACCAGACGAACCCGCCGCCGACCACCGTCTGCGCCGAGAGCCTGGGCAGGGCCGACTCGTTCTGGAAGCCGTGCACGAAGACCTGGAAATCGTCGGTGAGCTCCTTGCTGATGGCCCACTGCACGATGTCGATCGGCACGAAGCCCTGCTGCGTCGAGTCGGTGGCCATGCCCACGTTGTATTCCGCGACCAGGCCCCAGAAGAGCGTGTTGCGGAACAGCATCATCAGCGCCGGCTGCGTGCCGCCGTTGAAGGCCGGCGACGACCAGGGCGTCTGGATGAAGGCCTCGAAGCCGACGGCGGGCAGGAACCAGTCGCGGTTCTCCTCCCAGAAGTGGATCTTCGTGTCGAAGATGAGTGGCGAGAAGCCCGTGGTCTCCCCCATGCCGAGCCCCGCCGCCTGCCACGTGAAGCCGCTGGAGTAGACGCGGAACTCGACGCGATCGGTGAGCCCCATGCGGAGGAGGAACTCGGCGTTGTAGGCGGCCGGCTGGATCGTGGAGATGGCGCTCGTGTAGAAGACCGGGCTCATTTCCAGATAGACGCCCCCCCGGGGCAGCGTGTCGGGGCTGTTGGGGTAGTTGGCGGTGTCGGGCCCAGGCTCGCGGATCGTGGTCGGCCCCCGCGACGCGTCGGGATCGATGCCCTCGGGAAACGCCTCGGCGAGGAAGCGGGTCCACGGCCGGTCCGCCTCGCGGGCCGGGTCGAAGGGCACGTCGCAGCGCGCGGCACGTGCGCCCGCCGCGATCAGCACCGCCCAGCACGCCAGAGTTCGCACGTCCGTCATCGCGTTCGTCGCCGGCCGGAGCCGCCTGACGCGCGGGCCCCGAGGCGGGGACGGTCGCAGAATCCTGCAGCCGCGGCAAGGGGGCCACGCCCGGCCTACTTCCGCGTCCAGCCCGTGCCGTCGGGGCGGTCTTCGAGCACGATGCCCGCGGCGGTGAGCTTGGTCCGCACGAGATCGGCGGTCGCGAAATCCTTCGCCTTGCGGGCATTGGCCCGGATCTCGATCACGAGGTCCATGAGTGCCGCCACGAGGCCCTCGTCGGCGCCGCCCTGCTGCTTCGGCGGCTCGAGGAACAGGCCGAGCACGCCGGTGAGTTCCCTGAGCGTGAGTATCATCGCGTCGAGCGTGGCCAGTTCAGCCGGTGGCTTCTTCGCCTCCAGGCCGTGCTGGTCGATGAACTTGTTCACCACCCGGACGTAGTCGAACAGCGACGCGATCGCAATCGCCGT
This sequence comes from Planctomycetaceae bacterium, assembly GCA_046075685.1. Classification (GTDB taxonomy): domain Bacteria; phylum Planctomycetota; class Planctomycetia; order Pirellulales; family UBA1268; genus QWPN01. The sequence goes on along the minus strand of JBJTQP010000224.1, from coordinate 57,964 downwards.
GTTGAAGTCGTCGTCCATCGCCGCGAGGAACTTCTCGCGCAGCACCCGCACTTCCTCGCCGGCCGCCGCCACGGAGGCGTCGCCGGCCCGGCGGTCGCGGCACGGCAGGGCATAGAAGGTTTTGCCGCTCACCCGCTGGGAGCGGGCGAAGAGCCTCTCGAACGCCTCCATCGCCCGGGCGCTCTCGCCGAGCGGTTCCTCGCCGAAGTGGATCGGGCTGCGGTAGTGGGTGGAGAGGAGGAGCACGCGGATCGCCTCGGGGCGATGCCGGGCCAGCAGGTTCTTGAAGGGCTCCGCGCCGGTCGACTTCGAGATCTTGGTGGCCGCCTGCGCCGCCGCATCGTCGGCCGCGCCCGCCTCGCCCCGTGGCCGGCCGCCCACCTTGCCGGCGGCGCCCCCGGCCTGCATCAGGCCGTTGTGCATCCAGAACGTGGCCATCGGGCAGTCGTGGAGCGATTCGCTCTGGGCGATCTCGTTTTCGTGATGCGGAAACACGAGGTCGAGGCCGCCGCCGTGGATGTCGAAGTGCGGCCCGAGGATCGCCTTGCTCATCGCCGAGCACTCGATGTGCCAGCCGGGCCGGCCGGGGCCCCAGGGACTGTCCCAGGCGGGCTCGCCCGGCTTGGCCTTCTTCCAGAGGGCGAAGTCGGCCGCCGACTTTTTCCGGTCCGCGGTCGAGCCCCCTTCGCCCTGCGTGCTCTCGACGGTGCGGTTGGTGAGCTTGCCGTAGTCGGCGTCGCGGGTCACGTCGAAGTAGACGTCGCCATCGCTTGAGTAGGCGCAGCCCTTGGCGATCAGGCCCTCGATGAACGCGATGATCGTGCCGATGTGGTCCGTGGCCTTCGGCATCTCGTCGATGCCGGTCACGCCCAGCGTGGCGAGGTTCTCGAGGTAGTCGGCCGTCATCTCCGCGGCGAGCTTCTCCATCGTCGTGCCGCGGGCGGTGCTCTCGGCGATGATCTTGTCGTCGACGTCGGTCACGTTGACGACCCACGTCACCCGCCAGCCCGAGTAGACGAGGTGCCGCTTGACGGTGTCGAAGATCACCGGGCCGACCATGTGGCCGATGTGGCTCGGCTTGTAGACCGTGGGGCCGCAGAGGTACATGCCCACGTGGCCCGGCTGCACGGTGACCAGCGGCGTCTTGGCCCGCGTCAGGGTGCTGTAGATCTCGATCCCGGGGAGTCCGGCCACCGCGTCCACCATCGCCATCTCGCCTCCGCTTCCGTCAGGTTGTCCTGTCACGACCGGTCAACGAGCACGACGCACTCGGCGGCGATCGCGAGCTCCGTGCCGATCGGGCCCACGCCCTCGCCCGTCTTGGCCTTGAGCCACACGGCCGACTCGTCGACGCCGAGGATCTCCGCGATCCGCCGCCGGATCGCCGGGCGGTGCGGGAGGATTTTGGGCCGTTGGGCGAAAATCACGCAATCCAGGTTCACGAGCCGCCAGCCCGCCGCCGCCACGAGATCGCACGCCCGCCGCAGCATGTCGGCCGAGTCGCGGCCCCGGTTCGCCGGATCGGTGTCGGGAAACAGCTCGCCGATGTCGCCGAGGGCCGCCGCGCCGAGCAGGGCGTCGGTGATCGCGTGGAGGAGCACGTCGGCGTCGCTGTGGCCGATCGCGGCGCGGTCGTGGGGGATTCGCACGCCGCCGAGCACCAGCGTGTCGCCGGGGCCGAGGCGGTGCGTGTCGTGACCGAGACCGATGCGGTGCATGCGTGCCGTCTCCAGGCGGGGCAGGCACGGTTTTCCCCTATACTCCCGCCATGCACAACACCGATCCTGCCGCCGTGGACCGGCCCGACGAGCCGGTCATCCGCGTGGCGGGCCTCGCCAAGGACTATCGGGTCTTCGACAAGCCGGAGGGGCTGGCGGCGAGCGTGAGGGCGCTGTTCCACCGCACCAGCCGCGTGGTGGAGGCGGTGAAGGGCGTCGATCTGGGGGTCGGTCGCGGCGAGTTCGTCGCCCTGCTGGGGCCCAACGGCGCCGGCAAGACCACGCTCCTCAAGCTGCTCTCCGGCATCATCACGCCCACCCGCGGCACGGCCACGGTTCTCGGGCACGTGCCCTGGGAGCGGGCCGACGACTTCCGCCGTCGCTTCGCCCTCGTGATGGGCCAGCGGAACCAGCTCTGGTGGGACCTGCCCGCGGCCGAGAGCTTCCGCCTCCACCAGGAGATCTATCGCATCGAGCCGGCCCGGTTCGAGAAGACCCGCGACGAGCTCGTCGACCTGCTCGGCGTCGGGCGGCTCGTGCTGCAGCCGGTCCGCGAGCTTTCGCTCGGCGAGCGGATGAAGCTGGAGCTCGTGGCGGCCCTGCTCCACGAGCCCGAGGTGCTGTTTCTCGACGAGCCGACGATCGGCCTCGACGTGGTCGCCCAGCACACGATCCACGAGTTTCTCCGCGGCGTGCAGCGGCGGCGGCGGATGACGGTGATCCTGACCACCCACTACATGAAGGACGTGGCCGCGCTCTGCGAGCGGGTGGTGGTGATCACCCGCGGCGAGGTGCTCTACGACGGCTCCCTGGCCGAGATCGTCGACCGGTTCACCACGCACAAGATCGTGACCCTCGACTTCGACAAGACGCCCGACCGGGGCCGCCTCGAGCGGTTCGGGTTTCCCTGCGAGGTCCGCGGACCGCAGGCCGTGCTCCGCATCGACCGCACCCGGATCGCCGACGTGCTGCCGGGGATCCTCGGAGCGGCCGGCGTCCGCGACGTGTCGGTGGAGGACGTGCCGCTCGAGGAGATCGTGGCGGAACTCTTCCGCGGCGACGCCCGCGAGGCGGCCGCCGCGGCGGGGGCGGGGCGATGACCGCTGCCGGCACACCCGCGGCCTCCCGGCCGCTGCAGGGGCTGCGGACGTGGTGGACGATGCTGAGGATCTGCCTCGAGGAGCGGCTCGTCTACCGGGGCGACTTCGCGCTCGGCACCCTGATGCGGTTCCTGCCGATCGTCACGCAGGTCTTCCTCTGGACGGCCGTGTTCTCCGCGACCAGCCGGGGCGACATCGCCGGCTACTCGCGGAACGACATCGTGGCCTACTACCTGCTCACCATGCTCACCCGCGCCTTCTCGAGCATGCCGGGGCTCGCGGGCGGCATCGCCCGCAGCGTCCGCGACGGCTCGGTGAAGAAGTTCCTCATCCAGCCGGTCGACTACGTCTCGTTCCTGCTGGCCGCCCGCGTGGCCCACAAGCTCGTCTACTATGCCGTGGCCGCGCTCCCGTTCGCCCTCGTGTTCTTTCTCTGTCGCGGCTACTTCCCGCCTGTTCCCGACGCCGTCACGATCGCCGCCTTCCTGCTCTCGCTCGTGCTCTCGTTCCTGCTCGGCTTCTTCATGGAGGCGGCGCTGGGGATGCTCGGCTTCTGGTTCATGGAGGTGTCGAGCATCGTGTTCGGCTACATGCTCGTGCAGTACCTGCTCTCGGGCCACATGTTCCCGATCGACCTGCTCCGCACGGTGCCCGTGGGCCCCGCCACGCTCGCCGACGTCGTCCACTGGCTGCCCTTCGAATACACCGCCTACTTCTCGTCGGCGATCTGGCTCGGCAAGGTGCAGGGGGCCGATCTCGCCGCCGCGCTGGCGATCGAGGCCGGCTGGGTGGTGGTGATGGCGGTCGCCTGCCGCGTCGCCTGGTGGCGGGGCACCCGGCGGTACAGCGGCTTCGGAGGCTGACGTGCACCGCTACCTCGCCATCTTCCTGACGTTCGCCCGGGCCTGCCTCGTCCGCGACATGACCTTCCGGGCGAACTTCATCCTCGAGTGCCTCACGAGCCTCGGCTGGATGTCGATGAACCTCGCCTTCTACCTGCTCGTGTTCACCTACACGTCCGAGATCGGCAAGGGGAGCGGCTGGTCGAAGGCGCCGTTCTTCGCGTTCGTGGCCACGGGGCTGATCATCAACTCGATCGTGCAGGCCTTCTTCATGCCGAGCGCGGAGGAGCTCACGGAGCTCGTCCGCACCGGCGGCCTCGACGCCGTGCTCGTGCAGCCCCTCGACGCCCAGTTCCTGCTCTCGCTGCACCGGGTCGATTTCTCGTCGCTGGCCAACGGCCTCGTGGGCGTGGGCCTGCTCGCCTGGTCGCTGGGGCGGATGGAGCACGCGCCGCCGCCGGTGGCCTGGCTGCTCTATCCGCTGCTGCTGCTCTGCGGCGTGGCGATCCTCTACGGCCTGGTGATCATGCTCGCCGCCGCCACGATCCTGATGGGCCGCAACCAGAGCCTCTACGACTTCTGGTTCTACCTCACGAACTTCTCCCGCTACCCCGCCGAGATCTACGCCGGTCCGTGGGGCGGACCGCTGCGGACGATCTGCACGTTCGTGATCCCGATCCTGCTGGTCGTCAACGTGCCGGCCCGCGTGATCGCCCAGCCGTTCACGGGCGAGTCGTGGGGGGGCGTGGCCGCCGCCGTGAGTGCCGCGATCGCGGCGCTCGTGGTGTCGCGGATCGTGTTTCAGCGGGCGCTGGCCCGGTATCGTTCGGCCTCGAGTTGAACCGGGGCGGCACGCGGGGCGGGAAGGCACGACTGACGACCATGACGACGCCGAAATCATCCACGCGGCAATCCGGCCTGCACGAGGACGTGGTGGCGACGATCGTGGGCCTGGCGCTCGTGGCCTGCGGTCTCGCCGCGACCTGGTCTGCCCGCCCGGACGAGGCGGCGGGGAGCCGCCAGCGGTGGCCGAAGGGCTGGCCCACGCCACTGGCCCGCACGATCGACAAGCCGCAGACCTGGGCCGATTCGCCGCTGGCGGCGTTTCGCGACAGGCAGGGCGAGGCCGTCGTGGTGCCGATCGTGCTCGGCGGGGCGTGGGTGGTGGCCGTGGCGGTCGCCGGGGCGGCGCTCGGCGGCCGGCCGGCGGCCCGGATGCTGCCGGGGGCGGTCGCGCTGGCCGCACTCGCCGGCGCGGCGTACCTGCTCTCCGCGCAGAAGGTGATCCACTTCTACAACCTCGAGTATCCACTGTGGGCCCTCCTGATCGGGATCCTGCTCGGCAACGTGGTCGGGGTGCCGCCGTGGCTGGAGCGGGCGCTGGCGGGAGAGTTCCTCATCAAGACGGGCCTCGTGGTCTTCGGGGCCGAGGTGCTCTTCGGCCGGCTTCTCGAGCTGGGCCTGCCGGGCTTCCTCACGGCCTGGGTCGTGACGCCGATCGTCCTGGTCACGACCTACTGGTGCGGCGTGCACGTGCTCGGGATCCCGTCGAAGCCGCTGTGCATGGTGGTGTCGGCCGACATGTCGGTCTGCGGCGTCTCCGCCGCGATCGCCACCGGGGCCGCCTGCCGGGCGAAGAAGGAGGAACTCTCGCTGGCGATCGGCCTGTCGCTCTTCTTCACCGTGATCATGATGGTGGTCATGCCGCCCGCGATCGAGTGGCTGGGGCTCGACCCGATCCTGGGCGGAGCCTGGATCGGCGGCACGATCGACGCCACGGGGGCGGTGGTCGCCGCCGGCGAGTCGCTCGGCAAGGAGGCCGGCGAGGTGGCGGCCACGGTGAAGATGATCCAGAACTCGATGATCGGGATCATCGCCTTCGCGGTCGCGGTCTACTGGGCCGGCTGGGTGGACCGCTCCGCCGGGCCGCGGGAGAGGTCGCTCGTCGCCGAGGCCTGGGCCAGGTTTCCGCGATTCATCCTCGGCTTCCTGGCCGCATCCCTCGCCTGCTCGTGGATCTTCAGCGGTTCACCGGAAGGCGCGCTGTGGGTTGACGGCACCACCACGGGCTTCACGTCGCGGCTCCGCGGCTGGCTGTTCTGCGCCAGCTTCGTGTGCATGGGCCTGCAGACCAACATCCGTGAACTGGCCCCGGTGCTCTCCAGCGGCCGGCCGCTCGTGCTCTACGTCGGCGGGCAGATCCTCAACCTCGTGCTCACGCTGGCCATGGCGAGCCTGACCTTCGGCTGGCTGTTCAAGAAGGCGGTGGAGCCGTGAGTTCCGGCCGCGTGATTCGCTTGGCGGCGGTGGTGGCCGGGCTCGCCGTCGTGTGGTGCGGGTTCTTGCCGTGGATCGGCCGCTGTCGCGTCATCGAGCGACACGTGGCCGCCATGGAGTCCCGCGGCGTCAATCCGGCGGCGATGGTCTACACAGAGCTCGAGCGGCTGCCGGTGCGGCCCCGCTGGGTGGAGACTCGGGTGATGCTCTGGCCGTAGGCGATGCGCCGCAGCCCGTCGGAGGACATGCTCGTCGCCGGGGGGCTTTGTGAGTTCACCGCCCAAACGGCACCGAGCGCGTCCGGCGAGGCACACAGCTCCCCGGCTCCTGCGCGTGCCTCCGACGGGCTGCTGCCGTTCGCGGTGGGCCAGTGGCGGGTATAGTCTTCTAGCCAACACAACGGATGATCGTCATGCCTTTGCGCCTCGCCTTCAGCTCCAATGCGTATCTCGACGTGCCGGTGGAGCAGGCGATCGCGCGGATCGCCGGCTTCGGCTATGGCGGCATCGAGCTGCTCGCCGACGTGCCGCATGCGTGGCCGGCCGGGCTGCTCGAGGTGCAGAAGGAGTCGATCCGGCGGGCGCTTGGGGCCAGCGGCCTCGTCGTCTCGAACATCAACGCGTTCATGATGAACGCGATCGCCGATCCGCGGCAGCCCTACTGGCATCCAGGCTGGACCGATCCCGACCCGCACTACCGGGCGATCCGGCGCGAGCACACCAAGCGGGCCTTGAAGCTGGCCGCCGAGCTCGGGGCGCCGCACATCTCCACCGAGCCCGGGGGCGAGGTTCAGCCGGGGCAGGCCCGGGAGCAGGCAGCCGCCATCTTCTACGACGAAATCATGCCCGTGCTCGACGTGGCGGCCGACTGCGGCGTGACGCTCCTCATCGAGCCGGAGCCGGGGCTGCTGATCGAGACGTTCGGGCAGTACCTGGAGTTTGCCGAGCGGGTGAATCATCCGGCGCTCGGCCTCAACTTCGACGTCGGCCACGCCTACTGCGTGGGCGAGGATCCCGCGGAGTGGGTGCCGCGGATGAAGGCCCACACGCGGCACTACCATGTCGAGGACATCGCGGCCACGCGGGTGCATCACCACCTCGTGCCCGGTGAGGGCGCGATCGATTTCGCGGCCACGCTGCAGGCCATCGCCATGCATACCCCCGACATCTGGGTGACGGTCGAACTCTACCCCTATCGCGACCGGCCCGACGACGCGGCCCGTGCGGCGCGGCGGCATCTCCTCGCCGTGGCGTCCACCGCCGGCGTGGAGCTTGCCTGAGATGCTCGCGTGGGCGCGGCTCATGCGGCTGCCGAACCTCGCCTCGGCGGCGGCCGACTCGCTGGCCGGGTTTCTCGTGGTCTCGCGGCTCACGTCGCTCGACTGGCCGCCGGCCGCCTGCGGGCTCGCCGTGCTGGCGTCGGTCGCCTTCTACGCCGCGGGCATGGTGCTCAACGACGTCTGCGACGTGGAGCTCGATCGCGTCGAGCGGCCCGAGCGGCCGCTGCCGAGCGGGGCCATCGCGGTGCCGCGGGCGGCGCTCGTGGGCGGCGTGCTGATGGCCGTCGGTGCCGCGGCCGCCTGCGCCGCGGCCGTGGCGGCGAACTCACCGTGGCCGGCGCTCGTCGGCGCGGCCCTTACCGCGGCGATCTGGCTCTACGACCGCCACGCCAAGGCGACCGGCGCCGGGCCGGCGGTGATGGGGGCCTGCCGCGGGCTCAACTGGCTGCTCGGGATGACCGCAGCGGGCGGGCCGATGACGCGGGCGGACTGGATGATCCCGGTCGGCATGAGCGTCTACGTGGCCGGCATCACGATCGTCGCGCGGGACGAGGCCGCGACCAACCGCCGGGCCACGCTCGCCGTCGGGGCGGTGGTCATGGCCCTCGGCCTCGGGGCGGCGGCGGGCTTCGTGTGGCTGCCGCTGATCGACGGCCACACCCGCACGGCCACGCTGGAATCCACGACCTGGCTCGCCTGCTGGGGGCTGCTGGCGGGATCGATCCTCGTGCGGGCGGGGCAGGCCGTCGCCGACCCGTCGCCCGGCCGGGTGCGGGCGGCCGTCGGCAATGCGATCATGGCGATCATCACGCTCGACGCCGTCCTCGTGCTCGCCGCCTGCGGCGAGCGGTGGGCGATCGCGGTGATCATGCTCGTCGCCTGGTTCATCCTCGGCCGCCGGCTCGTGCCCCCCACCTGATCCATCCATGCGGCTCGGCTTCAGCACCAACTCGATCGCCGACGTCGATCCGCTCGACGCCGTGCCGATGCTTCGCGATCTGGGCTACGAGTCGCTGGCGATCACGCTCGATCGTCACACGATCGACCCGTTCGCCGCCGATCTTCCCGGCCGGATCGCCCGCTGGCGGAAGGCCCTCGCCGCCGCCGGCATGGACTGCGTGGTCGAGACCGGCGCCCGCCACCTCCTCGATCCCGCGGTGAAGCACGAACCCACGCTCGTGTCGGCGGATCCGGCGGCGCGGGCGCGGCGGATCGACTTCACGCGCCGGGCGATCGACATCGCGATCGACCTGGGCGCCGGCGGCGTGTCGCTCTGGTCGGGCGTCGGCCGCGACTCGGCGCCGCTCGAGGCGGTGTGGAATCGCCTCGTGGACGGCATGGCCGCGATCCTCGACCACGCCGCCGCCCGCTTGATCGTGGCCTGTGAGCCAGAGCCCGGGATGGTGATCGACACGCTCGCAGGGGCGGGCACGCTCTTCGAGAGGCTCGGCCGCCCCGGACACCTGCGGCTCACCGTGGACATCGGCCACCTGGAGTGCATGGGCGAACGGCCGTACGCCCTTCACCTGCAGCCGTGGCGGGGGATGATCGCCAACGTCCACGTGGACGACATGCTCGCCTGCCGCCACGAGCACCTGCCGCTGGGCGGCGGCGACGTCGATCTCGCCGCGGCCGTCGCGGCGCTGGCGGCTGCCGATTACGACGGCGGCCTGCACGTGGAACTCCCGCGGCAGGCGCACCGCTGGCTGGAGACGGCCCGCGAGTCGGCCCGCATGCTTGCCCCGCTCATCTCTCCCGGAGCCTCCGCATGACCACCGCCCGCATCCCGCACGTGCTCGTGCTTTCGGTTCCCGGCCTCCGCGCCGTCGACCTCGCGCGGATGCCGGTGCTCGCCGGCCTCGCCGCTGCGGGCCGCTGCCTGCCGCTCGCCCCCGGCTTTCCCGCGGTCACCTGTCCCGTGCAGGCCACGCTCACCACCGGCGCGCCGCCCGCCGCGCACGGGATCGTCGCCAACGGCCTCTTCGACCGGCGGTCGCAGCACCTGGAGATGTGGATCAGCCCTGATTCGGTGCACCGCGTGCCGCGGCTCTGGGAGCGGGTCAAGGCGACGCGGCCCGAGGTGCGGACGGCCGCCTGGTTCCTGCTGCAGTCGAAGCATGCCGCCGCCGACCTCGTCTGCCTGCCCGCGCCCACGCACAACGCCGACGGCAGCGAGACGATGTGGTGCCATACGAATCCGGAGCCGCTCTATGCCTCGCTCCGCGAGACGCTCGGCGAGTTTCCGCTGCACAGGTTCTGGGGGCCGGTCGCCGGGATCGAGTCGTCGCGGTGGATCGCGAGGAGCTTCGTGGAGGCGTCGCGGCCCGCTCCGCCGCACCTCGCCTTCGTCTATCTCCCGCACCTCGATTACGCCGCCCAGCGAACCGGCCCCGACAGCCCGCAGGCGCATGCGGCCTGCGGCGAACTCGACGCCGAGATCGGCACGCTGATCGCCGACTTCGGCGGCCTCGTGGGCTGCGACGACCTGACCGTCCTCGTGGCCGGCGAGTACGCCATCCGGCCGGTGGCCCACGCCCTGCATCCCAACCGCGTGCTCCGCGAGGCCGGCCTGCTGGCGGTGCGCGAGACGGGTGAGGGCGAGATCCTCGATGTCGGGGCAAGCCGGGCCTGGACGCTCGCCGACCACCAGATCGGCCACGTGTTTCTCCGCGACCCGGCCGACGCGGCGGCGGTGGCCGATCTCTTTCGGGGCAGGGCGGGGGTGGGCCGCGTGCTCCACGGCGACGAACTGGCCGCCGCCGGGCTCGTGTCGCCGGGCCAGGCCCGCGACGAGAGCCGCTGCGGCGACCTCGTGATCGAGAGCACGCTCGACTCGTGGCAGACGTACTGTTACTGGCTCGACGATGCCCGGGCCCCGACCTTCGCCCGCACGATCGACATCCACCGCAAGCCCGGCTACGATCCGCTCGAACTCCACCTCGACCGCACGCGGCTGCCGCAGATCGCGATTCCGCTCGACCCGTCGCTCGTGAAGGGCTCCCACGGCGCCGTCGATCCGGCGAATCCGTGCGAGACGATCCTGATCGCATCGCAGCCCGACGTCACCTCCGCGAACGCGGTCACGATGGCCGAGGTCGCAGGGCTCGTCGAGCGGCTGTTCGGCGTGGCAGGCGCGGCAGGCGCGACGTGACGCGGGCCGTTCCGTGGGCTTGTAGCCTGCGGAACCCGCGCCGCACTCTGGTGCAGGCTGCAAGCCTGCACCTACTGGCAGGACGGCAGGTGTTTCCCGTAGCCGCAGGCTTGCAGCCTGCGGAATCCGGCTGCGAGCACGTCACCGCCGGCCGACCGGCTACGTCCGATGCAGCCAGCAGCAACCGCGTCAGACCCAGTCGGGCGGCGGCTCGATCGCGTCGCCGCAGCGGTGGCCGCAGTCCTTGCGGCCCGAGCCCTCGAAGCGGCTGATCAGCCGCACCGTCATGTCGGCGTCACAGGGGATCTGGCAGGAGAGCCGCACGCCGGGCGTGGTCACGCCCTTGGCCGCGAGCACGTCCTTCTCGGCCTGGGTCATCCGCGCCGGCTCCCCGGCCACGAACTCGACCCGGCAGGTCGTGCAGCGGGCCACGCCGCCGCAGGCGTGGAGCTGGTCGGTGCCGCACTCGTCCTCGAGCGCGTTGACCAGCCGCTTGCCGGCCGGCACCTGGAACGAGTCTTTTCCTTCAACGGTCAGCGTGGGCATCGGTTGTCTCCGGGGGCTACTTTTTACGCGATCGCTGCTCATCCCACTCGTCAAGATTGGCCGCGAGGTCGTCGGCCGACACCGCCGAGGGAATGCCGCCTGCCGGGACTTCGAGGCCGGCCGTCCAGGCGAGGGCGTTGAGCATCATCGTGCGGAAGTCGTCGTTCGCCCAGTTGCGGTGGAAGTGCGCTCCGGTGCAGCCGAATCCCCGGCCGCCGCCCGGCCGCTCGTAGGCCCAGGCGAGCGTCTCGCGGTCGCCCTTGCCGGCACGAACGACCGGATTGCCGTGGTGGGAGTGATCCGCCCCTGTGCGGGTGTCGTCGGGCGGCACGGCCGTGAGGATCATCGTCAGGCCCTCCGGCGGCTCGCGAAACCGCATGTGGTAGTACCACTCGTCGTTGGTCACGAAGGGCTTCACGCCGCGGACGATCGGGTGGCCCTCGGCGACCTGTGTGTCCGCGAGGGTCCAGTGCGGGTTCACCGACCAGTGCGGCTCGAAATACCCCCCCAGCCAGTTGAGAAACTCGGGCCCGCCCTTCTCCTTGGGCACCTCCACGGCGTAGTGGAGGCAGGCGATGCCGACGCCCCGCTTCGCCAGGGCATCGACCTGGGCGAGGCGATTGCTCTGCAGCACCGGATGGCCGCCGCCGCCGTCGGCGAAGAAGAAGATCGCGTCGGCGTTGTCGAAGGCGGTGGGGTCTGTGGGCCAGCCGCCGGTGTAGGTTTCGGTCACCAGCCGGGGCAGCGGCTCGCCGGCGAAGTGCGCGTCGAGACACTTCTCCGCGAGCATCACGCCGGCCCGATGCTCGTGCTCTCCCCGGCCGTGGCTCGGCGTGCCCGCCACCAGCACGAGCTTCCTGCGATCATCCGCAAGCTTCAGCCGCGCGAGGCGGATGTCCTTGAACTCGACTTTCATCGGCGGCCCGGCGTGGAGTTGCAGCGCGAGGATGCCCTGCAGCGACCGCTTGTCGGCCTGCTCGTCGAGCACCTCCGACATCAGCTGCCCGTTGATGAAGTGCTGCAGCCGCGGCCCGCGGGCCACGATGCGGTAGTCGTTCCACTCGCCGGGCCTGATCGTCTTCTGGAGTTCGTCGGTGTCGCCGATCGGTTCACCGGCCTGCTGGCCACCGTCGGCGGCGATCGTGGCCCGCTGGCCGCGCTGGCAGAGGATGCCGCGACCCTTCTCCTCGTAGACGATGCCCGAGTAGGTCGGGCCGGCTTCGAAGTCGGCCTGGTAGCCGCTGACCACGAACTCGCCGCGGTCGCGGCTCCGGTACTGGATGCCGCTGTTGGCCTTGGGCGTGCCCGTGATCCGGTACCGGAGCGTGAGGTCGAAGTCGTCGACGAGCCCCTGCCGCCAGATCAGGAACGTGTTGCCCTGCGTGGGGTTCTCGGCCGTGGTCTCGCCGACGATCGCGCCATCCTCGACCCTCCAGAACCCCGGCCGACCTTCCCAGCCCTCGAGCGTCGTGCCGTTGAAGATCGGCACCCCGGGCTCGTCGGCGCGGGCGATCGGGGCGCGGGCGACGAGCATCAGCACGGCCGCCATGCCGCACAGCAGGGCCACGGCACACGGACGACGTTCAGGCACGGACATGACGGGGACCTCCGGGGGGAGCCACGCTGCGGCGGCGCCGCGGCATTATGCCACCGCTGCCCGGGTCGCGACATCGGACGCCGTGAGGCTCAGCGGCGCGGGGTGGCCACCAGATCCGCGGGCGTGAGCCCGAGGAGGTCGGCGAGCGTGTCGATCCCGCCGACCGGGATGCCGTATTTCTTGGCGTCCCGCAGCGCCGACTCCCGCTGGGAGCGGAGCTGCCTGGTCGGCTCGTCGTCCGGCGTTTCGGCGGGAGTCGGCGCGTCACCCCCGTCGAGAACGAACGCCGTCGTGGACGTCACCGCAGCGGAGACGCTTCCCCCGGCGGCATCGATCCGTCGCGTGAGCCAGGCCCGGTCTTCGGGGCCGGCCCCGCGGCCCACGTTGAGACTGCCCACCACCGCGATCTCCATCGGCCCGGGATTCCACAGGCTCGAGGCCACGGCATCGCCGGGGATGATCGGATTCTCGGGCGCGTCGCCGCGGATGGCCGCGCGAAGCCGCGAATCACCCTCGATCCGCGTCACGACGAGCGTGGCCTTGCTGTCGGCATTCTTCGGATTCGGGATGTCGGGACGGAACACGCGGAGCTCCATGCCCGGCCGGGCAGTGCGGGTCGTCGGGCAGACGATCGTCACGCTCCGTTCGCCCGCGTCCACCGTGGCGATGTGGCCGTCGAAGGCGATGACGCGGTCCTCCGGCTTCGAGGCTCGCAACACCTTCAGTTCGTCGTTGTGCTGCCGGATGGTCTTGCGCAGGTCGATGATCTCGCTCCGCAGGATTTCCAGCCGCTGTTCCGGCGGCGCGGCCGCGAACTTGTCTTTCTTGGAGGGAACGTCGTCCTGCAGCATCCCGATCGCCTTGATGAGGCCCGCGAGCTGCGTCGATTCGGCCTCGGCCTTCTGCTTCTGGGCGAGCAGGTCGTTCTTCTCCTTTTCGAGGGTGGCCCGCGCGTCGTCGTATTCCTTCTTCTGCGTCGCCTGCTCGTCGCGGGCCTCGCCGACCCGCTTGTCGGCGTCCTGGCGGGCCGCCTCCACGTCCTTGCTGGCTGCCGTCACCGCCTTCGCCGAGTCGGCGAGCTTCGTCTCGGCCGCCTTCGCATCCGCCGCCCGCCGCTGAAACTCCGCCCGCAGCCATGCCACCAGCCTGCCGTAGGACTTGGGCTCCTCGTTGAAGCCCGCGAAGTCCTTTGTGAACAGGTTGTTGAGATCGGTCTCGACCGTCTCCAGGGTGGCGCCCTCGGCCGCCCCGATGAGTTCGCGGAGCCGGCGGTTCTCCTGCTCCGCGGCATTGAGGGCCGCCTGTTTGTCGGACGTGGCCTTCTCGGCGACGAGGGCCTTGGCCTGCTCGTCCGACCGCTGCTTGAAGAACAGGTATGTCGTGATCGTGAGGATGAACGTGAGCAGCACGAACACCACCAGGGCGATGGTGAGCCTGTACACCGTCGGGTTCGTCGTCGCCATCGAACTCCCTTCCCCGCACGCGCCCGGCCCAAGGGCTCCGGCAGCGGCAGCGCAGCCGACGGCCGCACGCCTCCGATCCAGGCCGCCTTCTCGTCATCGGCCCGCCCGCTCCGGCGGCATGACACTCCTGCCGATTGTATCGGTCGTGCGGGCGTGCCGTCGGGCTCCGGGCGATCTCCGCCGGCGCGGGCGTCCTTCAGGCCGCGACCCCGTCGCCGGTCCACGGGTCGCGATTCCAGGGGATGGTCTCGCCGCCCGCTGCGGCTGCGGCGCGAACCAGGCTCGCCAGTCGGGTGCTGCGGCATGCGGCCGCCAGATCGGTGCGGGGCCCGCCCCGCAGGGAGCGGATGAACGACGCCATGCTTGCGGCGTGGCCGCCAACGCCCGCCTGCTTGCGAAGATCGAGCGTGCCGGCTTCGCCGACGACGGCCTCCACGATGCCGTCGTCGATGCCCGCGCGGCGCACGACGCCCACGTCGAGCGTCACGCCGCCCGCACACGTGATCCGCACCGTCGGCTCCTGGCGGCCGCCAGCCGGCTGCGGCAGCACAGCGTCCGCCGCGAGGGCGACGGCGGCGAGCGGCGCCGGCTCGCCGAGGGCCCAGTGCACTCGATCGAGCGCATGCAGGTGATGCCAGAGAAGCGGGCCGCCCGACACCTGCTCGTGGTGGATCCAGTTGCGCAGGAGATCGTCCGTGTCGGCACGCCGCCACGGCAGGCCGAGGCGATGGATGGCGATCCCGCGAAGCGGGCGGCCGATCCCGCCTGCGGCCACCCCGGCGACCGCCGACCGCGCCGGTTCGTGGTGCCGGGAGTGAAGCCCGCCCGCGAGCGACAGTCCGAGGCGCAGGCCCGTGGCCACCAGTTCGGCGGCGGTGAGGATTCCCTGCTCGTCCACGCCGATCGGCGGCTCCGCATAGACGTGCCGGCCCGCCCGCACGGCTGCCGCGATCTCGGAAGGCCGGAAGCAGGGCGGCGTGGCCAGGATCACGGCATCGACGTCGGCCTGGATCACGAGTTCGCCCGCATCAGGTCCGTGGAGCAGGCAGGCGGGGGCAAACTGCCTGCCGTGCGTCGCAGACAGCGTCTCGGCGGCCCGCCCGACCTGGTCCCGGAACATGTCGCCGAGCGCCACGATCTGGACGGCCGGATCGGCCGCCGCGGCCTGCGCCGCAGCGCCCACGCCGCGTCCGCCGCAGCCCACCAGCCCGACTTTGATCGAGTCGCTGCCGCCTGCGAAGGCGCCCGCGGGACATGCGGCCGCGGCGGCTGCGGCGATCGATCCGCGGATCGATCCCTGGAGGAACTCCCGGCGGTCGAGCCGGGGTGCCGTCGTCGGGGTGCGTGAAGGAGTCATGCGACAGTGCCTCCGTCGAGTGAAGGACGCGTGCAGCCAGCGGCCGGCAGCTCACGGCCGGCCCCGCGCAAATGTACCAATCCGGCCGTCACCGCGGAGACCGCGACGCCAGCCGCGCCATCGACTTGACCAGTTCGGCCTCGATGGCCGCGGGCGTCGTGCCGAACGCCGCCTCGAAGTCGGCCAGCCTCTGCGCCGGCGAGTCGGCGGCCAGCGGCTGCTTGGCGGCCTGGATCCGCAGGTAATCGACGAGGGCGGCCTTGCGGGTGTCGAGCAGGTGACGGGTCAGGGCCCAGGCGGCCGCGTAGGCGTCGAGCGGGGCGTCGGGCGACCGGAACCTCGCGTCATCGGAGACGATCGCCGCGATGTCACCGGGGCGATGGCTGGCGAGAAAGCGGTCGAGCCGCGGTCGATTGACGGCCCCGAGGCCGCGCCAGCCCCGGTCGTTGCCGAGGTCCGGCGTCTCGAAGCAGGTCGCGATGCCCTCGCTGAGCCAGAGCGGGATCGGAGCGAGCCGCCGGTGCATGCCGCAGGTGAAGGCCATCTGGTGGGTCGCCTCGTGAACGAGCGTCGAGACGAGGGCCGCCGCGGCGGGGCTGGCCATGATGTCGGCCGCCGAGCCGC
Source organism: Planctomycetaceae bacterium (assembly GCA_046075685.1). GTDB lineage: Bacteria > Planctomycetota > Planctomycetia > Pirellulales > UBA1268 > QWPN01. The sequence continues at coordinate 42,010 of JBJTQP010000224.1, read as the reverse complement.
GGCGTCCGTTTCCGGAGGCCGGCCGGAGGTCGTCGGTGCCGGTGAGGTCGAACGTGGTGACGCGATTCGTCAGCAGGTTGTAGTAGCCCACGACCCGGTCGGCGGCCGCGCCGAGGTCGCGGGCGGCGTGCGCCTCGTAGGCTGCCCGATCGGCGAAGATCACCACCACCAGCGGCCGTGCCGGCGGGGCCACTGCGAGGCCGGCCTTGGTCCAGACGTTGATGAAGGCGTCGTGCACCCGTTCGAACAGGGCCGCGCACCACCGCGCGTACTCGCGGGACGTGTCGAAGCAGACGATGTAATGCCGCGTCAGGTGCACCTCGAAGCCGGGCGGCAGGTCGGCGACGATCCTGGCGGCGAGTTCCCGGGCCGGCTCCGCCGGGGTCTCGGCGGCGGTCGGTTCACGCGACACGATCTCGCCCGGCTGCAGGAGCTCGTAGCGGCCGTCGGCACGGGCGAGCAGCACCCCGCCGTCCGCCGCCGCGACGACGATTTCGCCCTCCACGGCACGCTCGCCGGAGTCACCGCGCACGGTGATGCGTTCCCACGGGCCGGATGCCGGCGCCGCAACCTGCTCCGTCGCCGCGGTCGCGGTGGAGGGCCGGGCCGTTGAGAGAGACAGGCAGACGAGGAACGGGCACGCGAGGGACGGGGAAAGCCGTGGCATGTGGGCAATGCAAGCAGGTCGCCCCACACGAGGGAAGGCCAGTCAAGGCTGGCCTTCACCCTCGGGTGACCGGCCGCTAGTCTCCCGCCCCCTCCGGAGGCCGGTCGAGATGCGCGGCATGACCCTGATGTGCCTTTCGCGGGCGGCGGTCTGCGTGATCGTGGCGGTGAGCTGCCTCCCGCTGGCGGGGTGCAGCACCTGGAAAAAGCTGACGACGAGCCAGAAAGCCCTCGCCGAGGAGCGGAAATACGGGCCCACGGCCGAGCAGCGGATCGAGGAACTGGCCGCGGAGTCGAAGCGGGCCAAGGCCGGCGGCCACGCCGATCAGGTCGAGTTCACCCGCACGCTCGCGGACGAGATTCTCAGCGAGCACGATGCCCGCGTGCGGAGCGTGATCCTGCAGACGGCGGCCGATTTCGACACGCCCGCCGCGAAGGCCATCTGTGCCGGAGCCCTCGAGGATCCGGACGAGCGGGTGCGGATGGCCGCCTGCTCGGCCTGGCGAAAACGCGGCGGGTCTGAGGCCGTCGAGCAGCTCTCCACGCGCTACCGCACCGACCGGGAGATCGACGTCCGCCTGCGGGCCCTGAGGGAGTTGGGTGAACTGGGCGACAAGGAGGCGGTGCCCGTCCTGGCCAAGGCGCTCGAGGACCCCGATCCTGCGGTGCAATACCGCGCCGTCGCGGCGCTGAAAAAAGTGAGCGGCCGCGATCTGGGCGACGACGTCAACAAATGGCGGGAATGGGCCGCCGATCCGGACGGTACGGCCGCCGAATGGACGATCGCCGAGGGCTTCCGGCAGTTGTTCTGATCGGCTGGGTCGGCGTGGTGCAGCCTGCGGAATCGCGGGGACTGATCTCGTAGCCGCGGGCTTGCAGCCCGCGGAATCCGCGTTGATCTGCTGCGGGCTGGCGGCCTGCAGCCCCGACGGTGCGCATGCGGCGGCCGTTGCTCGGCTCGCCGCATGTGAAACGGGGCAACCTGGTACGCGTTGGCAGGTTGCCGAAACCCTCGGGGCTTCGTCGACGGCCGCCATGATTCCTGCGTCAGGGCGGTCGATACCCCGAACACGCGACCGTGTGCCGTTCCCGACCGAAGCCCGCAATGCCCAGCCATCACGCCCCTACTCCGGCGTCCTCGTGTCTCCCGAGGGCCGTTCGGCTGGTTCGCCCTCAGTGGGGCAGCCTGCTCGTGGTGGTCCTGGCCGCCTGCTGCGTGGCCACGTCGGGATCCCGCCAGGGCGATGCGGCGCCTCCCGGCCGAGGTCGCTCCGGGCCGGGCCGGTTCATCGACGGCCTGCTCAAGAAGGTGGAGCCGACGCCCTCGTTCATCGCCCTGCCCCAGCCGCCGACCCAGGAGGAGGCGAACCGCCTGGCGGCGGCACGACAGGCACGAGCGAAGCCGCCGGCCAAGAAGTCGACCGCGACCACCGGAACCGCGGCCCAGCGGACGCCCACGTGGGCCGACGCCGTCGAGGCGGGATCGCGGCTCAAGGATGTCGCCACGAAGGTCGTCGATGACGCCACCAATCCCGCCTACAAGCCCAAGCCGACCCCGCGGCCCACCACGGCCGTCATCGCGCCGCCGCCCACCGCGAAGCGGCAGACGCCTCCGCTGGTGGTGACACGGCTGCAGGCCACCGGGGCTCCGCCGCCGAAGACGCGGCGATTCGAACGGCTCCGTGGCCGCATCGCGCAGACGCTGGCAACCTACCAGCGGCGGCCCTTGAACACCGCGCAGAACACCCCGTGGGAGGTGATGCACGGCTTCATCGCCTTCGGGATCCCGACCCAGATCCGTGTGGGCGGCCCGGCGGGTGACCTTGTCAGCGCGATCGGCTGGTCCAACATGGGCGGCACGTGTCGCGGCCAGGTGATGCTGGCAGCCGCCGACGATCGGGTGGTGGCCCTCAAGGGCGTCGGCGTGCAGGGCCACTCGGCGCAGTACCTGGCGATCCTCGCGCAGTGCCGCGTGGCGGCCAACTCGCCGCTCACCGTGCAGGGGAAGCCGTTCACCGTCACGGATCTGATCGAGGAGGAGAAGCTGTCCTGCAAGTCGAAGACGGAACTCACCTTCGCCCTCATCGCCCTGGCGCACTACCTGCCCACCGACGCCACCTGGAAGAATCGCAGCGGGGAGAAGTGGTCGCTGCCACGGCTCGTCGAGGAGGAGATCGTGCAGCCGATCCGCGGGGCGCCCTGCGGCGGCACGCATCGGCTCTACGGCCTGGCCTACGGCTGCCAGCGGCGGCTCCGGGCGGCCGGCGAGCTCGACGGCCCCTACCTGCGGGCCGACAAGTACGTCCGCGACTACCAGAACTTCACGCTCGCGAAGCTGCAGAACGGCGACGGCTCGTTCAGCACCGAATGGTTCAAGTATCCGGCCGACCGCGATGACGACATCGACCGCAAGATCCAGACGACCGGGCACATCCTGGAGTGGCTTGTCGGGTCGCTCGACCAGGATCGCCTCTACGAGCCGCGGATCGTGGCCGCGGCCGAGTACCTCTGTTCGGCCCTGCTCAGCGAGCCGTCGCGGGAGTGGAAGATCGGGCCGCTCGGTCACGCGCTCCACGCGCTCAACATCTACCAGGAGCGGGCCTGGGGCACCGTGCTGCCCGGCGGGATCGCGGCCTATGGCGGCTCGATGAAGGCGGCGGCCGAGCCGGCGATGATCGCCGACAAGCCCGACTCGTCGAAGGGAACCTCGGGCGGTTCGACCACCCGCCGCTGACCGGGGAGTCCGCGCCGGGCGGGCACTCCTTGAAGGTCCGGCCCCCCGTGCGTAGGCTTCCGCGTCGGATGCCGCGCTTGTGCCGCCCTGATATCGGAAGGGCGGCGTTGCCGCCCCGCGGCCTCTCCGCACGCAGGGAGCGGGCTCATGGCCGGCGCTGACGTCACTCCGCAACTCGCGAGGCTTCTCGACGCGGCCGCGCGGCTCGTCGAGGCGACGGCGGCCGAGGCGGTGCTGCTGCTCGTGGAGGAGCGGCTGGAGTGGCCGCACGTCAGAGAGATCGTGCATGCGGGCTCCGTGCTGGTGGCCGCCGACGATGCGGCCCACCTCGATGGCGCCGCAGAGCATGGGCTCAAGCCGGTCACGCTCGACGTGGCCGGGCTGCCCGTGCACGAGCGGCTCGCCCAGGCGCTGCTGGAGTGCGTGGCCGCCGAACTGGTGCCGCCCGAGGCCCAGGTCGTCGCCGTCTACAGCGGCTTCGAGGCCGGCACGATCGACTCGGTGAGCCTGCTGAGGCTGGCCGAGCACCTTGGGCAGCTGACGGTCCGCGACCTGCGGAACCTGGAGACCAAGGTGCCGCTGGAGACGCTGAAGCTGGTCGTCGACCTCGCCGTCGAGATCGGCCGCGAGGGCCGCGAGGGCAAGCCGGTGGGCACCCTGTTCGTGGTCGGCGACACGCGAAAGGTGATCCAGTCGAGCCACTCGGCGGGCTTCGATCCCGTCCGCGGCTACAGCCGCTCGGAGCGTCGGCTCACCGATCCCCGCGTCCGCGAGGGGCTCAAGGAGATCGCGCAGCTCGACGGCGCGTTCGTGATCGGCCCCGACGGCACGGTCGAGGCGGCGGCCCGCTACATCGACGCCTCGGCCGAGAACGTGTCGGTGTCGAAGGGCCTCGGCGCCCGCCACTGGGCCGCCGCCGCCGTCACCCGGCGGACGAAGAGCGTGGCCGTGGCCGTGAGCGAGACGAGCGGCACCGTGCGGATCTTCCAGAACGGCGAGGTGGTGCTCCGCATCGAGCCCTTCCGCCGCGCCATGAAGTGGAAGGACTTCGAATACGAGCCCCCGAGCGGTGATTGACGGCGGCGGCCCGTGGCACGGCCGCGTGCCATGCCACCGATCCGGTTCACGCGCCATTCCTGCGCGTCTGTGAGGCTCGGGGCCGTCTGTGCCGTGGGCGGCAGTGCGATTCGCGGATGCCCGCATCGGCCTGCGTCCTGCTTCGCTATGCTTGCGACGTGATAGGCCCCCACGCCCCCGCCGACGCCACGCCCGATCTGCACGGCAAGACCGTGCTGGCGATCGACACGCTGTCGCGGGTCTACCAGCTGTTTCATGCGCTGCCGGAAATGACGGCGCCTGACGGCACGCCGGTGTCGGTGATCTTCGGGCTCACGCGGGACCTCCTCGACATCATCGAGAAGAAGCGGCCCGACTATCTCGTCTGCGCGATGGATCCGCCGGGGCCGACCTTTCGTCACGAGAAGTTCGACCAGTACAAGGCCAATCGCGCCGAGATGCCGGCCGACCTCGTGCCGCAGATCCCGCTGGTGCGGCGGCTGCTCGAGGTTTTCGGCATCCCCTGCCTGGAGGTGCCCGGCTACGAGGCCGACGACGTGCTCGCCACGCTGGCGACGCGGATCGTCGCCGCCGGCGACGACTGCACGATCGCCACCTCCGACAAGGACGCGCGGCAGCTGCTCGGGCCCCACGTGATGCTTCTCAACCTCCGCACCAACCAGCCGCTCGGCACGGCGGAACTGATGGAGGAGTGGGGCATCAGGCCCGACCAGGTGGTCGATTTCCTGGCTCTCGTCGGCGACGCGGTCGACAACGTCCCGGGTGTGCCCGGGATCGGTCCCAAGATCGCGTCGGAGCTGATCCGTGCGCATGGCACCCTCGACGCCGTGCTTGCCGGCATCGACGGCGTGTCCGGGGCGAAGCGCAAGGAAAACCTGCGGCTCCACGGCGAGACCGCCCGGGCCGGCCGCGAACTGATCCGGCTGGAGACGAACGTTCCCCTCGCGGTGCCGTGGCACGCCGCCGCGTTGCATCCGCCCGACCCCGAGGTGCTGGCCGGGCTGCTCAGGGAGTTCGGCTTTCGCAGCCTGCTGGGCCGGGTCGTGAAGGCTGCCCCGGAAGCGGAGGCGTCCGCCGTCCGCGCGGCGAAGGTGGCGACCGTGACGCATGTGGCGAAGCGGCCGCGGACGCTGTTCGACATGCACGGCTCCGATGCGGACGCCGCCGAGCCCGCGGGCGAGACGGAGAATCCGCCCCCGCTCGTCGTGGAGGAGCCGCTCGACGAGCAGGCGATCGCCACCGCGGTCGGCCGGCTGGCGGCGTCGGGGGCGGTGACGGTCTGCGTGGTGCGGCCGCCGGCCGCGGGCCGTGGCCGGCCGCTCGGCGTGCTGCTGGCCTCCGGGGCGCACGCGACGTGGTTCGCCGCCGACACCGTGGCCGCGAACCAGCCGCTGCAGCGGCTGCTGATGGACCCGGGGGTGCCGAAGCGCGGCCACGACCTCAAGCAGCAGGCCGTCGCCCTGCGCTCGCTCGGCATCCGCGTCGCCGGGGCTGCCTGCGACACGCTGCTCGCGGCCTACCTGCTCGAGGCCGGCGAGCGCAACCTCGGACTCACGGAAACCGCCGTGCGGCACGGGGTGCCGGGCGTGGACGCCGCCGCCGCGGCGGGCGTGGACCGGCCGGCATCCGCCGCCGTGGCGGCCACGCACTGCAGGCTGGTGCACGCGCTCGCCGAGCGACTGCCGTCGTTGCTCGCCGCCGCCGGACTCACCGATCTGTACGCGTCGGTGGAGCTCCCGCTGGCGGCGGTGCTCGCCGACATGGAGTGCCGGGGAGTCCGCATCGACGTGCCGCGGCTGGCCGCGCTCTCGGCCGACTATGCGGCGCGGCTCGCGACGCTCGAGCAAGAGATCCACGGCCTGGCAGGCCGCGAGTTCCTGATCTCATCGCCGCTCCAGCTCCGGGCCGTGCTCTTCGACGAGCTGGGCCTGCCGGTCGTGAAGCGGACGAAAACCGGTCCGAGCACCGACGCGGAGGTGCTCGAGCAGCTTGCGCCGCTGCACCCGCTGCCCGCGCGGCTGCTCGAGCACCGCAAGTACGCCAAGCTCAAGAGCACCTACGTCGACGCCCTGCCGGCCCTGGTCGATCCCGCCACCGGCCGGGTTCACACCACGTTCAACCAGACCGTTACCGCCACCGGGCGGCTGAGTTCCAGCGAACCGAACCTGCAGAACATTCCCACGCGCACCGTCGAGGGCCAGGAGATCCGGGCCGCCTTTCTTCCCGGCGAGACGGGATGGCGGTTCGTGGCGGCCGACTACTCGCAGATCGAGCTGCGGATCCTGGCCCACCTCTCGGGCGACGCGGCGATGACGGCGGCCTTCGTCGCGGGAGAGGACATCCACGCCCGCACGGCCGCCGCGGTCGCCGGCGTGCCGGCCAGCGAGGTCACGCCGGCGCTGCGGCGGATCGCCAAGGCGGTCAACTTCGGCATCCTCTACGGCCAGTCGGCCTTCGGGCTGGCCAAGGCGCTCGGCATCTCCCAGGGCGAGGCGGCGGAGTTCATCGACGGCTACCTCACGGCCTTCGCGGGTGCGGCCGCGTTCATGGACGACGTCCTCGACGGCTGCCGGCGCGATGGCCACGTGACGACGATGCTGGGGCGACGGCGGGCCATCGCGGGCGTCCGCGAGCGATCGCGGCGCCGCACCGCCACCGGGGTCATGACGCTCACGCTCCCGGAGCGGGAGGCGGTCAACACGGTGGTGCAGGGGTCGGCGGCGGATCTGATCAAGCTCGCCATGCTGCGGGTCGACGCCCGGCTGCGAGACGAGCGGCTGCGGGCGGCGCTGATCCTCCAGATCCATGACGAGCTGCTGCTGGAAGCGCCGGCCGACGAGGTGCCGGCTGCGGAGCGGCTGCTCACCGAGGAGATGCAGGCCGCCCTGCCGCTCCGGGTGCCCGTCGAGGTGTCGGTGCAGTCGGGCGGCACGTGGGCGGAGTGCGAGTGAGATGATCATCATCGGGCTCGTGGGCAGGGCGGGGGCCGGCAAGTCGACCGTGGCGCGGCTCTTCGCCGGCCATGGGGCGACCGTCATCGACGCCGACCGGCTCGCCCATGACGCGCTCGGTGATCCCGCCGTGGCGGCGGAGGTGGCCGCCAGATTCGGGCCGTCGGCACTCGACTCGTCCGGGCGGGTCGATCGGGCCCATCTGGCCCGCGAGGTGTTCGGCCTCGGTGCCGCGCACGCCGCGGCCCTCGCCGACCTCGAGGCGATCGTCCATCCTCGCGTGCGGCAGCGGCTGGTGGAGCGGATCGAGGAACTCGGTGACCGGAAACGCGCGGCGGATCTCGAGCCGGTGGTCGTCCTCGACGTGCCGCTGTTGATGCAGGCCGGATGGGACGCGATGTGCACGCTGTGTGTCGTCGTCGAGTGCCCGGAGCCGGTGCGGCGGGCGCGGCTGCTCGCCAGGGGATGGTCGGAGGAGCAGATCGCGTCGCGCGATCGCGCCTGGGAGCGGCGGTTTCGCCGGCCGCCGCCCGGCCCCGGCACGTGGCCCGTGGATGCGTCGGGGAATCCTGCCTATACTGCGGCTCAGGTCGATCGGGTGTGGCAGGCGGTCCGGGGGCATCAAGGCTCCGGCGGCTGACGGCCCGGCGGCTCCCGCCTCCAGCAGTGTTCGGGGTTCCCCCACCGTTTGTTCCGGCAGCACCGCCAGCCTGTCGAGTTCCCGCGCGCACCGGTCGTGTGTCACCCACCGCTCCTCCGTCCCTCGCGTCGCCTCCGCCTCATCCCCCTCCGCGATCACGACCAGCCGTTCGTCGGCGTCCCGCCGCCGCGGCTTCCGGTGCACCATGTCCCACACGCCCGCTGACTCGCCGCTCGACGATTCCGGCCGCGAACCCCTCTCGCTCGCGGAGGAGATCGCCGCCGAGGTGAAGGACGGCCTCGACGTCACCAGCCACTACGAGGCCCTCAAGAAGGGCGATTCCGTCATCGCGGAGCTCCAGAAGCTCTCGATGCAGGAGCTGGTGGAGCTGGCCCGCACCGAGAACATCGGCGACGTCTCCGGGGCAAAGCGGCAGGATCTCGTGTTTCGGATCCTCAAGGAGCGGATCAAGCTCAACGGCCTGATGTTCGGCGAGGGCACGCTCGAGATCCTGCCCGACGGGTTCGGCTTCCTCCGCAGCCCGGACGCCCATTACCTCTCCTGCCCCGACGACATCTATGTCTCGCCGAGCCAGATCCGCCGCTTCGGCCTTCGCAACGGCATGAGCGTGGCGGGCCAGATCCGTCCGCCCAAGGAGAGCGAGCGGTATTTCGCGCTCCTCAGGGTGGAGGCGATCAACGGTGAGGACCCCGCCAAGCTCACCACCCGCGTGTTCTTCGACGAGCTCACGCCCCTGCATCCCGACGAGCGGATCGTGCTCGAGACCACCGCCGAGGAGATCTCCACGCGGGTCGTCGACCTGATCGTGCCGATCGGCTTCGGCCAGCGGGGCCTGATCGTCAGCCCGCCGCGTGCCGGCAAGACGATCCTCCTGCAGAAGATGGCCAAGGCCGTGCTGGCGAACTATCCCGAGGCCTACGTCTTCATGCTCCTGATCGACGAGCGGCCGGAGGAGGTCACCGACATGGAGCGGCAGGTCAAGGGCCCGTCGTGCGAGGTCATCAGCTCGACCTTCGACGAGAACTCCAGCCGGCACATCCAGGTGGCCGACATGGTGATCGAGAAGGCGAAGCGGCTCGTGGAATACGGCCGCGACGTGGTGATCTTCCTCGACTCGATCACGCGGCTGGCCCGGGCCTGGAACTCCGAGGTGCCCAACTCGGGAAAGATCCTCTCCGGCGGCGTCGATTCCGGGGCGCTGCAGCGGCCCAAGCGGTTCTTCGGCAGCGCCCGCAAGGTGGAGCAGGGCGGCTCACTGACGATCATCGCCACGGCGCTCGTCGACACGGGCAGCCGCATGGACGACGTGATCTTCGAGGAGTTCAAGGGCACGGGCAACCTCGAGATCGTGCTCGACCGCCGGCTGGTCGACAAGCGGATCTATCCCGCCATCGACATCAACCGCTCGGGCACGCGTCGCGAGGAGATGCTGCTCGAACCCGACGAGTACCGCCGCATCTGCGTGCTGCGGCGGGTGCTCGGCGAGATGAATCCCACCGATGCCATGGAACTGCTGATCAACCGGCTCTCGAAGACGAAGTCGAACAGCGAGTTCCTCATGGCCCTCAAGTCGTGACCCGCGGGAGCGTTGCGGCATGAGTGGCTCCCGCCCGCCGGCGGTGTTCGACGGCACGGCCTCCCCGCCTCCCGGCACCAGGGTCGCCGTGGCGGTGGCCCGCTGGAACGACTCGATCACCCGCCGGCTGCTCGCCGGCGCCCTGCATCGCTTCGCCGCGGCCGGCCTGACGGCTGACGCCGTCGACGTGACCTGGGTGCCGGGTTCGTTCGAACTGCCGCTCGCCGCCGACCGCTTCGCCGTCACGGGCCGCTATGCGGCGGTGCTCTGCCTCGGGGCGGTGATCAAGGGCGAGACCTCGCACGACCATCACATCGCCACCGCCGCCGCCGCCGGCATCGAGGCGGCCGCCCGCCGGCACGGCCTGCCGGTGATCTTCGGCGTGCTGACGTGCGACACGCTCGCCCAGGCGCTGGTCCGGGCCGGCGGCGACGCGGCCGACGACTTCGCCGGCAACAAGGGCGCCGAGTGCGCCGCCGCCGCCGTGGAGATGATCGCGGTCCTCGAGGCGATCCGCCGTGGAGCCGGGGCATGAGCCGCCGCAGCCGGGCCCGTGAGGTGGCGCTCCAGTCGCTCTACCAGGGCGAGGTGAATGCCGTGAGCCCGGCCGACCGGACCCGCTTCCATCGCGGCCGGCTGCGGTCGGCGGAGCTCGTCGCCTTCGCCGACGCCCTCGTGGACGGCGTCCGCGGTCACCAGGCGGAGATCGACGCCATGCTCGACGCCCGCAGCGTCAACTGGCGGCTGTCGCGGATGGCGGCCACCGACCGAGCGGTGCTGCGGCTCGCGGCGTTCGAACTGCTGCACACCGAGACGCCGGGCCCGGTGGTGGTGGACGAGGCGATCGATCTGGCCCGCCGCTACGGGAGCCAGGAGTCGCCGACGTTCGTGGCGGGCATCCTCGGCGGGATCCTGGGCGATCGCGGCGGCCGCTCCCGGCCGGCCGCCGGCTGACGCACGCGGAGAGCGAGCACGTATGGCGCTGTTTCGATTCGGACGCAAGAACGAGCCCCAGCCGGATGCCTCCGGGCCGCAGGCTGCTCAGGCGGAGAGCCGGCAGGCGGAGAGCCAGCAGGCCGATATCCGGCAGGCAGACGACCAGCAGGCCGCATCACGGGCGCCTCGGCCCGGCCTGCTCGACCGGCTCCGAGCCGGCCTGGCAAAGACGGCCCGGGTGCTCTCGACCGACGTCCGCGACATCTTCAAGCGCGAGGGCAGGCTCGTCGACGATGAGTTTCTGGGTGAGCTGCGGGCGGCGCTCGTGAAGACCGACATGGGGCCCGCCGCGGCGGAGGCGATCGTCGGCGACGTCTCCACCCGGCTCCGGGCCCGCGTCGTCGAGCCGGAGGTCGTGCTCGACTCGATCCGGACGCAGCTGCTCGCCAGGCTCGCCCCGGCGGAGTCGGGCATCGCGACCGCGGCGAGCGGCCCGACCGTGATCCTCGTGACCGGCGTCAACGGGTCGGGCAAGACGACGTCGATCGCCAAACTGACCCGGATGTTCATCCGCGACGGCCGGCGGGTCGTCCTCGGCGCCGGCGACACCTTCCGGGCGGCGGCGGTGGAGCAGCTCGCCATGTGGGCCGGTCGCCTCGGGGCGGAGATCGTCCGGGGCGAACCGGGCTGTGATCCGGCGAGCGTGGCGCACCGGGCGGTGGCGAGGGCGGTCGAGGGAGGCTTCGACATCTGCATCGTCGACACCGCCGGCCGGCTGCAGACGCAGGCCAACCTGATGCAGGAGCTCGGCAAGATCCGCCGCGTGATCGCCAAGCAGGTTCCCGACGCTCCGCACGAGACGCTGCTGGTGATCGACGCCACCGCCGGCCAGAACGCCCTCTCGCAGGCGAAGGGCTTCAAGGAGGCGGCGGGCTGCACGGGGATCGTGCTGGCGAAGCTCGACGGCTCCGCCCGGGGCGGCGTGATCGTGCCGGTGGCGGAGCAGTTCGGGCTGCCCGTCAAGTTCGTGGGCGTGGGCGAGTCGGCCGACGATCTGGAGCCGTTCCGCCCCGAGGCCTTCCTGGCGGCCCTGCTCGAGGGCTCCTTCGCCCCGGCGGGCTGACCGCAGCCTTGTATGCCCGGTCGACCGCGGCGTCCGCGGCGGCGTGCGGGTCGCGGAGAATGTGCGGGCTTGGGGCGGACGACAGCATTTTAAGTTTCGCACCTGTCGAATCTTAAGGCGGGGATGGGGTGGATCGGCGGCGGATCGGCGGATTCTGCGGCCGGCGGCTGGATCTCCGTGCCCACGTCCACCGGTCCGCTGGAGCGGATCGGGAACCACACCGAAGGATTGGGAGACTCTCCGCCATGCGTTTCACGAAGTTCGTGCTGCCCGCCTGGGTGGCGACCGGCCTGCTGGCCGCGTCAGCGGCGACCGCCGCCGACTCGACCCTGCCGTCCCGGATCGACCCGAATCTCTACGCCCAACTGGCTCAAAACACGCCGGCCGCACCCGTGCTGCCGGCCGTGCCCGAGGAAGACGCCTACCAGATGCGGGCGCTTCCTCCCCAGGAGGCTGCCCAGGAGGCGTCCGCGGAGGAGGGGCCGAACCGCTACCTCGAGATCGAGCCGCTGACGAGCCGGGGCATCAACACCTACGGCTGGATCGACGCGGGCATCGGGGCCAACAACTGGGGCTCGCCCTTCAACGGCCCGATCACGTTCAACGATCGCAACTGGCAGGGCCAGATGAACCAGTTGTATCTCGTTAACGAGCGGCTGCTCGACGTCGACGGGGGGCGGAACTTCGGCGGTCGCGTCGACCTGCTGTATGGCACCGACTACATCTACACGACGGCCCGGGGCCTCGACGCCAACCTGCTCAATCAGGCCAACGTCGCCGGCGTGACCGGAGCTCCGTCGTGGGCCTCGAGCAAGGACTACGGCCTCGCCATGCCGCAGCTCTACGGCGAGGTTGGAGCCGCCAACCATGCCGTAAAGTTCGGTCACTTCTACACCATCATCGGGTACGAGGTGGTGCCGGCGATCGGCAACTTCTTCTACACGCACGCCTACACGATGCAGTACGGCGAGCCGTTTACCCACACGGGCATCCTCGACACGTGGACGCCCAACGACCAGTTGATCGTCTACGGCGGCATCACGAACGGCTGGGACAACTTCAGTGATCCCATCAACATCCTGGGGATCGCCAACCCCGGCTACCCCGGCGCGAACAGCAACGCGGCCTTCCTCGGCGGCGTGACGTTCAAGAGTTCGGATGCCAAGCAGGCCCTGACGACGGCGGTCTCCAGCGGCAACGAGATCGGCTCGTTCTCGCCGACGGGGCTGGGCAACATCGGCAACCGCTCGGTCGTGAGCACCGTGTACATCAACGAGCTGACCGACAAGGTCACCTACGTGTTCCAGAATGACCTGGGCTGGCAGTTCAACGCCAATCCGGTGTCCCAGAACATCGGGCAGGCCAACGGCCTGGCGCAGTGGTACGGCATCAACCAGTACATGTTCTACACCTTCAGCGACACGCTGATCGGCGGCATGCGGCTGGAGTGGTTCCGCGACAACAACGGCTATCGCGTGGTCAACCCGATCCGCAACCTGATCTACGGCGGGCCGTACGGCAGCGGCTACGCCGGCAACTTCTGGCAGGTCACCTGGGGCCTGAACTGGAAGCCGAACCGCAACGTGATCGTGCGGCCGGAACTGCGGTACGACTTCTACTCGCCCGACAACATGAAGGGGCCGCTGCCCTTCGGGAAGATCACGGGCGGCTCGGGCGACCAGTACGGGCAGCTGTACGGCGGCTGCGACGCGATCTGGCAGTTTTGAGTTCACGGCGGCGGGGGGCCCATCCGTGGCCCCTGCCGCCCGAAGCCCGGCGAGGGAGCCCACGGGTTCTCTGGCTGGACCGGCGGACGGAAGGTCCGCCACAGCATCAGCGAGCGACCAGCGGGGCCTGCCGGCGACGGCGGGCCCCGCATGTTTTCCGGGGACGAGCCCGAGTGCGGGTGGCGTTGTCGGTTCCCTCGCCGTTTTTTTGGGTCGCGTTCGCGTGCCGTGTCGCGACGTAAGTCCAACGGCTGCGAAGCAGGCAGTGAATCCTGGCAAGGTGCGGAATCTGCACAAGACTCACAGTTTTACAGGGTGAGTGGCTGCACCCTACCTTTCTGGTGTGTTTCAGCCCGCGAAGCCTCGCGGGACACCGGAAGTCCACCCGATGAAATGGGTACGGCACGGCAGGGAGGCAAGGAACGATGAGTCTGAGCGGATTCTCGGAAAGACTGCAGTTTTCGGGTCTTGGGTCGTCACGGCTTCGATTCCCAGGGCCGACTCTCGCCCCGGGCCGTTGGCTTGCTGCGGTCCTGGTGGCGGTGGTCGCGGCGTCGACGGCGGGATCGGCCTTGGGCGGCGAGTCAGGGGCCGGCGGGACCCAGGGTCACTGGATCCGGGACTACGACGAGGCTCTGGCGGCCGCCGAGCGGACCGGCCGGCCCGTGCTCACGATCTTCACGGGGAGCGACTGGTGCCCCCACTGCGTCACCCTCGAGAAAAAGGTGCTCGAATCGCGGCAGTTCCTCGACTGGGCCGAGGATCGGGTCGTGCTCCTGATGATCGACCTGCCCCAGCAGGGCATTTCCCAGGAGGAGCGGACCGTTCGGTCGAGGGTGTGCATCAAATACGGGGTGCGGACGTTCCCGAACACGGTCCTGATCGCCCCGGACGGTGCCAAGATCATGGGGCAGTCGGGCTATCACGGGCAGTCCCCCGAGGCCTGGCTGGCGGCCCTCGACAAGCACGTGCCCGCCCCCGAACTGGCCGAGCGGCCGGCGGCCGACGAGGGGGATCGCATCCTGTCGTCGCTGGACAAGGCCATGGAAACCGCCCGGGATTCCCGCAAGCCGATGCTGCTGCTGGTCTCGCGTCCCGGTGATCAGGCCGCCACCACCAGGGTGGCCACGCTGATCGAGGACCCGGAGTTCGAGTCCCTGACCAGGGAGAACTTCGTCGTGGCCCGGGTTCCGCCCCGCGACGAGGCAACCGATCAGGTCACCGGCGTCCCGGCGGACCTCCTGGGAGGCGTGGCCCTCGCTCCGGAAGCGGTCGAGGTGATCGTGACGGAGGACGGCGAGACTCCGGCCCACATGGAGTCGGGATCGCAGACCGCCACCCGGATCGTGATCGGCCTGCGGCGGTTTCTGGCCAATCGCCAGGCGTCCCGGCAGGCCGAAACCCGGCGGTAAGCCCGTCAGGCAACCGCGTCGGTGCGCCCGTCCGGACTGGTGCGGAAGCGGGCCACCTCTGCGTTGAGTTCCACGATCGCCCGCCGGAGTTCGGCCAGCGACGTGGCAAACACGGCCAACGACGCGGCCGACTCGCCCGCCTCGGTCCGCAGGGTGCCCATGGCGTCACGGATCTGGCGGGCGCCCAGCGACTGCGACTCCATGCCCTGGTGCACCGTCTCGAGCGACCTGGTGACCGACTGCACCGGCTCGATGATCCGGCCGAGTTTCTCGCTGACGTCGGCCACCTCCCCGATCCGGCCGCTGACCTCGTTGCGGAAGCGGTCCATCTCCATCGTGCCGCTCGCGACCGCGGCCTGCATGTCGCGGACCATCCGCTCGATGTCCTTGGTCGAGAGGGCCGTCTGGTCGGCGAGCCGCCGGATCTCCTGGGCGACGATGCGGAAGCCGCGTCCCGACTCGCCCGCCTTCTCCGCCTCGATCGTGGCATTCACCGAGAGCAGGTTCGTCTGCTCGGCCACCTTCGCGATCGTGGTCACCACGGAGGTGATCCCGCTGGCCCGCTGGCTGATCGTGGCGAGCTTCCTCGTGAAGGCGTTCATGGCCTCGTCGAGCTGCTCCATCGAGGCGGCCATGCTCTCGAGTCCGCCGCGGCCCTGCTCGGCCACCTCCGCCGCCTCCCGGGCGATGCTCGTGACGCTGCTGGTCGCGTCGAGGAGCTGCTCGCCGGTGGCGGAGATCTCGGTGACGGCCGCGGCGATCTCGTTGGCCGACCCGTTCACGCTCCGCACCGCCTGCTCCTGCCGGGTGAGTGCGGAGGTGGCGTCGGCCTCGACGCTCGAGAGCCGCTCGCCGGCCTGCTGAATCCGTCCCACCAGCCCGCCGAGCGACTGCGTCATCCGCTCGAAAGACCCGAGCAGTCGGCCGATCTCGCGGCTGCCCCCGCCGGCCTCGATGCGGTGCGTGAGGTCACCGGCGGCGATCGACTCGGCCACAGTCAGCGCCCGGTTCACGGGTTCGGCGATCGAGCGGGCCATCCACATCGCGGCCAGCACTCCCGGCAGCCCCACGAGCAGGGCTGAAGCGGCCGCGCCCGCGGCCTGCCACCAGAGCACGTCGCGGCTCGAGTCGGCGGCGAGCGTCACGAGCACGGCGCCGGAGGAACGCCCGTCGGCGCGGGAGACCGGTGCGGCCACATGGTAGCCGTCGGCGGTGAGCCGGCCGACCGGCTGGCCCGACGCCATCGCCTCGCGGGCGAGCGCCGTGTCGTCGACGGCGAGCATCGATCCGCCCTCGATCGGGCCGCCCTCGGCGTCCAGCCGCCGGCCGACGATGGGCGCGAGCTGCCGGTCGAGCACCTGCACCTCGCGGACGTCTCCCCCCACCAGTTCGGCGACTAGCCGGCGAACGCCGAGATTCTTCTCCAGCCGATCGCGAAAGGTGGCTTCCATGCCCACTTCCACGATCCGCGGCTTGTCGAGGCCGGCGACGCCCGCATATTTGTAGATGCGGCCGTCCTGATCCCGGGGCTGCGCCTTCTGCACCAGACTTTGCGTCTCGCCCGTGAGCAGGCGGTGGAAGGCGTGTGCCTCGGGCTGCCGCGCCGGATCGGCGAGGAACACGAACGGCTTCTCGGGCCGTGCGGAGTCGATCGTGCCGGCTCCGTCCGTGCCGGTGACCAGCAGCTGGTCGACCACGGTCTCGTCGGCCACCGCGGCGAGCCGGTCGGTGATCGTGGCCGTCGAGTCGCCGGCCCGTTCCGCCGCGGCGACGTAGGCCGCAAGCAGGCGGGCCTCGGCCAGCATGTGCCGGCCGATCTCGTCCTCGACCAGCGCGGGCACGTCCTCGGCGAATGCAGCCGCCCGGGCGAGCATCCGGGCGATGCCGTCGGCGCCCGCCCGCGCCTGCTCGATGAGCGCCCGTCGGGCGGCGAGCGTCTGCACGAGCGTGCTCACCGCGATGGCGGCGAGCACCAGCAGCCCGGCCACCGCGGCGATCCTGGAACGTAGTGACATGCCCGTGTTCTCCCTGGGGCCCGGTCGGGAACCCACGAGCAAAACTAGTGCGCCGGCCGGCCGGCCGCCACTTTTTCAGCGGCAGCGCGGTCCGAAGGGCGTCTCGACGGTGTTGCCGGACGTCGCGACCGAGCGAGACGGCGTCACGACCGTCACCATCGTCGCCACCCGATCGGCAGGCCCGGGCAGCGGCGCCTCGGCCACATCCGCCGCGATCGCAGGCCGCCGTGCCGCCCCGGCGACGCCGCAACCGCAGATCGGCAGGAGGAAGAACAGCGGCGCGGCGACCCAGGGCAGCCAGACGGACACCTGCCCGGGCGACGCCGACGACTCATGGTTACGCAAGGCCATGCCGGGGAGATACCGGCCTGCGGGCGGCCGAGGCAAGGCCGACTGCGGGCCGCGAGGCCTCGCGGGCAGTGGCCGAGGCGGGGATCGAACCCGCACACCCCTTGCGGGATACGGGATTTTAAGTCCCGTGCGTCTGCCAGTTTCGCCACTCGGCCGGTGGCATGATCGTATCGCCGGGAGTCCGCCGCGGGCAGCAGGCCGCTACAATCCGCCGAATCTCCCTGCGACCGTCGCCCACCCCGAGATCGTGACCGTGCCGCCAGCCGCCTCGACGACCACGTCGGCCGCCCGCGGGCTCGACGGCTTTCTCGGCACGCGGGCATCGTTCGGCATGGACGTGGTGCTCGTCGGTCTGCTCGCGCTCCTGCCGGTGCTGGCCTGGAGCGTGGCCCTCGTCCGGCGGGGCAGATACGCGGCCCACAAGCGGCTGCAGCTGTTCATCGTCGCCGCGCTGCTGGCGGCGATCGTGGTCTTCGAGATCGACATCCGGCTGTTCAGCGACTGGCGGGTGCGGGCCGCAGGCGGCGGACCGTGGGGCGGGGAGCCCAACGCCTGGTGGCCCAGGGGCGTGCTCGTGGCCCTCGGCGTCCACCTCGTGTTCGCCATCTCGACCCTCGTGCTCTGGGCCTGGGTGGTGTGGGAGGCGCTGTCGCGATTCCCGGTGCCGCCGGCGGCCGGCACGCACGGCCCGCGGCACCGCCGCATGGCCCGGCTTGCCGCCGCAGACCTGCTGCTCACGGCCGTCACCGGCAGCGTGTTCTACTGGCTCGCCTTCGTGGCCTGACCGGGGCCGCCGAACCAGCGGCACAAGCCCACGCCGCCGAAGTAGAGCAGGCACAGCGGCACGGCGAGGAACAGCATGCTGTAGGGATCGGCGGGCGTGAGGATGGCCGACGCGATCACGATCACGAGCACCGCCATCCGCCACTGGGCCGTGTAGGCCTCCACCTCGAACACGCCGATCCGTTCGAGGAACAGCATCACCAGGGGGAGCTGGAAGCCGAGCCCGAAGCCGATCGGCATGATGAGCACGAAGCTGAGCCACTCGCTGATCCGCGGATCGGGATCGAGCCCCAGCCAGGCGTTGAACTGCAGCAGGTAGTCGAGCACGAAGTCGAACACGAAGAAGAACGCGATGAACACGCCGGCCAGGAACAGGGCGATGCTGATCGGGAGGAACGTCCAGACCCACTTCCGCTCGTGCACGTAGAGCCCTGCGGCGACGAACGTCCAGAGCTGGTAGAAGATCCATGGGCTCGCCAGCACCACGCCGACGAGCAGCGCCGCCTTCACGTAGATCGCAAACGCCTCCTGCGCCGACAGCGTGGTGATGCTGACCCGCGGGTCACGCGAGAGCGGCTGCCAGAGCAGCACGGGCACCAGCGCGTCGGTGTCGAAGGCCGCCGTGCCGCCCGCTGCGATCCCGCTGCCGCCGGTGCCGGCCGTGCCCCCCGCGATCACGGCCGCGAGCCGGTCGGGGTGCACCTCGCGAAGTTCGAAGGTCATCCCGTGCCGTTCGACGGCGTCGCGGATCTCGGCCTGCGAGTAGGGCAGGGCTGCGCCGCCCGGCGTCCGCGTCCGCCAGTCGGCGGCCGTCTCGATGGCCCGCGTGGAGTAATAGTCGCCCAGCGCCCTCCGCAGCGGCTCCTCGATCAGGTGCACGACGGGCCGGGCCACGAAAAAGCCGAGCAGCACCGCCACGGCCAGCCCCGCCGCCGCCCGGATCAGGCAGCCACGGAGTTCCTCGAGGTGCTCGCCGAAGGTCATCGTCGAGCTCTGGAACAGGTCGTCGTCGGAGGGGCGGGGCATCAGGCTCGTGGAACTCCTGGGCGGTATCCCTCGACTCTAGTTGCGATTCCGGCGTCGGGAAGCCTCCATGCGTGGTCGCTGGTGTTTTGCCGTCACCGGTGTGCAGGCTGCAAGCCTGCACCTACTGGGCGGGCGGGATGCAGCCATTACCCCTTCGCCGCGGGCTTGCAGCCTGCGGTGCCGTCGCTACGCGCCGTACTTGCCGAATCGCTGGGCGTGGGCCATCGCCAGCAGCATCAGGTGCTTGGCGGGAAAGATCCCGAAGCCGCCGCGAAGGCAGTCCCGCTCCGAGAAGCTCGTCAGGCCGTCGGGCCGGCAGGTGTCGGCCACGAGGAGCGTGGGCACCGGGTGCCAGGAGTGGCTCTTGAGTTTGCTTGGCGTGGAGTGATCGCCAGTCACGATCAGCACGTCGGGCTTGAGCGCCTCGATCCCGGGGATCGCGCGGTCGAGTTCCTCGATCCGCTTCACCTTCTGCTCGAAGGCGCCGTCCTCGCCGGTGGAGTCGGTGTACTTGAAGTGCAGGAAGAAAAAATCGTACTCGTTCCAGCAGGCGGCGAGCGCGGCGATCTGCTCGTCGAGCGACTGCGGCTTGCCCACGAGCGTCATGCCCACCAGCCGGGCGAGGCCCTTGTACATCGGATACACGGCGATCGCCGCGGCCCGCAGGCCGTAGAGTTCCTCGTACCCGGGCAGGGCGGGCTTGGCCGCGAAGCCGCGGAGCACCATGCCGTTGGCCTTCTTCTCGTCCTTCAGGATCGCGCGGGCCTGCCGCACGAACTCCGTGGCGACGTCGGCCGTCTTGCGGGCCGCCGGGTCGACCGGCTGCGGGTCGAGCGGGGCCACGCCCACGGCCTGCGGATCGGTGTCGGCGACGCGGCCGTCGAGGCCCGGGCCGCGGAACACCACCACGAAGCGGTGCTCCTTGACCGGCTTCACGAAGGTCTCGACCCCTGGGATCTTCACCGCCTGGAGCCTCTCCACGACGGCGAAGCTCTCCTCCGACGGAATCCGCCCGGCGCGGCGGTCGGAGATCGTTCCGGCGGCGTCGAGCGTGCAGAAGTTGCCGCGGGCGGCCACGTCGTGGGGCCCGAGTTCGAAGCCGATGCCTGTGGCCTCCAGCGCGCCGCGGCCGATCTTGAACTCCAGCGGGTCGTAGCCGAAGAGTCCGAGGTGGCCGGGACCGGACCCGGGCGTGATGCCCGGCAGCACCGGAATGCTCGACCCGCTCGTGCCTCGGGCTGCAAGCCGGTCGAGGTTGGGCGTGGCCGCCGTCTCGAGCTCCGTCTTCCCGCCCGCCGTCAGCGGCAGCCCGCCAAGCCCGTCGGCCACGAGCAGCACGATCTTGGTGGTGTTCTTCTCGGCGAGTTCGCGGATGAGGTCGTGTTCTTTCACGGCGATGTTCCTGCGGGGAGGGAGGCGGCGTTTGCGGGTGTTTCTCGCGATCGGCTAGAGTTCCGCCGCCAGAATCTACACCGCCGCCCTCCCGCCCCAAACACGCCCGCCGTTCGAGGCCCCATCATGAGCGTCATCCGTCCGAAGCCGCCCGAGGATCCGATCCACTACGATCCGACGGCCGTGTTCACCTCCGGCATCGTGCCGCCGGCGAAACTCGCCGCACTCGCGGGACGGCTCGACGCCGCCCGCGGCGAGACGCTCGCCGACCTCGGCCGCTGGCGGAGCGGCGTCGTCACGCCGGGCGAGGCCCTCGATCCGGCCTTCATCGACCTGCCGGACAGGCTGCTCGCAGACTACGCCGCGCAGCGGCCCGCGAGCGAACTGTTCGCGATCCTGCAGACGGCCCGGCGCATCCGCGATGCGGTCGATCGCGTGATGGTGCTCGGCATCGGCGGCTCCTACATGGGCACGCGGGCCCTGTTCGAGGCCTGCTGCCATCCGTTTCACAATGATCTGCCCCGCGGCGAACGTGGCGGCCGGCCGCGGCTCTCGTTCGAGGGCTTCAACATGGACAACGACTCCGCCCCGGGGCTGCTCGATCTCGTGGCCCCGCACGGGCGGCCGCGGGGCGACGACCTGCTCGACCGCTGGGCGGTGCTCGTCGTCAGCAAGAGCGGCGGCACGCTGGAGACGGCCGTGGCCACGCGGCTGTTCCTCGCGGCCCTCCTCGAGGCGGTCGGCGGCGACGTGCACCGGCTCGCCGAGGTGGTGGTGCCGATCACGGGCCGGACGGGACGGCTCGCCGACCTCGCCCGGGCGATCGGCTGTCCTGACGTGTTCGAGATTCCCGACGGCGTCGGCGGGCGATTCTCCCTGCTCACCGCGGTCGGCCTGCTGCCGGCGTCCATCGTGGGCATCGACGTGGTGCGGCTCCTCGAGGGGGCCGCCGCGATGAACCGTCGCTTCCGCGAGTCGCCCGTCGCGGAGAATCCGGTGCTGCAGTACGTCGGCGTCTGCCATCTGGCCGAGGAGGCCGGCGCCGCGCTGCGGGTGCTCTCGTCGTGGAGCAATCGTCTGGAGGCGGTCGGGCTGTGGTACGACCAGCTGCTTTCCGAAAGCCTCGGCAAGGATGGGCGGGGCGCCACGCCGCTGACGGCCGTCACCACCCGCGACCTCCATTCCCGGGGGCAGCAGCACCAGGATGGCCGCCGCGACAAGCTGATCACCAACCTCGTGGTCGGCGAGCCGCGTCGCGATCCCATCCTGCTGCCCGCGCTCGGCCGCTACGCCGCCAACCAGGACAAACTCGACGACCTCGTGGGCAGGACGTGGCCCGAGATGCTGGCTGCGGCGGTCGCGGGAACCAACGAGGCGTATGCCGACGCCCGGCGGCCGACGGCCGACATCACGCTGCCCCGGATCGACGAGCACGTGGTCGGCCAGCTGCTGCAGATGCTGATGCTCGCGACCGTGGTCGAGGGGCGGCTCGTGGGCACGAACCCCTACGGGCAGCCCGGGGTGGAGCAGTACAAGCAGTGCATGATGCGCCGGTTGAGGCCGTAGAGCCGATGCGCCATAGAGTTCACCCATTCCCCCGACCCGCGGAGCCGTTCGCATGCCCGTCACCCTCACCTGGACCGGACACGCCACCTGGCTCGTCGACACCGGCGCCGGCGTGCTGCTCATCGACCCGTTCTTCGACGAGTGCCCCGGCTGCAGCATGCCGGCCGAACGCGTTGCCTGCGATGCGATCCTCGTCACCCACGGCCACTTCGATCACGTCGCCGACCTCGTGGCCGTCGCGAAGCGGACCGGGGTGAAGGTGTTCTGCAACTGGGAGATCGCCCAGTGGCTCGGCAGGCAGGGGGTGGAGAACGTGCAGCCGATGAACCTCGGCGGCAGCGCGGCGGTGCCCGGCGGCACGGCCACGATGGAACTCGCCTGGCATTCGTCGAGCCTGCCTGACGGGAGCTACGGCGGCAATCCCTGCGGCTGGCTGCTCGACGTGGGCGGGCGGCTGATCTACGTCGCGGGCGACACGGCGTTGTTTTCCGACATGGAACGGATCGGCCGCCGGCGCGACGGCCGGCGGCTCGACGCCGCGATTCTCCCGATCGGCGACCTGTTCACGATGGGGCCCGACGCGTCCCGGGAGGCGATCCGCCTGCTCGCACCGACACTCGCCCTGCCGAGCCACTACGGCACGTGGCCGCCGATCGAGCAGGATGCCGCGGCCTGGGCCCGGGGCGTCATCGCCGACGGTGTCGCCGCGGCGCGGGTGCTCGTGCCCGGCGAGTCGGTCACGCTGTAGCGGCCGGCGGCACGCGAACCTCGATCGCGTCACCGGCGCGACGCACGGCAAACACCTCGGCCCGCAGCTTCTCGTTGTCGCACCAGGCGCCGTCGCAGGCCCGGAACCGCCAGGCATGCCAGGGGCAGGTGACGACGCCGTCGACGAACGGGCCGGAGCCCAGCGATGCGCCCATGTGCGGGCAGAGGTCGTCGATCGCGTGGTAGGTCGCGCCGTCGAAGAACACGGCGACCAACCGGCCGCCCACCTCGAAGGTGCGGCCCTCCCCGGCGGGGATGTCGCCGTGCCGGGCCACGGGCGTGAAAGGCGTCGCGTCGTCGTCGGAAACGGCCATGCCGGTATCATAGACGCATGACGGATCGGCACCCCGCGGCCCGCACGAGGCTGCTTGCGCTCGACATCGACGGCACGCTCACCGACTCGCGGCACGAGGTCCCGACGGCTGCCCGGGATGCGGTCGCACGCGTGCTCGCCGCCGGGGTGCGGGTGATGCTGGCCACCGGGCGGCGTTACCGTGACGCCCTGCCCGTCGCCCGCGGCCTGGGGCTCGACGAGCCGCTCGTCTCGGCCTCGGGGGCGCTCGTGAAGCGGCCGTCCGATCACGCCACGCTCTTCCGGGCGTCGTTCGCGCCGGGCGTGGTCGAGGGCGTGGTGCGGCTGGTGGTGGAGCGCGGCCACGAGCCGATCCTCTACAGCGACAGCTACTCCCGAGGCTTCGACTTTCACTGCCGCAGCCTCGCCGCGGCGGCCGCCGATCCCGAGGCGTTCGGAGGCGGCCTGCCGGAGTATCTCGGCCGCAACCGCGGCCTCGCCGATGTGATGCCCGGCCTTCACGAGGCGCCGCCCGCCGACGTCTTCGGGGGCTTCGCGATGGGGCCGCACGCCGAGATGGCCGCGCTGGAAGCCGCCCTCGGCAGGGCGTTTCCCGGGTGGCTCGAGGTGCACACGATCAAGAGCCCGCGGTACCGCGACTGGATGTGCGAGATCGCCCCCGCGGGCGTGAGCAAGTGGTCGGGCATCCGCGAGGTGGCCGCCGGCTGGGGCATCGCCGCCGCCGAGATCTGTGCGGTTGGTGACGACGTCAACGACCTGCCGATGATCCGGGAGGCCGGGCTCGGCGTGGCGATGGGCAACGCCCGACCCGAGGTGCGGGCCGCGGCCGACGTCGTGGTCGGCACGAACGACGACGGCGGGCTGGCCGACGTCGCCGATCTCGTGCTCGCCGCGCTTGCCTAGCCTGCGCCGCCCGCCGGAATCACGATGCGGACGGGTCGGGGGCCGTGGCGGCCGAGATTGTGGCCGTGGCGGCCGTGGCCTATCGTCCCCGGCCCCATGGATCTCAAGCTCCACCGGCCCCAGGCCACCTGCGCGACCACCGGGCGGACGTTCGTCCCGGGGGAGGTGTTCTATTCGGCGGTCGTCCGCGGCCGTGGCGCCGTCGAGCGGCTCGACATCGCCGCCGAGGCCTGGCAGGGGCCGCCGGAAGGATCGCTCGCGTGGTGGCGATCGCGGTATCCGCAGGCGGGCGTGACGGGGCCCACGCTCGCGCCGGTGGACGCGCTCCTCGACGCGCTCGAGCATCTCGAGCAGGAGGACGACGAGCCGCTCCGCTATCTGCTGGCGCTGCAGCTCGTGCGGCGGCGGGTGCTGCGGATCGCGGATGCTGCGGAGTCCGACGCCGAGGATGCGTCTGCGGCCGCCGTGCTCACGCTCGCCTGCCGGAAGCGGGATCGCGACTATCGCGTGCGGGTGGTCGCAGCCGAGGAGGCCGCGGCGGATGGCGTCGAGGCCCGGCTCGCGGCGCTGCTCTGGTCGGGAGACGCCGCATGACGCACGCCCCCCGGCGGCGACCTGCGCCAGCCGCGTCGCTGCGGCTGGCGACCCTGGCGATCCTCGTGGCTTCCGTGGCCGCCAGCGGGGCGTCGTGTCCGCAGGTGCTCAGGGGCTACCAGATCGGCACGTTGCCATTGCCCCGCACGCTCCCCGCCCACGCGACGCTCGAGCAGATCATCGCCGCCGTGCATGACAACACGCAGCGGGTGCGGAGCCTGATGGCGACGCAGGCGGTGCTCGCGGTGCCCGGGGTGCCGCGGCTCTCCGCTCGGGTGGCGTGCGAGCTGCCGCGGCGGTTCCGCCTCCAGGCGCAGACCGCGATCACCGGCCCGGAACTCGACATCGGCAGCAATGACGACCTGTTCTGGCTCTGGCTGCGGCAGCACAAGCCGCCGGTGGTGGCCTTCTGCCGTCATGACCAGTACGCCCAGTCGGCGGCCCGCCGCCTGCTGCCGATCCGCGCCGACTGGATGCCGGAGCTCCTCGGCCTCGTCACGTTCCGCGCGGAGGATCGCCACCAGGGTCCGTTTCCGCTGCCGGACGGGCGGATCGAGATCCGCAGCACGATCACGGCCCCGGAGGGCGAACTGCTCAAATCGACGATCCTCGACGGCACCACCGGCCTCGTCTCCGAGCAGCACCTGTTCACCGCCGGAGGCGAACGGCTCGCGAGCGTGCGGACGAGCCGGCACCGCGTCGATCCACCGTCGGGCGCCGCCCTGCCGCACTTCGTGGAAGTGTCGTGGCCCGCCTCGGGCGTCGACTTCTCACTGGAGTTGACGGCGCTGACCACCAACACCGCCAGCGGCGATTCCGGCCAGCTCTGGCATATGCCCGCCTACCCCGGCTACGAGCCCGTCGATCTCGCCGATCCGGCGGTGGTGATCGGCCCGCCGCCGCAGCCCGCCCGCTGACGTGACCAGTCCCGGGCGGACCAGTCCCGGGCGGGTCGGGTCAGGTCAGCCGGCCCGGGGCTGTGACTCGAGCCGCCGCATCTTCTCGCGGGCCCGCGACAACGCCGGTCCGATCGAGTTGAGGGGCATGCCGGTGGCGTGGCTGATCTCTCCGTAGCTGCGATGCTCGAGGTGGTGCAGCCGCACGAGGCGGGCTTCGTCGGGCTCGAGCGCCTGCAGCAGCGATTCCACGTGCTCGCGGTCGGCGGCCCGCGTCGCCTCGTCGGCGAGCATCACATCGGGACGGCGGCGACCGCCCGATGAAGGGTGAACGGCGGCGGCACGCGATTCGTCGGCGAGCCGCCGGGCGACGGTGCGGCGGGCGACCACGGCCAGGTACGTCGCCAGGCTGGAACGGCCGGCGAACGACCGCAGCACGGCGGCGTCGTTTCGGAGGCACTCCACGAGCACGTCGGCGACGATGTCATCGCGGTCCGCCGCTGCGAGCGTCTGCCCCCGTTGCCGGGCGGTGGCGGTGGCCACGAACATGAACAGCCCGGCGAAGCGGTCGACGAACGCCTGCCAGGCGCCGTCGGCCCCCAGCAGGCAGCCGTCGACCAGCCCGCGGTCGTCGGGCGGCAGGGCGGCGCGGGGCACAGGCTGGCTCGTCACGGAGGCACCTGCGGCGGGACGCCCTCGGCCGGGGGCGGACGCGGCCCATCGCCGGCCCCGGCGGTTCATTTTTCCCGCGGGACGGCCGATGGATTCTTCCATCATAGGGGCGCCCGCACGGAGCCACCAACGTCACCGTCGCCTCTGCGTCCCGGTCCCGGGGTGCGCGGGCCGTGCGGTTCGTTGACAGCCCTGCGCCGGCCCCCTAGGATGCCGCGCGGAAGGGTGATTGGTGCTGGTTTTCGGCTCCACACCCCTGCGAGCCCAAGGCTGTTTCGCCGCCACCGTCACAGGAGCCGATCATGACCCACGTCGTCGCCGAGCCGTGTTTCGCCTGCAAGTACACCGACTGCGTGGTGGTCTGCCCCGTCGAGTGCTTCTACGAAGGCGACAAGATGGTCTACATCCATCCCGACGAGTGCATCGACTGTGAGGCCTGCGTGCCTGAGTGTCCGGTGGAGGCGATCTTCCACGAGGACAACCTGCCGGCAGAGTGGAAGGATTTCACGGCCCTCAACGCCGACATGGCGAAGGAAGGGCTGCCCGTGATCACGGAGAAGAAGGACCCGCTCTGCGGAGGTGAGTGAGGCGGCGGTGAGTGAGGCGGCGGTGAGTGAGGCGGCGGTAAGTGAGGCGGCGGTAAGTGAGTCCGGATCGGCTGCGACGACTCCGGCATAAAGAGCCGCGGCTCATTTCAGGTCGACGAGCCAGTAGGCGTTGTCGACGAAACTCTTCCAGCTCGCGTACTTCGGGTTGCCGAGCTTGATCGACAAGAGCGGGCTCCGCTTCGGCTTGACCGGCTGGCGGATGAGATGCATCCGCGCCTCGGCGGGGGTGCGGCCTCCCTTGCGGACGTTGCAGGAGACGCAGGCGCAGACGATGTTCTCCCACGTGGTCGAGCCGCCGCGGCTGCGGGGCACCACATGGTCGAGCGACAGTTCACTCGTGGGAAAGCCACGGCCGCAGTACTGGCACTGGTTGGCGTCGCGGGCGAAGACGTTGCGCCGATTGAACCGCAGCCCCTGCCGCGGCCCCCGGTCGCACGAGACGAGCCGGATCACCCGCGGCGCCTGGAGGTCGTAGCCGACGGCCCGGATCCAGTCCTGATCGGGGCTTCGCAGGGTGGAGCGGATCGCCGACAGTTCCCGCCACGAGGCGAGGTCGTAGGCGGAGTATTGCCCCTCCTCGATGTGCACCACCTCGGCCAACTGCCGAAACAACAGGGTGACGGCACGGCGAACGTTCGTGATGTGAACGGCCACGAACGAGCGGTTGAGCACCAGCACGCTCAGCCCGAGCGAGGGAGCCTGGGGTGCCGGCACGGCGAACGCGTTCGACGACA
Organism: Planctomycetaceae bacterium; assembly: GCA_046075685.1. Lineage (GTDB taxonomy): Bacteria > Planctomycetota > Planctomycetia > Pirellulales > UBA1268 > QWPN01. The sequence continues at coordinate 14,526 of JBJTQP010000224.1, read as the reverse complement.
TGATCGGTCGCGGAGCTCCTGATAATGTTAATGTCGCCCAGTTTACCGGGATCGCGGCGAAGCTGCCAAACGTCGCATGGGGCCGGTGCGGCCGCTTGCCACGGCCGGAGAATGCAGTCACACTCAGGGGATATTCAGTGTTCGTTCGCAGCGTCGCTGCGACGGAGTGGAAACGCCGCCCGGCGCCAGGTGAACGGAGGAATCGATGCTCCATTACTCGTGCGACATCTGCAAACGGCCGATCGTCGCCGGGGCTGACATGCGGCACGTGGTCAAGATCGAGGTGTTTCCCGCGGTCGAGGACCACGGCTGCGGCCCGGTCGCGGCGCCGGCCGACGCCGATCATCTCGACGATGTGCAGGACCTTCTCGAGCGGCTCGACGATTCGGAGATCGCCGATCTGGAAGACGCGACCAGATCGCTCCGCTTCGACCTCTGCGACGCCTGTCGCCAACGCTTCGTGAAGAACCCGCTCGGCCTGAAGGCGGGCAAGCAACTCGACTTCAGCCAGAACTAATTCACGCCGCAGCGGCCTCCTGCCCGCTGTGTTCACGCCGCAGCGGCCTCCTGCCCGCTGCGGCTGGGTTTTATCGGCGACATCGTGTCGCTGTTGAGTCGTGCGTGCAGGCGACATCGTGTCGCCGTTGAGTCGTGCGTGCAGGCGGCCGTGGCGGTGTCGTGCTTCGTGCCGGTGCTCGGAGCCTGGTTCACTCATGGGGAGCCGGCCGGGGGGTTCGCGGAGAAGCCGGTGAGCTGTGCGCCTCGTGGCGGCCGCTGGGTACCGCCGGTGTGATGAACTCGCAAAGCCCGCCGGCGCCGGAGCGGTTCCCCCGGTCGGCGGCTCGTCCTCATGCGGTCGGCGGCTCGTCCTCGCAACGCGCGCACAGACGTGCGGCCGGCGGCTCGTCCTCGAACCCGTCGCGCGAAAACCACGAGCAGTGGCATCGATCCCGTGGATCATGCAGGCGGGTTTCGTGGCGGCACCCCGCCGCGTAATCTGAGGGACGGACTGGTCCCGCCCCCCCACCCCGTCCATGGAGCATTGTCCGCGATGGCCTCGAGCACGCTGAAGATCGCCGCGATTCCCGGTGACGGCACCGGTCCCGAAGTGACCGCCGAGGCGCTCAAGGTCCTCGATGCCGTGTCGAAGCTCGATGGGTTCAGCTACGACGTCGAGATGCTCGACTGGGGCGGCGACCGCTACCTCCGCACGGGCGAGATCGTGCCCGCGGGCGGACTCGAGCTGCTGCGGACCAAGGACGCGGTCTTCCTGGGAGCGATCGGGCATCCGGACGTCGCCCCCGGCATCCTCGAAAAGGGGCTGCTCCTCGAACTCCGGTTCAAGCTCGACCAGTACATCAACCTCCGCCCCGTCAAGCTGCTGCCGGGCGTCGAGACGCCGCTGGCCGGCCGGGGCCCCAAGGACATCGACTTCGTCGTGGTTCGCGAGAACACCGAAGATCTCTACTGCGGGGTGGGCGGCTATCTCAAGAAGGGCACGCCCGACGAGGTGGCCGTGCAGCAGGCGATCTACACGCGGAAGGGCTGCGAGCGGTGCATCCGCTGGGCGTTCGAGTACACGCGGAAGCGGAACAGCCCCAAGAAGACGCTCACGCTGGTGGCCAAGACCAACGTGCTCACCTTCGGCCACGACCTCTGGTGGCGGACGTTCCAGGAGGTGGCCAAGGACTACCCTGACGTGAAGACCGACTACAACCACGTCGACGCCTGCTGCATGTGGATGGTGAAGAATCCCGACGCGTACGACGTGATCGTGACCACCAACATGTTCGGCGACATCATCACCGACCTGGCCGGGATCCTGCAGGGGGGCATGGGCGTGGCGGCCGGCGGGAACCTCAATCCCGACCAGGGCGGCGTGAGCATGTTCGAGCCGATGGGGGGCAGCGCGCCCAAGTACACCGGCCAGAACGTGATCAATCCCGTCGCCGCGATCAACGCGATGGCGATGCTGCTCGAGCACAGCGGCCAGCCGACGTCGGCGGCCCGGGTCGAGAAGGCGGTGGCCCACGTCACCGGCACGAAGATGAAGAGCCAGGCGGCGGGCCGGATGGGCCACGGCACCCGGGAGGTCGGCGATCTCGTCGTCGCCGCCCTCGGGTGATCCTCAGCCGAGCGGCACGCGGACGCCTTCGGCGATGCTCCGATCGGCGGCCTCCACCACCCGCATGGCGCGGAGCGTGTCGTCGAGGCCGCTGGTCTGCCGCACCAGGCTCGTCACCATGCGGTGGAAGTGGCCGAGCATCCGTTCGCCCACCGGCCGCTCGCTCTCGAGCGATTCCTGGTGGCGGCCGGCGTCGTCGAACCAGACGAGCGTCTGCGGCAGGTCGACGAAGGCGATGCCCCGCTCGCAGACCACCTGCAGGCCCGGGGGCGGCCGGAAGCCGACCGCCTCCTCCCAGGCCCGCGGCATGTAGTAGCCGCAGCTGATCTGGGCGAGCGGGCCGTCGCCGATCCGGCCGGTCGTCGAGAAATCGAGACTCATCATCCGGTAGTCGTCGGCCTCGCCGCCGGGAGCCTCGGCGTGCCGCACGGCGACCACGCTCGTCGGTTCCACGCCGGCCACGTAGCGGCACCAGTCGACGAGTTCCATCATGTCGCGGGCTTCACTGCCCCGGTCGCGGGCCGGCGACGCGCCGGCCGAGAGGGGCACGCGGCGGTGGCAGAAGAGCATCCGCGGCGGACCGAGCCGCGTGGCGATCAGCTCCTTGAGGCGAACCGTGGCGGCGGCGTGCCGGCGGGGCAGCTCGGCGAGGAAGGCGATGCCCGACTCCTCCACGCGGGTCCGCAGCTGGGCGGCTTCCCGCGGGTCGAGGGGCAGGGAGATCGCCGAGTAGACGGCCTTGCCGTGGTCGCAGGCCGCGAGGATCGGCGTGGCGCCGAACCACTGGTCGGCGAGGAAGAGGATCGCATCGACGTCGTCGCGGGCCGCCAGGGCCCGGAAGCCGTCCACGGCCGACGTGGCCAGTTCCTTCGCGGCCCGCTCGGCGCGGTGGCTCACCTGCTCGCACACGCCGAGCACCTCGAACTTGTCGGCCAGCATCCGCAGGGCGGGCAGGTGCCGGCCCTCCCACTGGTCGCCCAGCCCGACGATCCCCACGCGGAGCTTCATGATGCCGCCGGCTCCTCGGAGGCGTGCCCGGCGGCGAGGAGTTCCCGCTCGCGGCCCAGACCCTTGTCGGCGATGTCCTTGCGGCACCATCCGCCCGGCCAGCGGATCTCCTTCACGGCCGTGTAGGCCTGGAGCTTCGCCCGCGCGAGCGAGGGGCCGCGGGCCGTCACGGCGAGCACCCGGCCGCCGTCGGCGATCACCTGCCCGTCGGCGAGCCGGGTCGCGGCGTGGAACACCTGCACGTCGGCGAGGCGGGCGGCGGCGTCGAGGCCGCGTATCGGCGTCCCCGTGCTGACCCTCCCGGGATAGCCCTCGCTCGCCATCACCACGCTCACCGCGGCACCGTCCCTCCAGTGGGGCGGTTCGCAGTCGGCGAGCCTGCGGTCGACGGTGGCGTCGAGAAGTTCCAGCAGGCTCGACTCCATCAGGGCCAGCAGCGGCTCGCACTCCGGATCGCCGAAGCGGGCGTTGAACTCGAGCACCTTCGGTCCCTGCGGCGTGAGCATGAGCCCGGCGTAGAGCACGCCCTCGAACGCCGTCTTGGCCCGCCGCATGGCATGCACGGTGGGCACGAGGATCCGGGCTTCGATCTCCCCGAGCAGGGCCTCGTCCACGAAGGGCGTGGGGCAGTAGGCGCCCATCCCGCCGGTGTTCGGGCCGACATCGCCGTCATGGGCCGCCTTGTGATCCTGGAGCGGGGGCAGCGTCACGATCGTCCGCCCGTCGGTGATCGCCAGCACGCTCACTTCGACGCCGTCGAGCCGCTCCTCCACGAGGATGCCGGCCGAGGCCAGCGCCGGGTCGGCCGCCAGCGTCTCCACGGCCGCCACCGCCGCGGCGCGATCGTCGCACACGAACACGCCCTTGCCGGCGGCGAGCCCGTCGGCCTTCACGACCACGGGCATGTCCTCGCGGGCTTCGAGGTATTCACGGGCCCGCGCGGGCGAGCGAAACTCGCGAAACATCGCCGTCGGCACGTCGCCGCGGTGCAGGATCTTCTTGCAGAACGCCTTGCTGCCCTCGATCTGCGCGGCTCGTTTGGTGGGGCCGAAGATCCGCTGCCCGGCGGCGCGGAACTCGTCGACGATGCCCGCCACCAGCGGAGCCTCGGGGCCGACCACGGTGAGGTCGACGGCGCGGCGGCGGGCCACGTCGAGCAGGCCGGCGACGTCGGTCGCGGCCAGCGGCACGTTTTCGGCGACGGACGCGGTGCCGGCGTTGCCGGGAGCGACGAGCACCTCGGCGCCGTCGCCCGTGAGTTTCCAGGCCAGCGCGTGTTCCCGTGCGCCACCCCCCACCACGAGCACACGACGGGATGTGGGCACGGCTGCGTTCCTGTTCCTGCTGATCACGATGCGCGGAAGGGCGACGTCCGCGGGGCCGGCCGGTCGGCCTGCCCGCGGGATGCAGGTTGTACCGCACGTCCTCCCCACGGCGACCCTCGCCAGCCCCGGCAGCCCTCTAAATCGCCGCGGACCGGGAGCCCTTTGGGAGCGGGACGGCGGTTTGGCGGCGGCGCGACGGCTGATTCCACTCCGGCGAGGGGAGATGGGTGGGGAGGCGACGTTGACAGGCATGGGGGTGCCGATACAGTTACTGTGGAGTTCGTGAAAAACTTCACGAACCCGCGCAACAGCGGCCGAAACTTCGTTTTTGGTGGCTGGCGTTCCGCTGGAGGGCGCGTCCGGCCCGGTGGTCGGCACGTCTCCGACTCGAGGCCCTGCTGATGGCAGACAACAAGAAGATGTCGGTGGCCGAGATCCTCGCGGCGGCCAGGGCAAAGGATGGCAAGGGCGGGGCGACCCCGCCGCCAGCCGAGGCTGTCGATACGGGAGCGGCCGAGCCCGCCGCGGTGGAAACGCCGGCGGCGAAGCCCGCCCCCAAGGCTGCTGCGGCGGGAGCCGCGGCGAGTTCCGGCGGGGCTCGGCCCAGCGTCTCGGAAATCCTCGCCATGGCCCGCGCGAAGAAAGAGGCCGGCGGAGATGTGGCCGCACCGGCTGCAAAGCCTGCTGCGGCGGCCAAGGCGGCGCCGGCGGCGAAGGCTGCGGCCGCGAAGCCCGCTGCCAAACCTGTGGCCGTCGGGGCCCCGAAGACGGGCGTGCAGCGCGACACCGCAAGCATTCTGGCCGCCGCCCGGGCCGGCGCGAAACCGGGCCCGGTGAGCAAGTCGGATGCGCCAGCGCGGCCGGCGCCGAAGCCACGGGATGCGAAGCCGGCCGAGGAGCGGGCTGCCCCGCCGCGGACGGTGGCCACCGTGCCGCCCAAGCCGGTCAAGCCGGCCAAGAAGGGCGAAGCCGAGGAGGATCGCCGAGGGTTTCTCGAGATCGCGCTCGGGTCCGCGATGGCGATGGGCTTCACGGCCCTGTCGGTCACCGGCGGGCTCTTCTCGCTCGGGCTGGCCCGTTTCCTGTTTCCCAACGTGCTCGCCGAGCCGCCCAGCAAGTTCAAGGTGGGCTTCAAGGACGGCTTCCCGGCCGGCAAGGTGGAGACCAAGTTCGTGCCGCAGTACGGCGTCTGGGTCGTGAACGGCGACTTCCAGGGGCAGCAGCAGATCTACGCCCTCAAGACCGTCTGCACGCACCTCGGTTGCACCCCGAGCTGGCTCGAGGCGGAGCAGAAGTTCAAGTGCCCCTGCCACGGGAGCGGCTTCTACAAGGACGGCGTCAACTTCGAGGGGCCGGCGCCCCGGCCGCTCGAGCGGTATGCGATCCGCATCGCCGACGACGGCCAGCTCGAGATCGACAAGAGCAGGACGTTCCAGGAAGAGCTCGGCCAGTGGGCCGACCCCGAATCGTACGTGACCGTCTGACGAAGGGACCGCGACCAGATATGGCCATCGGCGAGACCATCCGCAACTCCCAGATCTGGAAGAGCATCTTCCGCCACCCGATGCCGCTCGACCGGCGGAATCGGATCGTGGTGATGCTCACCAACTTCTTCCTCCACCTGCACCCGGTGTCGATCAAGAAGCAGGGCATCGCCCTGTCGTTCACCTGGTGCATGGGCGGCGTGACCTTCTTCCTGTTCCTCGTGGAGACGGTCACGGGCGTGCTCCTGATGTTCTACTACCGGCCGACGCTGGAGTGGGCCTACAACGACATCCTCGCGCTCCGCGACGTCACCAGCCTGGGCATCCTCCGCGAGCTGCACCGCTGGGGCGCCCACGCGATGGTGATCACCACGTGGCTGCACATGTACCGCGTGTTCCTCACGGGCAGCTACAAGCCGCCCCGGGAGTTCAACTGGGTGGTGGGAGTGATCCTGCTGCTGCTCACGCTGCTGCTCTCGTTCACCGGCTACCTGCTGCCCTGGGATCAGCTCGCCATCTGGGCCATCACGGTGGGCTCCAACATGGCCCGCGCCACGCCGTTCCTCGGCTACGAGGGGCCGGGCCAGCAGCTGCTCACGGTGGGCGGCATCGACATGATCACCGACGCGTCCGACGCCCGCTTCGGGCTGCTGGGGGCGCGTTTCGTGGGCGAGGAGACGCTCAACCGCTTCTACGTGCTGCACTGCATCGCGATTCCGCTGGCCGTCGCGCTCCTGCTGGCGATCCACTTCTGGCGCGTGCGAAAGGACGGCGGCATCAGCGGGCCGCTCTGACACATCCCCATGCATTCCAACGGCTTTTTTCTCAAGGACGTCGCCGGCTTCCTCGGGGGCTACTACACCGCCATCGCGATCATGAACGGGATCGCGGCCCTGCTGCTCTGGCGGAAAAAGGGGCAGTTCGGCTGGGCGCTGACGTGGACGGCCGTCGCGGTGGCCATGATGGTGCTGGCGAGCCTCGCCCTCTCCGGCTCGGCGAGCGTGGTGCCGGCCCTGCCCGCGGCGGTTCGCGGGCTGGTCAACAGCCTGTCGGGTCCGGTGCTCTACACGCTCGGCACCGTGGCTCTGCTGACGGTGCTGTTCGTGTTTCGGAAGTTCTTCGTCCGCCCGATGGTCGCCTGGACGATCCTCAACGCGATGCTCGTGCTGATGGGGCTGTCGATGGCCGACGAGAACTTTGCCTCGATCGTGATGAAGCCCGACAACGTGCCGATCGTGGGGCTCGTGTTCCTGCTCGCCTTCTTCACCTGGCTGGCCACGAAGCAGGCCGTGGTCAACGACGAGCGGATCGCCCGCGGCGAGCCGCCGATGGAGAAACTCGCCGACGAGAAGGTGCTCGTCTGGCCCGATCTGGTCTACACCGAACTGATCTGCATGGTGGCCGTGTCGGCCTTCCTCCTGGTCTGGGCGATCGTCCTCCAGGCTCCGCTGGAGGAGCCGGCCAGCAGCGTGAAGACCCCCAACCCGTCGAAGGCCCCGTGGTACTTCCTCGGCCTCCAGGAGATGCTCGTCTACTTCGACCCCTGGTACGCGGGCGTGGTGCTGCCGAGCCTGGTGATCTTCGGGCTGATGGCGATGCCGTATCTCGACTTCAACAAGAAGGGGAACGGCTACTACTCGATCGAAGAGCGGAAGTTCGCCTACCTGACCTACCAGTTCGGGTTCTTCGTGCTCTGGATCACGCTGATCATCCTGGGCACCTTCCTCCGCGGACCCAACTGGAACTTCTTTGGGCCGTTCGAGTACTGGACGCCCTACAAGGTCGAGGTGCTCAACAACGTCGATCTGCCGCAGATGTTCTGGGTGAACCTGCTCGACCGGCCGCTGCCCAGGGCGCCTGCCGGGGCGAGCGGCCTCGTGCAGGCGGGCACGATCCTGCTCCGCGAGGCGCCGGGCCTGCTCCTGATGGGCGCCTACCTGCTGATCCTGCCGCCGCTGCTCGCGGTCACCGTGTTTCGCGGCTACTTCGCGAAGATGGGCCTGGTCCGCTACATGATCATGGCCAACCTGATGCTCCTGATGCTCACGCTGCCGATCAAGATGATCCTCCGCTGGAGCTTCAACCTGAAGTACATCATCAGCATGCCCGAGATCTCCCTGAACTTCTGAGTCTGCGCCGGCCGCGCCGGTCGGCGTGGCGATCGACGTCGAAGCCGCGGCACACACTCGCAACGAACTCGAAACCGCAATGCCCGCAACAGAACAGACCTGGTGGAACCTCAAGATCCTGCACGTCGCGTTCGCGGCGACGGCCGTGGCGCTGCTCGTCGCGACGGTCCTGATGCTCACGGCCGACCACAACCGGCCCTGGAAGAAGTACGCCCGGGAGTTTCGCGATCTGGAGACCTGGACGGCCGCGGCGCGGGTCGACGAGCAGGATTCCAAGGCCTACGAGCAGCGGCGCGACGAGCTCGAGGCGGCGCTGGCCGACGCCCGCCGGGCCCCGCTCGATCCGGCCGTCGCCCAGGCGTTCCTCGACCAGGTTCGCACGGTGGCCGAGGATCGGCAGGCGGCCGATCTGGCGGCCAGCGACGTCGACCAGCTTGCCACGCAGCAGGATGCCGGCGAGCGGCTCGTGCTCCGGGGCGACCTGCTCGCCAGGCTGCGCGACATCGTCGCGCGGGCCAAGTTCCGCGAAGACAGCCGGGCCGGTGCGCTCAAGCTCCGGCGGGCGGAGCTCGACAAGAGCCGGGCCGACTACGAACTCGCCGTGGCCGGCGAGGCGGCGGCCGACCGGCAGGCGGCATTCCTGGTCGTCGCCGACCGGAAGCGGGGCGAGGTGGCCGATGCCACCCTCGCCTTCCAGGATGCCAACACGCATCGCAAGAAGCTCGAAGCCCTGCTCGGGCGGATGTCGCAGGGAGAGGATCTCGCCGCCAAGGCCGTCGCCGACCACCGCGCGAAGCTCGCCCAGCTCCAGAAGACCCTCGAGCAGCGGCGGCCCAACGCCGGCAAGAGCCTGCTCGAACTCCCCGTGCTCGACGCCTTCAACAGCCCGCTGAGGATCGACCAGATCTGGCTGCCGCAGCTGACGCTCAACAACAACTTCCGCGACGTGGCCCGCTTCGACCGCTGCACCACCTGCCACAAGGGGATGGACAAGTCTCTTCCCGGAGCGCCGAGCGAGCCCGGCTACCCCGAGGCCCAGACGATCAGCGTCGCGTTGGCCACGCCCGCCCAGAAGCCTGCGGCGGGCACCGGCGACTCCAACGACGCCCTGGAGCAGGCCTATGGCCTGCGGCTCGCGGCCCGCGGCCTGTTCGACGCCGACGATCCCACGATCAGCGTGGTGGTGCCGGAGTCGCCGGCCGCGGTGGCGGGCCTGCAACCCGGCGACGTGATCGAGGCCGTCGACGGGGGCCGCGCGCTGGCCCGGTCCGCGGCCGTGGCCGCGCTGCTCGACACGGCCTCCTGGGGCGGGCAGGCGACCCTCTCCGTCCGTCGCGGCGTGCCCCAGCCATACTCGTCGCACCCGCGGCTCGACCTGTTCGTGAGTGACTCGAGCCCCCACCCCATGAAGGACTTCGGCTGCACGATCTGCCATCAGGGGCAGGGGAGCGCCACGAGCTTCAAGTGGGCGTCGCACACGCCCAACACGCCCAAGCAGGCCCATGAGTGGCACGACGAGCACGGCTGGTTCAACAACCACCACTGGATCTTTCCGATGCTGCCGAAGCGGTTCGAGCAGTCGAGCTGCCTGAAGTGCCACCACCAGGTGGTCGACCTGGAGCCGAGCGAGAGGTTTCCGGAGCCGCCGGCGCCGCAGCTCGTCGAGGGCTATCACCTGATCCGCCAGTACGGCTGCTACGGCTGCCACGAGATCAACGGCTGGGCCGGCCCCGAGAAGCGGATCGGGCCCGACATGCGGGTCGAGCCCACGTTCCACGAGGCCGCCGAGGCGCTGGCTGCGGATCCGGCCGTGAAGGACATGGGCGAGACCTTCGCCCGCTGGGTGGCCGACGTCCGCTCCGGCCCCGACAGCCGCGACTCGCGGATCCGGCTCCGCGAGGCGATCGACCGTGACGCCGCGGCCGGTGCCGATGCCCGGCTCTCCCGGCGGTCGCACGAGATGGCGGTGCTGCTCAAGGATCCCGAGACGCCCGGCACGCTCCCCAAGGTGGGCCCCAGCCTGCGGCACGTGTCGAGCAAGCTGGGTTTCGACTGGCTGTACGCCTGGCTGCGAAACCCGCAGGAGTTCCGGCCGTCCACGAAGATGCCGCGGTTCTTCGGGCTCTGGAGCCACCTCGACGGCAAGCAGCTCGAGGAGTCGCGGCGGTACGAGCCGCTCGAGATCCGCTCGATGGTGCACTACCTCACGGCGTCGAGCGCGCCGTTCGAGTACGTCGCGCCCCACGAGGGGATCACCGCCCGGGCCGACGCGGCCCGCGGCCGGAAGGTCGTCCAGCTCCGCGGCTGCCTGGCGTGCCACCAGCACGACGACTTCCCGGACGCCTCGAGCACGCACGGCCCGAACCTCTCCCGGATCGGCGCCAAGGCGGCCTCGCACCCGCAGGGCAGGCAGTGGCTCTACAGCTGGCTCCGCGAGCCGTCGCGGTATCACCCCAAGACGATCATGCCCAACGTGCTGCTGGAGCCGGTCCCGCTCGCCGACGGCACCGTCAGCGATCCGGCCGCCGATGCCACCGAATACCTGATGGGCTCCGGCCGCGACTGGGAGCCGGCCGCCGAGTGGATGGTGGAGACGCTCGGGGGCGAGGTGCCGTTCACGATGGCGTCGGCCAACGCGATGACCGCCGAGGAGCGTGCCGCGCTCGACGAGCTCGCGCTGATGTACCTGAAGGAGCGGTTCACCGTGGCCCGCGCCGCGGAGGTGCTGGCCAAGGGCCTCGATGCGGCGGCGAACGTGCAGGGCGACGAGCGGATGCTCACCGGCCTCGCCGGCCCCGATCGCGACCGCCAGCTGCTCACGTACGTCGGCAAGAAAACGATCAACAAGCTCGCCTGCTACTCCTGCCACGACATCCCCGGCTTCGAGGACGGCAAGCCGGCGGGCGCGGCGCTCGCCGACTGGGGCCGGAAGGATCCGTCGCGGATTGCGTTCGAGCAGGTGTCGCATCTGGTGATGCACCAGATGGCCCATGGTCATGGTGGGCATGCCGGGCATGCCGGGCATGCCGGGCATGGGGCACACGAGAGCCCGGCGGCTCACGGCGACCATGGAACCGATCCGGGGCATGATGACGACGCCCTCTCCCCCAAGCTCGCTTACGAGCTGGCGGAGGAGGGGCTGCACGTCGATCCGGAGTCGGTCGATCCCGACACCGGCTTCTTCCTCGAGAAGCTCCTCGGCCACGAGCGCGAGGGCTTCCTCTGGCAGAAGCTGCGGGCACCGCGGAGCTACGACTACAAGAAGGCCGAGAACAAGACCTACAACGAGCGGTACCGGATGCCGCAGTTCCCGTTCGACGCGAAGCAGCGGGAGGCGGTGATGACCTTCGTGCTGGGGCTGGTGGCCGAGCCGCCGGCGCCGCAGTACGTTCACAAGCCGGCGCCGCGCGAGCAGGCCCGGCTCGACGGGCTCGTGGTGGCGGAGCAGTACAACTGCGGCGGGTGCCACCAGCTGCGGATGGATCGCTGGGATCTCCGCTACAAGCCGGAGAGCCTCGGCCCGGCGCCGGCCTTTGCCGACTACCCGTTCCTTTCGCCGCACGTGACGCCGGATCAGGTGGCCGCGTCGCTGGCCACCGACCGGACGGGCCGCCGTCGGGCGACGCTCGTGGGCACGCCGGTGCTCGATCCCGAAACCGGCAAGCCCCAGGTCGTCGACGAGGATGGCGTGCCCATCGAGGCCGGCGACACCGAGTCGGTCGTCCATCGTCCGTTCACCCTCTGGCAGGACGCGGTCGTCGACGGGCAGCCGCGGACGGTCGGCGGGCAGAACCTGCTCGTGCCTGAGGATGCCGTCGCCGCGGGTCGGCACTACCCCGGCTGGGGAGGCGATCTGGCAAGGCTGCTGTTCCCGGTGGTGATCGCCGATGAGAAGCAGGTGAACCCCAACGTCAAGCCGGACGACGCCTGGGGGTGGCTGCCGCCGCCGCTCGTCGGCGAGGGCGGGAAGGTGCAATCGGCGTGGCTGCACAAGTTCCTGCTCAACCCGCACCCCATCCGGCCGCCGGCGGTGCTGCGGATGCCCAGGTTCAACTTCGACTCCGCCAAGGCGGCGGCGCTCGTCAACTACTTCGCCGCAGTCGATGGCGCCGAGTATCCCTACGTCTACGATCCGCGGCTCGACGATGCGTCGCTGGCCGACGCGGAGCGGGCCCACCCGGGGCACCTCGAAGGCGCCCTGAAGATCGTCACCAACAACAACTACTGCGTGAAGTGCCACCTCGTGGGCGACTACACGCCCGCGGGCAGCGTGAAGGCGCTGGCGCCCCAGCTGCAGCGGGTGCATGAGCGGCTCCGGCCCGACTACGTGCACGGCTGGATCGCCAACCCCAAGCGGTTCCTCCCCTACACGGGCATGCCGGTGAACATTCCGTTCAATCAGCCGGTGAGCCAGGACCTCTACGCGGGCTCCAGCGAGCAGCAGGTCGACGCGCTCACCGATCTGCTGATGCACTTCGACGCCTTCGCCAAGAAAAACCTCTCGCTCGAGGCGTTTCTTCGGCAGCAGCCGGCACCCGCCCAGCCCGATCAGCCCGGACCGGCGGCCCAGCCGCTGGCGCCGCGAAGGGCCGCCGTGCCGCCGAATGCGGCGGAGCCGGCTCCCTTGTCGTCGGCGCGGTCGTCGTCTGCGGCCGGCGTCCTAAACTGAAGCATGGTCGTGTTCGTCCGCCCCGCCTCCCGTCCCACCTTCCGGAGCATCTCGATGACCCGCCTCATGTCGATCCTGTCGGTCGCCGTCGTCAGTTCGCTGTGTGCGGGCCCCGCGTCCGCCGAGCAGTGGGCGACGATCAAGGGCAAGTTCGTGTTCGGGGGCGACGCGCCGACGGCGGCGGAGCTCAAGACCGACAAGGACGCCGAGGTGTGCGGGAAGCACAAGCTCCTTGCCGAGGAGCTCGTCGTCGGCGCCGACAAGGGGATCGCCAACGTGGTGGTGTTCGTCCGTGACAAGGACGTGAAGGTGAACCCCGAGGCTGCGAAGGCCGCGGCCGCCGCGAAGGTCGAGCTCGACAACAAGAACTGCCGCTTCGAGCCGCACGTGGCGTTCGTCCAGGTGGGCCAGGAACTGGTCGTAAAGAACTCCGACACGGTGGGCCACAACAGCAACATCGCCACGGTCAAGAACTCGCCGTCGAACAACCTGATCCCCGCCAGCGGCAGCGCCTCGGTGAAGTTCACCAGCGACGAGGCGGTGCCGGCCCAGGTCACCTGCAACATCCACCCGTGGATGAAGGGCTGGCTGGTCGTTCGGCCCAATCCCTACGCCTCCGTCTCCAAGGCCGACGGCACCTTCGAGATCAAGGACGTGCCGGTCGGCGAGGTGGAGTTGCAGTTCTGGCATGAGAAGGCCGGCTACCTCGGTGAGATGACGATCGGCGGCAAGGCCGAGAAGGTCTCGAAGGGCCGCAAGAAGGTGGCCGTCGCGGCCGCCGGCACCGACCTCGGCGAGATCGTGCTTCCCGCGGCCGTCTTCCAGAAGTGAACCCGTGCGAGAGCGAATCCCGGCCATGATGTCCACCCTCCGCCGCACCGCCGCCCCGTTCGGTCTTGTCGCCGCGTTGTTCACGGGCTGCGGGCCGCAGCGGGTGGCGGCGCCGGTCGCGGACACGGCTGCGGCGGCGCGGATTCGTGAGAGCCTGCAAGGATCGCCGGCGGGGACCGCATCGGCGGCCGCCGAGGGCGGAGCCGCAGCCTCCACGGGCACGGGCTGGGCCACGCTCAAGGGGCGGTTCGTGTTCGCGGGTGATGCCGGGCAGCCGAAGCCGCTCGTCATCGACAAGGACACCGAGGTCTGCGGCGCGGCGGCGAAACTGTTCGACCGCTCCCTGCGGGTGGACTCCGCCAGCAAGGGTCTCGCCGACGTCGTGGTCTTCGTCCGCAAGGCGAGCCGCGTCAAGGAAGCGGTGACCGCCGAAGCAGGGGCCGAGCAGGTGGTGATCTTCGACCAGAAGAACTGCGAGTTCCTGGCGCCCGTGTTCGTCGGCCGCGTCGGTCGACCGATCGACATCCGCAACAGCGATCCGGTGGGTCACAACACGAACATCGACGGCACCAGCTTCAACCAGTTGATTCCCGCGGGGCAGGGCACCGCCTACACACCCGACTCGGAGATGGGGGTGCCCCGGGCCGTGACCTGCAACATCCACCCATGGATGAAGGCCTACATGCTCGTCCGCAAGGACGGCTACGCGGCCGTGTCGGTGGCCGACGGCAGCTTCCAGATCGCCGATCTGCCGGCCGGCGAGCCGCTGGAGTTCCAGGTCTGGCACGCCCGGGCCACGGGGTCCGGCGGGGGCGTGATCCTCGCCCGGCCGGAACTGAAGTGGAATCCCAAGGGTCGCTTCACGATCACCCTCGAGGCCGACGAGGTGAAGGATCTCGGCGCGCTCGAGGTTCCCGCCGGGGCCATCGGCACATGACCACGTTTCAGCACACCG